>NZ_JACOQG010000028.1:0-38994 GCF_014297245.1 Blautia difficilis | reverse complement strand
ATTCACATGATTAACAATATAATCAATTATTGACTGAGAAACCGTCTCATCCTTATTCTCGAAACGTATTCCTTTGTAGTAATGTCCATTTACTATCGAGAATTGAAAATCATTCAATACTATGGAGCTTGGTATCCAGATAATTTTATTCTTAAATTTTAACAGGGGAAATTCAGTAAAATTTCCACTTGTCACGTTAACATCCATCGAAAAATAATCTATATAACTCATTACAGAATCTCTCGAGATTCCTATTTGCCTCCCTAATGCTAATATTTTGACGAGATCATACTGACATACATATTCCAATTCACCCACCATAGTCGACGAAGCCAACATATACTTCTGCATACAAAGCCTACTCAGATAATAAAGCAATGCCAAAAATGTGGCCAACTCATCTTTGCTCCCAATAATCACTTTATTCGTATTATCATCTAAGCTTCTAAGTGAAGACGACGATATCTTATTTAAGTCTGACATTACACGTTTCTTACACAACTCGAAATATTTAGTATCAATAACATTTGCCATTCTATTTAGTATATTATAAAAAATATAAATCTTCTGAGGATGTTTTATTAACTCTTTCACATTGATTTTATCATGCAAGTATTTCTCACATTCAACAAATATTTCTTTTTCTACCTCAAAATTCAAAGTATCATCTAAACCATAATAATATAATAATTCTTTATGATATTTTTCTGAAATAACAGGAAAATAGAAACCATATGTATTATCATCTTCAGGTTTTATCATTACCTTTGAAGCGCAATCACGTATTTCTCTTATTTGCTCTCCCCGCTTAAATTCGTCGTGCAATTGTAATACATACTCAACAAATGAATATTCTTCACCTAAACTAGGAACATACCTTTTCTTTGAAAACAAAATCTTCCTATCGGATATGAGCACCCTATGTATGTACCAATATATAGCTTCTCGAAGAGGATTTACTAAAATGAGATATTCATTAGAATCACCCAATCCCGCAGCTAAAGATTCTTCAGATTTCATTTTATAGTTCATTTCTAACACGATAAGTGGAAAAAGAATCTCATAATAGAAATCATGATTAAATAACTGTAATTTTTCAGAAAATACTCTGTCGACATCATTTTGTATAGCATCTGCAATTTTCTTTCTTAATTCATACTCTTGCTGTCTCTCCATATACCTCACCTTTTCTCATCAAATAATGTTCTTCTTAGCATGTTTTTCCATACGGAATTCCTTATAATCTATTAAATATGAATTGCATTCGTTTTTACAACTGGAATTTATTTCTCTCTTAGAACGAATTTTTTGAAGTAAGAAAGCAATACTTTCCACATATGATTACAATGAACGAACCGATATAGTATCACAAAAGTTTTATGGAGTAGCTGTTTTCTTACATAACACTGCCAAAGGTAAGGAAGGATCAGGTGCTTTCTTTTCACAATAGATGACATTGGTTTTGCATCCAAGATAACGATAAATTTCCATCGCCTGCGATGACAATGCATAATCACAGGTAACAAAATAGTTACATTTTGACGCATAACAGATATGATCAACATCATAAAAACCACTTCTAATGGTTCTGTAAAACTCACGATCATAAGTAGGATAAAAAGCTTTATATGTAAACTTTGTGCGCTTCTCAATTTTATTTCTGTGATAGCCTAATGCATTCATTAGTATAAAAAGAAGCCGAACCGCTTCTCTAATCTCGGAAAAGGTTCTTTCCTTTTTACAATAATCCTTAAAGTCCTCAACTGGAAAACGAGAACCACAAATCTCGTAAAATACCCTATTAATGCTTTCGTTATCAATCATCTCATTCTTCGGATCAAATAACTGTGTAGATGTTAACAAAGAAATTTCCTTTCTGTGTGTTTCCACCTCTTTTTCGTCCCATCTGAGTAATCCACACGTTTTTTCCTCTAGAGTCTCAAATGTAGCGCATTCTGACTCTTCAGCATACTGATTCAAAACCTGAAGTTTTTTCGCACGGTCAAAGCACACTTCTACAGGTTCTGTGAGAATTTTGAGACATCCGTCCCGAACCGGAAGGACTTCGCAGTTGCTACAAATTTTTGAAATATTATCTCGCCGTTTGCCCTCAAATATAGAATTGTCCATCCTACATACTTCCTCCATATGAGTAGGACTATACACAAATTGAATTTCATCCATTTCGGCATAATTATACAGTTGTGTGTGGAAAACTTCATTACTCTCATATAGTTGATAAACGCCAAAATCCATATACACAAGCGTTTTCTTTTCCAATACACATAACGGAATGTTCTTCGTCTGAAAGTCTCTACAAGTTGTTTTTATTTCAGTGTTCAGAATGTTGTCGATAGACCGTACTCTGTTCCATTCGTTCAGACTAATTTGAAGTTCCTTACGATCTTTTTTTTCCAGATATTTCCTTAACAACTGAACACTTTTTATCAATTCCAACCAGTCCACTCCGCTCGGACACTCATCCCACTGTTCACAAAAACCAACCGCTTCTAAATAATAATCTGCGATTACTGCTTCTATCTCTAATTTTTGTGTTTTCTCCATATCATCACTATGCATATTTTTAGCAATCATTTCTAAGTCACTAAAAATAGTATAAGGTAAAACAGAACAAATATCACATCTTAGATTAATCTGATTAAGTCCCTTTTCTGTCATCAAAATGCTCGCATAAGTATTATATATATCGATAATAAACAAAACATTCTGGTGTTGAGCATTTCCGGTCTGCGTATTTTGGTACATCATTTTCCGGATTAGGACATTCATGAAGCTCATGTATCTTGTCCAACAGGTGCAGCAAGGCATAATAATATTTCATCAGTATTAAATCAGCACATCGATCCTTTACGTTTTTCAACTGATTTTTTTCTCTTTCTCGTTGATACAAGTACATTCCCGCATAATTCGGCAAATCTTTACAGACTTTGCAAACCCAATTAATATCATTATCCGTACCTTCACAGGCAATATGACTATTAAAATTTTCGCTCATATTACACACTCCTTTGCACAATAAAACATTTTCATCTATTTTTAACTTACAAATACCAAGTTGCAAATCTCATTTTGCATTTCTATATGAAGTTACAATATGACTTGGTGCAAATAATACTGATGCAATAATCAATAACACTGAACTACTCATAATCCCACTAAGCAGGAATAAAATTGAAAGAATAATTGCACAGTAAATCATTCCATCATAGCCCTCCTCAAATACCGATTGAACAAAATCGCTGCGCGATGGCCTGCCAAGGCTGTAGTGCAGTTTTATTTTTATTAAAAAGCAGAGGAATTACTTTTCATAATCCGTTATTGTTAAGTTACCACACGAAACAACTGAACTAAGAAAGCTCCACTGCCTATGATAAGAATAACATTTTCCAGTCTCTTCCGCAATCGGAATTATGACGCTAATGCACCTCCGAATAGGTAGATGTAATTATTAACACTACTTATTTTGGAGGTTTTATTATGTATAACGATATTTTTGAATCTATCCGCAATGAAGCGGAAAAACGTAACCTGCGTGAAAGAACTATTCAACTGTATTGCTCTGATGTCAGTTACTTCCTTCGTTGGATCGGAAAAAATGTTTCTGATCTTACACTTGAAGATGCGGAAAGTTTTCTTACTGCCAAACGTCTGGAAGGAAGGTCTCCTGAAACTCACAATCACTATCGGTCTGCAATAAAGTTCTTATATAAAAAGGTGCTGAAGACTGTCTGGGATGATGACACTGTTCCAGCTATGAAAAGAGAGCGCAATCTTCCTGCCGTTCTGTCCCGCGATGAAATAAATGCAATCATTGACGCCACTCCGAATCTGAAACATAAAGCGATTATTGCAACTATGTATTCTTCCGGATTACGTGTATCGGAGGTTGTTCATCTTCATTATGATGACATTTCACGTACCAACATGACAATTCATGTTCGTGAAACCAAAGGAAGAATTGACAGGTATACAATTCTGTCTCAAAAGAATTTAGACCTTCTCACAGAGTATTTGTACAAATGTGGTCGTCCCAAAGATATCCTTTTCCCAAGTTCCTGGTCCGGTGGATATCTTGATATAGCCAGTGTTAACCAGTTCTTTAAGAAAAGTGCTAAACTCGCCGGCATTAACCGTCATGTTTCCTCTCATGCGTGCCGTCATAGTTTTGCCAGCCACTTATTCGAAAGTGGCACAGATATAAAATATATCCAGTCACTTCTGGGACATGTTGATCCTCGCTCTACAGATGTTTACCTTCATGTGAGCAACAAGACAATTCTGGGAATCCGCAGCCCGTTCGACAACCCGGAAGGTGGTGAATCATGAGTAAGGATTGTACGATTCAGGATGTTTTTCATCGTTTTTATTCATCTTTTGAATCCACACATAGTATTTCTCCCGCTCAGAGAAAAGCCGCTTACCACATCATGAATTGCAAAACCGGCGCCTTTGGTGTGAATGTAAGCGTATGCGAGGACTGCGGCTGCATATCAGTCCACTATAACTCCTGCCGTGACAGGTGCTGTCCTATGTGTCAGGAGTTTCCAAAAGAAAAATGGGTAGATGCACGGCGTGAGGATATCTTAGATGCTCCTTATTTCCATGTGGTTTTTACAGTTCCGGAAGAACTTAATCCCATTATCTACAGCAACCAGAAAGTCTTATACACTGCTCTTTATCATGCGGCTTCAGATACTCTCAGTGAACTTGCTGCTGATTGTAAATATCTTGGGACTGATATCGGCTATATCTGTATCCTTCATACATGGGGAAGTACCATGAATTTTCATCCTCATATCCATGCGATTGTTCTTGGTGGAGGGCTGGATGTGAAAAATCATTGGAAAGACAACGGGAAAGATTTTTTCCTTCCGATTAAGATAATCTCAAAAACGTTTCGTGGAAAATACATGGCTGAACTTAGGCAACTTTGGGAAAATGACAAACTTGAATTTCATGGCTCAGCTGCCTTGGAAAAAATCTATCCGGTCTTTAAATTATGCTTTGATTTTCCAGAAAATACTTTGTTTTTCATGAGTATGAATACAATTTTTACTTATTTCCGTATCTGCGAAAACTCTTATAAATAAAAAGCAGTAAGGCTATTGCCATCACTGTATACATTACCATTACAAGCGGAATTTGTCGAAATACACAATTCCCAATCTGATAAATAAGTGGGACTTTTACACTTGCCTGTACATTTGTCAAAATTGTTGGTACCAAATTGAAAAGCGTTGTATACCCAGAAAGTGCCCGTCCTATAAATGGCAATAAGCAATATAAAAAGAACGGAATGCAAACAGCGACACTAATTGTATGCATTTTAGCCGCTACTAACATAGACACTGAAGCCGCCAGCATACTGGCTATAAATCCACATACAACTGTCAACAAATAGTATTGTCCATATGACATAATGTAAATACTATATGCCTGATACATTTGATAGGGTGTATTCATACCACTGGTTCCCATAACTCCAAAACAAATCACACTAAGTAATATAATTCCCATACAATAAATCATAACTGTCGTAGCTATTCCTGCCAGTATTTTTGTTTTAACAGCTTTTGTACGTCCATACTTTGTAGAGAAAAATACTGCATCTGCTTTTGTCTGAAAATCATCTGCAAATATTCCAGCACAAATAAAACCAACTATGATTGCCAGAATAATGGAATACGTTTCTACATACATAATCATAGTATCCCACGAACTATAAGATTCGTATTCTACTGGTAATTTTATTTCATTATATTTCTTTTCCAAGTATTTTTTCTGAACAGAAGTCTTTCCATATTCTTCTGCCATCTTTTCCATATTTTTATGATAAGTGTCATAGAACTCTTGTATATTTTCTTCTGTAATTTGATTCAGAACACTTTCATCATATTCTGCATCCGGTGTTAATACCGATATTATAAAACTCCTAATATCATCTATCGGTTGCAATGTCGTTCCGTAAATTGCATTTTCTTCTGAGGATTGTGTCACCGCATTTTTATTTTGTTCTATAACTTTTCCAAGTTCATCTTCTGTCAATGTACCTTTCCATGCTCGTCTGTTATCTGTAAGTTTTCTTGTTGCCATAATTCCAGTACTAGCATTTCCATTCTCATCCACATAGCGATTACTTGTAACTGCAAATCCGCTAAAAATGACAGCAAGTATCAATGCCAATCCGATTGCAAATACATTAATTTTCTTTGAAAAAATTCGTTTTAATTCTAATTTAAGCATCTTGTTTTTCCTCCGATTTTTCTCCAAAATAAAATAGAAATGCATCTTCCAGATTTTTTTCTACAGCCACAGCATCTTCTGTTGGCTTTTCTATTGAAATAATTCTAAGCTCTGCTCCGGTTTTTGTTGTTTTTATATTTCCAACCAAATATTCATTCATATATTTGTCTATCATACTTCTCGAAACATTACATTGCCATACCTTTTCTTTCATAGAAGATACTAAATCTTCCGCAGTACCTGCATAAAAAAGTTCTCCATCTTTCATTAACATAATGTTATTCGCAATGTACTCAATATCCGATACAATATGTGTAGACAAGAGCACCAAACGTTCTTCCGACAATTCACTAATTAAATTACGAAAACGTATTCTTTCATTCGGGTCTAATCCAGCGGTAGGTTCGTCCAGGACAAGAATTTGCGGATCGTTTAACATCGCCTGTGCTATTCCTACACGTCTAACCATTCCTCCAGACAAATTCTTCATTTTTCTTTTACTAAATTTTTCCATTCCTACTTGATTTAATAATTGCTTCACTTTTTTTCTGGCAAACGGCATTTTTAACCCTTTTATAGAAGAAATGTACATCATATAATCATACACGGTCAAATCTGGATAATATCCAAAATCCTGTGGTAAATATCCCAGAACTTCTCGGTATTCACCTCCTAGTTTCCATATATCTTTACCATTCCATAATATTTGTCCTTCTGATGGTTGAACAATCGTACAAAGCATACGCATTAATGTGGTCTTTCCTGCTCCATTTACTCCAAGCAGTCCATAAATTCCTTTTTCCATAACACAATTCACTTTATTAACAGCATTTACTTCTCCGTATTGTTTTGTTACATTTTTAAATTCTAATTTCATACGTGTAATCCTCCAAAATTTTTTTCATCAAATACCAATGACTTCTGAACACAAAAAATAAAATATACAAAAGTCAATATCAGCATAGCCACCCATACCGGAGTTACAATTTTCTGATAAATAACATCATTTGCAACAATCATCATCCATAAACCAACCCATACCAGACAGGAAAGCACTGCTATATATTCTGATTTTTCCCATCTGCTGTACAACACACGAAAACATATACAACATGAAACATTTACCGGAAGTAAAAAATTAACCACCAAATCACTTAACGAGAGTATTGTTGTTTGATATGTAATTGCCAAAAACGCCATAACAATCACCAGATCCACTACTCCAAACATTAACATTCTTGCTGTACAAATCTGACGCAGTGTGTAATAAGACGCCTGCTCAATTTCAATCGCACCATTTCTTCTGTTTTTCCAAATTTCCGGGACAATCAGAACCACAAATATTGTGGCAGATATTCCCATAATCCTCATCATATCTTTTATGTCTGACGTATAATTACTCAACCATATCCATAGACACATAAGAATACAACCTTGTAAAATCCACCATCTTTTTTTTATGAATTTTGTCTGCTCATACAAAAATTCAAAATAAGATGTTCTATGCGATTGTTTCGATAAAATTGACTCTGACAAAATATTCTGACATGCTTTTACTGTTCTGTTTTCTGCTTCAATCCTTACATATTTTTTTTCAATCTCCTCTTTATATTCCTTTATTTGTTGCTTATATTTCATCATAGTTTTTCACCTCCAACTCTTTCATCAAAAGTTCTTTTGCTCTTCCAATTCGATATTTTACAAGCGAAAGTTTTATGTGAAGTAATTCTGCAATTTCTCTTTGTTTCAATTCTTGAAAAAAATATAAAACTGCCGTTTCTCTAATTTCTTCCGGTAACTTTCTCACTGCCTGTTCAATAGTTAATCGGACTCCTAGCTCTTCTACATGATTTTTACTACAGTCCCCTGATTTTAGCAGTTCCTCTGATGGAATATCTTTTTTCTTTTTGTAATAATTTTTAACAGTATTTCCGGCAATTGTATAAAGATAATTCTTAACTTTTCCATATTCTTTATATCTATATAAATTGGAAAAGAAACGTGTAAACACTTCTTGTGTCAAATCCTCTGCCTCATAGGGATCATTGATATGTAGCAAACAATATTGATATATACTTGAGTAATATTTTTTGACCAGTTTTTCACACGCATCTTCATCTCCTGCTCTTGCTAGATGTACTAACAAAGAATCAGTTTTGTATTCCATTCGCAAATTTGCCTCCCTCTGTTTTCTATATAATATAACAATCCTACTATAAAAAAAGTTAGGATTCTTTTTTGTTTTTATTTATATTTTTCTAAATATTCTTCCAAACATAAATTTTCTTCTTTCATTATTTTAGCGACAGTCGTTCCAACATAACGGTAATGCCATGGTTCATTACTAATTCCTGTTATATCCGTTTTATCTTCCGGGTAACGTTTTACAAACCCATATTTATATGCATTTTCGTCTAACCATTGATATACTTTTTCAGAAGAACATTTGTCGGTATCCGCATTAATATCAACACTCAGTCCTAATTGGTGTTCGCTTGTATCGGGAATTGCAACATATTTCTCGGCTCTTTTTTTTGCTTCTTTCGCAGAATATCCTTGTTTTTCATATTCATTGATTTTCTCGTCCATAATTTTTTGTTGTTCTTCTGTTGTTCGATATCCTTCTCTAACAAACAGTGCCAGCCCCTCAGCTCTTGCATCATTAAACATTTGTTGTAATTCTGGATAAATCCGTGAATCTACTTTTTTACCATTCGATAATTCTGTCAATTCTACTTGATAATTATTTGGAATATAATGATTTCGATTGACCAAAATAAGATTCCATTCACCCGAAGTGTCTGCAAAGGACTTTTCTGACTGCAAAATTTTCGGTAATGTTAATTCTCCAACCTGCACATCGATTTTTATTGTTCTCCACATTACAACGGTTATTATGATAGTCATTAAAAGAATGAATACACGTAAAATATTCTTTCTTCTGCGATTGCTGTATCTTCTTTTGTTCATTTTCTCTCCCACATTTTCATTATCAAAATATTTCTACTTTTAATATAATTAACAACCAAAACAACAAAAGAGTTAGTATCTAAACTTATTTATCAATAAAAAGTTTATTTTTTCTCAATTCCAGCTCAATTTCCCCTCAATGCCTTTTTCCTCCGATTTTCGTATGCTTATCTCACAGCAAAACTGTACCACACCGGTACGACCTGCTGAATCAATCAATACGAAAAAAGGAGGGGATAAACCATGCAGAACAATATCCGCAACACAAACCTGCGCTTTAATCTGGACAAAGAACAGCAGCGGAGAGCCTGGGAATATTTACAGACGATGGACAGGCAGGATTTTAAATCTTACAGTCAGGTAATCTCTCTTGCACTGGTAGATTATTTTGACCGCTACTACCGCACACAGGCTGATCCTTATCTGGAAACAAGAGAACGGGAAGAACTTTTTGTGAAACAGATTGTAGATGCAGTGGAAAACAGTCTGAAACAGGCATTGCCACTTTTTCTTTCTGGACTGACTGCAGGCATGGTGCAAAGGGAGCCCCAAATCAGGGCGTCCTTTCCAGCACCTGAAAATTCACAGCCAGATAGTGATGTAGACTGGGATTTTCTTGGAGAATAAACCCTTTTGATTGGAGGTGAACACATGACTGACTTTCTGACAGCAGACACCAACCTGCCATCTTATATGATGTTTCCCCGTTTCCTTCTGGACATGGAAATAAACGAAACTGCCAAAATGCTTTATATTATCCTGCTCGACCGGGCAAGGCTTTCCCAGAAAAATGAGGGCTGGTCAGATACAGATGGTCATGTGTTCATTTACTTTACGATTGAAGCACTGGCAGAAGTTCTCCACAAAAGCCAGATGACTGTTAAAACTGCTCTGGCAGTACTGGAAAAACAGGAGCTTATCTTCCGAAAACGGCAGGGACCCGGACAGCCTAATCGGATTTATGTAAAACTCCCAAAAGAAACCATCCACTATACAGACAGATTTCTTTCCCTAAGACAGACAGAAAACTGTCCTATTGACAGACAGGATTCTTTCCCTGATACAGACAGAAAACTGTCTGGTAATAAGAAAGAGATAAAAAAGAACAATTTAGAAAAAAGAGGGAGTAAGGATCCACTCTCACCCTATGGAAAATTTCAAAATGTTTTTCTGTCAGAAAAAGAGCTTGAAGATATCCGGCAGACAATCCCTGACTGGCAGGATTATATTGAACGCTTATCCGGTTATATGGCTTCTACCGGAAAGCAATACCAGAACCATGCAGCTACCATCATCAGCTGGGCAAGCCAGGATCATCCTGCTTCCCGGCAAAGAAATTACGAAAGTGAGGAATACGAAACATTATGACAAAATTTACAGAAAAAGCAACCGCTATAACACCAAACAGAGAGATTCAGCCTGATGAATATTTTAACGAAACAGACCACCTGATCTACTGTTCCAAATGCAATACGCCAAGACAATGCCGGCATGAATTACAGGAAAAGGTTCTTATTCCTTCCATCCGCTGTAAATGCCAGCAGGAAATCTTTGAGCAGGAAGAGGCCCAGAGAAAACTTCATGAAAAACAAATGGAAATAGAGCATCTTAAAACCAGCGGCTTACAGGACAAAGCACTCTATGACTACACTTTTGCCAGGGATAACGGCATCAATCCGGAAATAAAACTGGCACACAATTATGTAAGCAATTGGGAAGAGATGAAAGCAAACGCTTCCGGACTTCTCATCTGGGGTGATGTCGGTACTGGAAAATCTTTTTTGCAGGTTGCATTGCCAATGCCCTTCTGGAAAAAGGCGTTCCTGTACTGATGACCAACTTTTCCCGGATTCTGAATACCCTTACCGGAATGCATTTTGAAGACAGAAACCAGTTCATCAACAGCTTAAACCGCTACAGTCTTCTGATTATTGATGATCTCGGAATTGAGCGAAACTCTGACTTTGCACTGGAACAGGTATTTAATGTGATTGACAGTCGTTACCGCAGTAAAAAGCCCCTGATCATAACGACCAATCTCACTTTATCAGAGCTGAATAACGCCGCTGATATTGCACATAAACGAATTTATGACCGTATTCTGGAGAGATGTATTCCTGTCCGTATCAATAACCGGAATATTCGTCAGGACAACGCAACAGCTAATTTAAAACTGGCAAAAAGAATTCTGTTGAACAATCATGCTCCGAACCAGAATTGACTCGAAGAAGTATAACGCAATGATTATTTTTCACTGACAGTGGTACTACTCTCTTTCCTCATTTATTACCAGAAATATGCCACTGTCAGTTATCTAAAACCATAGTACCAAACCAAAAGATTTTAAAACCAAAACTGCCCGGATACGGGCATAAAAAGGATTTACTGCTTCTGAATTTAAAACTGCTCAGAAACAGGGATGGGAAAAGCAATATCGCTATAAAGTTGGGAAAAAGAAAGAATATCTGACTTCCTCTGTTGCACAGGAAAAAGGATATGAACGGATTGATAAACACCCCAAGAGCAGCCGATATGGCAGACAGAATCCTATTTCCCAACAATGGAACAGTGATGAACAACTTTGTATCTGGCGGGCAAACTGGGCAGATGCCGTAAATAAAATGCTTGCACGTAATCAGATAAATGCTACCATTGATCACCGCAGCTTTGCAGATCAGGGAATCACCGAACAGCCAACCATCCATGAAGGCTACATTGCCCAGAATATGGAAAAGAAAGGCATGATAGCAGACCGCTGTGAAATTAACCGTCAGATTCGTGCGGATAACAAAATGCTCCGAGACTTAAAAGCAAAGGTAGCAAAACTGGCTGAAGCTGTAGAAAAGTCTGTTCCGATAATTGCAGAAACATTGGAAGCAATCCGAAATCACATGATTTTTACACAATATCATTTGCTCCACAATGAGATGCAAAAAGAAGTGATCCATGACTGGATGAATCATTTTAATCCAATACTGAATAAATACAACACCGTTAAAAAGAAACTCAAAGCTAAAGTTACAGAACGGAAAGAGCTGAATGTAAAAAAAGAGAAAACCAGTATTTTGAATCCCAT
Source organism: Blautia difficilis (assembly GCF_014297245.1). Classification (NCBI taxonomy): domain Bacteria; kingdom Bacillati; phylum Bacillota; class Clostridia; order Lachnospirales; family Lachnospiraceae; genus Blautia; species Blautia difficilis. Next base: position 26,684 of record NZ_JACOQG010000028.1, on the reverse strand, counting down.
TCAGCATATAAAATTGAATCAGCAGCTTACCACTGTTACCGAAGAAATTGAAGAACTGAAATCAAGGAAAGAGCAGCTAATCTTCCAGGCAAAATGCTCTACCGATAAAGATATGACAAATCTATCCAAGAAATATGACCAGATGAATAACAATCTTGATATCCTTGATTCTCAGGACATCTCGCTCAAAAAACAGCTTGAAAAAGATGCCGCCGCTTTCCGGGAAGAAAAATTTCGTCCTGAACCTGAACAGTATACAGAATTGCTGGACACCAGAATCCAGATACGTCCTGATTTCCGGGATAAACTAATCGAGCAGCTCAAAGGTACTTTTGGTAAGTATTATGACTATCACCGCCGTGATATTGCCGCCAATGAGGTGGATTATCTCAATGTGGAAGATTCGGATGTCTTCTCCCATCGTGCATGGGAACTGGAATATCAGAGGAAACGGGAAATACGGCGAAATCAGCCTGCTCAATCTAAGAAAAAATTTTTTTATGGCAGTTGCAAAGGAACAGATTCGACAGATCATCTGAGACTCATTCGGCAATCCAAAATTTTTTCAATTCAAATAACTTTAAGTTGCCTGTCATAAAAATATTTGAAAGGAATTTTCGTTTTTCGATGCCATTCTCTGTTATACCTTATGCATGATCCTTTGTGCCACATATCAACAAGGCAGGGCATTTGATTTCATATGGCAGATTCTTTTCCCGTTACCTCTGCCAGAATATGATAGCCATGTCCTGGAATTTTTGCTATTATCCTATATTGTTAATAAATTCATTACCAAATTAACCATAATATCCTTTTCCGATGGATTAGACTCTGCAATCATCAACGTAATAGCAACCATCGCTCCATCGCTTATTCGCTTTGTTCCATCCTTATATAAAAAATTATTTTTATTTAAAAATTCCAAAAACAATGAAGCAGCAATTCTCTTACATCCATCGGCATAAGGATGATCTTTTATCATAAAATATAATAAGTTAGCAGCTTTTTCCTCCAACGAGGGATAAACATCTCCTCCAAAAACGCTCTGGTAAACTGCAGCTAAAATCCCCTCAACTTTTCCTTCTTCTTTTTCAATGCCAAAAACATCAGAATGAAATGTATCTTCCATAGCCTCTACCATCCTACGACATTCTTCATATGTTATCCTATAAATTGGTTTACTTCCCTCTGGCTTATTTAGCGATTGATGGTCATATTGATCTAATAGCATTAAAGCCTCTGTATACAAATTAACTGCTTTCAACACATCTATTTCCTCTACTTCCAGGGTTGATGCCAACATTTTAGTTTGTATACTTACTGTACGCTGCAATGCCTCCAATCTCTTTTCATTAATTGCATATCCCTGGATAATATATTGTTTAAGGACTTTGTTCGCCCATTTACGAAATTCCACCCCTCGATTAGATTTTACCCTATATCCAACAGAAATAATCATATCCAGATTATAATGCTCTACCTGGTAAATTTTACCGTCTAAAGCAGTTGTCGCAAATTTTGCGACAACTGAATTATCCAACTCTTCTTTCAATGCATTATTAATATGTTTACCAATCGTCTTCACGTCTCTTTCAAATAACTCAGCTAACTGATTTCTGTTAAGCCATACAGTGCTATCTTTAACAGACACATTAAGTTTTATCTCCTTATCTGCCGTTTCAAACAAAATCAATTCATTTTTCATAATAAATTTCTCCTACTCTAACATTAGTGCCTTTTATGGTAGCATCCAGATCCACAGTAGCTCTGGAATCCAGACCAACGGATATAATTTATAGATTTCATCCTCATATTGAACCGGAACGGTAATAGAAAGAGATCTTACAAACTTCTCAACCTGCTCTACTTCTTTCGTTTGTTTATGAAAAAACATGTGAACCTCAGGCTCTTCATATTTCTCATTCTTATTCATAAATAATTTCATATGTATACCCACTACAATATTATCAAATTATTGCACTCTACTTTGTTCTACTTTCATTATGAGTAATAAACGTGCTCCAGGGCGTTTTCTTTCAGCCTAATTCTTTTCAATGCTTTTCAGATAACTCCGCACCACTCCCAGGCCCCCTTCGGGCACACAGAATATCTCCCTGCGTTTTCCACACTGTTCATATACTTCTTCCAGATCAAACCACTGAACTTCCTCTACTTCTTCTGTCTGAAGAACAAGTTCCGCTGTATTCACAGGCTCCTGATAGATGTAGACAAAAGCAATTTCTTCATCCCGAAACATTTTTCCATGAAATTCTTTTGCGAAAGATATGGGGAAGGTTCCGGCAAAGTGCAGCTGTTCCGGTGTTGCGCTGATTCCCAGTTCTTCTTTCAGTTCCCGAAGTGCAGATTCCAGTGGTTCGTCTCCTGCCTGGATGTGTCCTGCCGAGGAAGTATCAAATTTTCCCGGAAAAGAATCCTTGTTTTGTGAGCGTTTCTGTAAAAGAATCTGCACTCTGCCCTCTTTTTTCCGAATAATCCATATGTGAGCTGTTCTGTGGGGAATTCCTTCTGCATGGGCTTTTTCCCTTGATACAATCTGTCCGGCAGGATTACCTTTGCTGTCTATAACGTCAAATAATTCCATCTATTTTTCCTTCTTTATTTGTAAAAATTTCAAACAGTCATGTCTCTGTCAGTTCTTTATTTTTCGATGAAGTGAATTCTTTCTGGATCAAACCGGTCCTGCTGCGGTCTTGTCTCTGCCGGATAACCCAGTGCAAACATGGAAAAAACTTTTACATTTTCCGGAAGACCCAGAAGTCTGTGAACTTCTTCCATGCGTTCTTCTACCGGAGCAATGCCAAACCATACCCCGCCCAGACCAAGAGTATCTGTTTCCAGCCAGATATTTTCTTGGGCAATGGACATGTCAATCTGTGCAAAAGATGGTGCAACAAGTCCTTCTGTATGATAGACCGGTACGATCACTGCAGGTGCCCCTGCTGCACAGCCGGTGTATGGTGTTACTTTGGACAATTTCTGGATTTTTTCTTTGTCTGTTACCACATAAAATTCCCAAGGCTGCTGGTTACATGCACTTGGCGCCTGCATTCCCGCCTTCAGGATTTCCATGATTTTTTCCTTTTCTACTGGTTTGTCTTCATATTTTCTTACACTGATTCTGTGAAAAATACTGTTCATAACTTTTCGTCTCCTTTACGAATCATTCAGTTGATCCTATTATAGCATGTATATTTTATAAAGCCTCAATTTTTTCAGCTCTTCCGGTATTTTACAGAAGGGTAGCTTCCTGTACAGATCGGCAGCTACTTTAATTTCCTGCACGATTTTCTCTCTATCCTGTTGTTTTCCCATCTATCTTTTCCCATTCATCACTATAATATAAAAAACAGCACCGGACAACTTTTTTTGTTATCCAGTGCTCATAGTCTTAAAAAGCGGTTTTATGCTGGCTGTCAGCCGTGACATCCTTCCGAATGTCTAAAATGTCGCCGGTATCATTAAGTCCCCGGCGCGAACTCACCGCATCTCCCTGTGGGCGTAATACCCTTCCGAGTATCAAATAGTCCCTGTAAGCTGTATCTAATTATGGGAAGATTTTTCTATATCGCAGAAAAAAGTTTTACTCCCTCACTTCAAGCCACTGGTCAATGTTCCCAAAATGTACCGCCTGCAGGTTGTCTACATCAACCAGTTGCGGGAAGCTGTTTCTGATGATCATGACACCATTTTCCTTATCCTGTTTTTCTCCACCGCCAGCGATGCCTCCCATGGTCCTATCAAGTGTTAAAACCGTTCCATCTTTATAACGCACCTGGTCAATACTAGTTCTGGCATAAAGATCCATGCCATAGTCCGTACCTGTGTACTCAAACTTGTTTTTTTCATCTTCATACACCTTCATAGCTTCATCATAATCAAGATATAATGACCATAAAAGGGGCGTTACTTTCATTTTTTTCATTAAGAATTGTTTCCTGTACAGCATCCCCACAATCAGAATCATTCTTCAGAATGGACTTTGATATATGATACAGCATGGCTTCTGCATCCCGAACCTCCTTAATAAATACATCTTTTGTCATAACTTAGTCTTCTCCTTTTGTCCAGCCGGATTACTACACGTGTTTACTTTTTACTTTTACACTAATTAGATGCATCGGGAAGAGGATTGGTTCTCATAAAATTATCTTAGGATTTTGTAACTCAAAAATACAATTTGCACATATACAATGATACAATAAAAATATAAAAATTATAGCAATTCCTACACGAAAGGGGGCATGTTTTATGAGAAAAAGAATTAGTTTTATTTCTGTGCTTACCATGTTTCTGGCAATTGGTTTTGTAATTATTTTTTCCAGACCCGTAAAAGCAACGGCAAATGGGGGCATATTAAAAGCAAATCGGACATACGCAGCATATGATGTTACCGGTGATGGAATGAAAGATAAAATCAGAATCAGAGCAGCCAATCAAACCGACGATGAAGCATATACGTCACTTACTGTATCGGTTAATGGAAAAACAGTTTACAGATTAAAAAATACACGTTTTTATAATGTTATAGCAAATATTTATACATTGAAAAACGGACAGCCGTTTTTATATCTCTATGCACCAGCCGATAATGGTGACGGACCTGTATGTGCATTATTAAAATACACAAACGGAAAGTTCAGAAAGGCCCTTGATTTCACTGAAATTATGGCAGGATACGGAAACCATCGCATAGGCGAAGTTACCAACTTAAATGGAAATAAGATTGTAATTACAGAGAGCATCGTTTCTTATTCTCTTGGTATCAATGCAATTAATTTCACCTACAAATATGTCAATGGAAAATTTGTTCCGACAAGCAGATATGGATCCTATAAAGAAATATATTCCACAGACGGAAGCAGCCGATATTTCACAGTAAACAGTGATCTTCCGGCATATGCCAGACCAGGCGCTACTGCGGTAAACACGACACTGAAAACCGGATCATTAACGAAAATCATTAAATGTGCACTCATAAGCGGAAAGATGTATATTCAGTTAGAATGCGATGGAGAAATCTACTGGATTAAAGCGCTGGAAAATCCACCGATTGCTGATAACGAAAGACAATTTATGGAAGTTAGATATGCAGGATGATATCATTAATTATCTTTCCGCATATGAATATAAAGCTGTCTCCCAGTCGGGGGTGCGGACGTTTTCTTGGACTAAGTTGCTATTCCTAGACTACGTCTATACTCAAGTGGGCTCATTCCACCAAGTGACATTTTGATTCGATCTTCACATGATATGGAATTGTAACCGTCTTTGAATAGATAATATGTTCTTACAAATCTCTTGTTCAAAAATGAGTTTTTTTCAAAAAAGCGTATGGATTTAAAACTTCCATACGCCTTTTTATATTCTGCTTTTCAAATTGTCTAAAAGTTGACTAAAAATATATCACCGTTCATATGATACAATAATTTCTTTGCTATCTGCTGTTTTATAATCAATTGTTCCCAAATTACCAATCAAGTCAAATGTCATATCTGCATTAACCTGCAATTCATCTTCAAGTTTGACTGCCGACGGCTCATCTTTTAGAAAAACTGTTAATCCATAAGGCTCTGTTTCAGACTGTATCTCTATACTGTCATATGAGTATCCCTCTGGATACTCTTGACCGCTTACAATATTTATAACATTTGAAGAATCTCCTACATAATCTGTCTTATACTGCGATAAATCAGGAATTTCGTACAATTTTTCTTTTTTTCCGCACGCTGAAATCAACATGATTGATACGGCAACTAACATAATTGCAAGTACTTTTTTCTTCATAGAAACACCTCCCGAAATCTTTATTCAACACTTTTCGATTTGAGTAAAAGCCCAAGGGACTTTAATGTCCCTTATGCTTTTCTCTTTTCTTGCGCCGTTTCAGTTCAAACATTCGCTGCTCTTCTGCCTCTTTTCTCTTGCGGCTTTTCTCTTTGCGTTCCTGCTTGTTCTGTTCCTGCTGTAATTTCAACGCCTGTTGCGATTTTGTACCAATGCCTATTTCCAGCATCTGCTTCTTTGCTTCCCGCTGCATCCGTTTCGGATTTCTTTTGATATCCTTTACAACAGTTTCAACAACCGGACTGAATTTCAAACTGAAGTACCACTTTTGAATATATTCCTGTACTTCACAATCTTTTGGCTCTGCACCAAATGTTACCTTTGCCGCAGATAGTTTACCATCTTCGATGCGTTCAAAGATCCCCACCCAAAACGGCTCCTCAAAAAATACTGTCAGCTTTCCATTTACTTTGTCCATAAGAATCCCTCCTAAAATTGATTGAACAAAGAATGGACAACCCGGAGGGGCAGGTTACTTACCCTATTTATATAGGACGGCCGGGCTACCTACCGGCTCTGGCACATCAAAGATGTACGTTGCGTTTTTATCTTTGCTTTTATAATCAAGCCATATGGCACGATTAACTTAATTCAGAAACTTCTAAGTTGCGTTCCTCAAAAATATTCTTCTTACTTCATAAGATTCTATCTTTTGTTCAAATCATACCATATGATTAATGCATTTTCTATATACTTTCTTTATAATCAGCAAAAAGCCTCGAAGGAGCTTTCCACGTTTTAAATGTACACTAATTCTCTTAACACAACCTCTTCTGCATCATTCCATATTTCCCATGAAGAATGTTGTAAATTAGTACTATCCACAACGATAACAGGTAATTTAATTATTCGTATTTTTTCCCGATAATGTAAATCGAAATTACCATACCACCTAATATCATAATTAAGAAAATTTTATTCAAAATATCCCATAAAGCTATATTGAAACAATTGATTATTATAATACCTGCAAGAGGATATAGAACAACCGTTGCAAGTGTCCATATTTTTAAAGTTGTGCAGATGTATATCCAATTTCCATTGTTAAAAGATAAACCAACTAGATGTATTCTAAAAATTCCCTGTGAAACATAATTTATCTTGTTGGCATCATAATATGTTGGTCATATGTCTTTTGCAAAGAAACAAAACCATGCACCAAATAAAAGCATTCCCCCGGTAACCAGCAATATATCCCCTTTCATCTCAGCGTTCGTTCTGCAACCCCATCGTTTTTCTCCTATAAGCAGCCGCAATTTTCGGTGGCATGTTATGGCCGCACTGCTTTTTTTGATTGAATTGCCACATCGGACAGTAATCGAGTAGAGAACGTGCCCTCGCCGGGTACGAAAAAAGGGATTTCTGCTCCCGGCAACTGATTGTCCGGATGGCAGAAATCCCTTTTCTTTTTATGAACGCTCCCCGTTCCCACTAGGGACGGGTGTGCCGGAAGACAGTTTCTTTGCCCGGTAATATTCCTGTTTCTGGGCATACATGGACAAATCTGCTGCCTTGGTAAGCTGCTCTACGGAAAAATCCGGATGGTCGCCGGCAAAGGCGCACCCGGAGGAAATACTCAGCGTCCCCACCTTCGTCCCGGACCAGGCCGCCGCAATCCATTGGATCAGAACGCTGACAACACTAAAGAGCGCCAACAGAGCCACCAGCGTTTGCAGCAAAAAGGCGGTGATATTTTGGTGCAGGCTTTCGCTGACATCTATGCCTTGCAGGTACAGCTCCTTGAAGATGGCCTTTCGCAGAAACAGGATGCACAGAATGCCCACCACTACCGCAACGGTTTCTGAATAGATCAGCTGCTTCCGGTTTCCGGACTCTTCCATTGCCGGAGGACAGTCGCATAGCTGCGACAATCTGTTTTTCATCGACTTCCTAGTCAGAACCCAATGGATGCCGCAGCATAGGGAAGCTGCAATATAACGCGGCAAAAACGCACAGCCCATGAAGAAAGGTGCTGGTAGCCGCAATCCCCGCAATGCCCAGATAGACATACCTGCGAGGCTTCCGAAAATAAAGGTCAAAGAGCCAACCGGCTCCCGCCGCAAACAGCACGCGGGCAAATGCCAGCATTATGGAGCCAAGGGGCATTCCGCTGGCAAAGGGAGAAAATATCCGGTCGAGCTGGGACAGGCTGTAGGTGCCGTTCCACATGGACGTGACCGCAAAAACGCATACCACCGGCACACTCCCCTGTGCCCCCAGTATCATAGCCGCCACAATCACCAGAATGTGCAACGTGGTGGTGGAAATGGCCGGAAGCTCAATGTATCCCAGATAGGAAAAGGCAAACACCGCTTCCCAGGCCATTAGCATCAAGATGATCTCCTGCAATTTCTTTTTCGTCAGAGCGATCCCATATCGCTGTCGAAAACGCTCCATATAAAGTTCCTCCTTATGAACATATTGCTGACGCCAGCTAATGTTTTATACGCTATACCCAAAGTTCAGAAAGAACCACTACACTGCACCTGTCTCATTTTTTATACTGTTTTTACTTTATCTTCCCACGTTTTTTTCCTTTTTTCAAATAGACATTCTTAATATAAGAAAGCAGAACCTCTTCTCCATGATCGTTAAGGATTCGCAAAAGAGCCTCCAAATCTCTCTTTGTGTCCGGATGGATAAACCAAAGTCTTTCTTTACTTTTCAGGAAATAACTCAAAGGCTGTGTATGGTCATATTTATCCCCTAGATAATTCCGGGAAGCACTGATTCGATCCATCACCATCTCGGCAACATATTTACGGGGCATAGGAACGCCATTAATAATATGTTCATCTCCCGGTACATAATCTACCCAATATTCAAAATGATGCTTGTTTCTTCCCTTATGGTGAAGCCAGGATCGTGAAATGCCTGTAGCTTCCCTCTCTGCATTATTGGGGCTTCTATCCCCCTGATAATACTTACATCCAACCAAAAACTCCACAGGCTCATATTTTGACAGATCATGAAGCAGTCCCTGTTTATAAAGCCCGATACGAAAACAGTAACGCATCACCAAAAGCTTATGTCTGGTGATTGTCTTAAAGTGCAGCCATGGGTGCATTTTTCTCTCCCTCCTGTTTTGCCAGAAGCACTACGATGGTACGGGGTGCAATCTCCAGCTTCCTGCTATATTTCTCGCCATCATTGCAAAATCCATTGGTCTTTAGCATACTTGTATCAATTACTTTTTTCCAGCAGCCCTTTCCCGGCAGGTTGGGAAGTGCCACACTTCTGTTTTCCCAATGGAAATTATATGCAATATAGACAGAATCATCATAAGTTCCATCTTTCTTTCTGGCATAAGCACCGTAATACATAATTCCCAGAAGTCTGGAAGTATTCTCAGAATTCAGGAACCATGCCCTTTCCCCATGTACAGATACATCCGGCAGGCCTCTGGTCTGGTAGTCCACTCCACGTAATTCTCCGGGTGTATGGAGAATGGGATGTTCCTTTCGGAAAGCGATCACTGCCTTTACAAATTCCAGAAGACTCTCATTCTTTTTGAGCCCCTTCCAGTCGATCCAGCCTATGGAATTGTCCTGACAATAAGCATTATTATTTCCATTCTGGGAATTACCGATCTCATCTCCTCCATAGATCATAGGAACCCCCTGGCTGAGCAATACCATGAGAAAAGCATTTCGAAGCTGTTGTTCTCTAAGCTGCCGGATATTCATCTTACGTGTAGGACCTTCTACTCCACAGTTCCAGGAATAATTATAGCTGCTGCCATCCTGATTGTTCTCATAGTTAGCCTCATTATGACGATAATTATAAGTCACCATATCATTCAGGGTAAATCCATCCTGACAGGCCATATAGTTGATCACTGCATATCTGTCCGGATTTCTCCTCACATGCCAGGCAGCTCCTTCTACCATCTCCTCGTCACTTTTCAGGAAACGGCGCATATCCTGGAGAAATCCGGGATTATACTCAGCCACACATTTATGGGCTGGTTCTTTCTTTCCCCGGATATCCCGTTCATCAAATCCGTGGAACATCAGCTTACTGTCACTGAGAATACCATCCTGCATCAAAAGCTGTACCGGTGCTCCATCTCCCAGCACATGAAATCCATCTACATGAAAATTCAGTTTCCAGGACTGTAATGCCCGAAGGGCCAGAAACGGGTTTGTTCCTGCCGGAAAATACATCTCCAGGATGCAGGCAATTCCGGCTTTATGCATTGCCTTTATCAAATGCCTGAACTCCTGTGCCGGATCATTCGTTGCACTGTACGAACGCTTTGGTGCCATATAATACCCTGCTGTATATCCCCAATAATTCACCTTTTTATCAACTTTTTTCTCTGATACCATACTGCCGGCAGAATACTTTTCCGGTACAGTCTCCATAAACTCATATACCGGCATCATCTCTATTGCATTAATCCCCAGTTCCTGCCAGTAAGGAATCATTTCTTCCAATGCCTGAAAGGTTCCTTTTTTTCCCTTAATCTGGCTGTTGGCTTTGGTATAGCCTCTCACATGAAGCTTATAAAGTATCATTTCATGATAAGGAATATTAAGGCACTGATCCCCTTCCCAGTCATAGTCTCCCGAGTTCCAGAAAGTGCAGTGTACTTTATGATCTTCAGGATCTGTCTCTGCCCCAAAACGCTCTCTCCCTGAAATCCCATAAGTCCATGGATCTATATACACCTGTCCATCCAATAAAAAATTATATTCATATCCCTCCGGCAAAAAATCCGGCAGAAAAAGAGAATACACCTCCCCTGCCTTATTCTCACTGGTAAACGGAATCTCCATACAGGGTTTCTTTGACCTTCTTTTATAGAGGACCAGAGAAGCATTCTTTCCTTCAGGAACCTCCACTGTAAAATTATATCCTCTTTCCAGTCTGTTCACCCCTGGCAGCAAAGGCATTCCCTTCTCTGTCTTATATCTTCTGCTGTCAGCCATTCTTCAATGTCCTCCCCTGTTTTTAATATAATGCCTGTTCTCAATCCTTAATTTTCAATTCTACCGGACAGTGATCAGACCCCATAATTTCTGTATGGATCCTGGCATCTTCTAATCTGTCTTTTAGTGCCGGCGAGGTAATAAAATAGTCAATTCTCCATCCTGCATTCTTTTCTCTTGCTCTGAACCGATAAGACCACCAGGAATAGATTCCCTCCTGATCCGGATAAAAATATCGGAAAGTATCAATAAACCCACTTTCCAGCATTCTGTCAAAACATGCTCTCTCTTCATCCGTAAAGCCTGCGTTTTTATGATTGGTTTTTGGATTTTTCAGGTCGATCTCCTGATGTGCCACGTTCATATCTCCACAGCAGATCACTGGCTTTTTCTCCTGAAGTCTCAGAAGATATGCCAGGAAATCCTTTTCCCACTGCATACGATATTCCAGACGTCTCAGCTCACTCTGGGAATTAGGGGTATATACCGTAATAAAATAAAAGTCCTCAAACTCCAGAGTAATCACTCTGCCTTCTTTATCATGCTCTTCGATTCCCAGTCCGTAAGCTACAGATAATGGCTCCTTTTTTGTAAATACAGCTGTACCGGAATATCCCCGTCTGTTGGCATAATTCCAATATTGATAATATCCCGGCAGATCAAGCTTTACCTGTCCTTGCTGACACTTGGTCTCCTGCAGACAGAAAATATCTGCATCCAGCAAACGAAAGCTTTCTTCAAAGCCCTTGCCGATGCAGGCACGAATTCCATTCACATTCCAGGAAATAAATTTCATAAATTTCCACTCCTATATCTCAAAATTTCTGAACAAATCATTCTCTTCCGTTCATTATAACACATCTTATATAATTCCGCGATCATAATTCTCGTGAACCATAAAAAAATTGCATTTGACTTCCGTTTCTGGTACAATACTAATATTCAGACTTCTGTAAGAGTCTTGAATCATCAGGATACCATTAAGAAACAAAACTGTGTTTTCTATTACAGTCACAGTTCTGAACATTTATAAAAGAAAGAATGAGGATTAAAACCATGACAGAAGAATTTACAACCGGCGGATGTTCCCCCAGTGACTGCGCTTCCTGCAGCGGTTGCAGCAACCCAGAAGGAAACTGCCAGGATATCGAAGACAGACGCACCATCACCCTTACCCTGGACGATGATACAGAGGTAGAATGTGCGATCCTTACTATTTTCCCGGTAGATGCCAAAGAATATATTGCCCTTCTTCCATTAGATGAGAACGGTCAGAATGAGAGCGGTGAAGTATATCTCTATACCTTTGCCCGCACAGAATCTGGAGACCCGGTTCTTTCCAATATCGAAAGTGATGAAGAGTACAACAAAGCTGCCATTGCATTTGACACTGTTTTACAGAATGCAAAGGATTCTATGGAAAAAATTGAGAAATAATGCTTTCAGGCTTTGTCTCTCAGAATATTAAAGAACTGTCATAAGCCCTATAATATGTGCTTATGACAGTTTTTCTTTTTCTTAGATATTATACACACTCCGTACTCGAAGTCCTTCCGGTTTTCCCTGAAGAATCTTTATCCGTCGCTCTCCGGCGTTCATATCAAAATAATTATCCTCCAGAATTAAATCTTCTGTATCATTAAGAATCTCCACACTCTTTGCATAGGCAGAAGCATTCACGATAATCTCATCTCCCTCTGTCCTCACTTTCAGCTTTGGATCCAGATAATGGAAATATTTAGGATAAGAGAAAATAACAGTTCCCTGAGAGATCACCTGATCATCCTCCCATGCCTCAAAACTTACATATTCATTAAAACAGTCAATCTGTGGAAGTTCCACCTTATCCAGCCATACTGCAGACAAAGCAGGTACCTCTACCCACTGTTTCTCTTCCATAAGCACTGTGGCATCTGCCTTTCTCACTTCCCATTTCACAAGAACCCTACGGTCTGCGAGAGTTTCATTTGTCACATTCAGACGGATAGATTTTTCAAATTCAAAATGCTGACGATTCATATCCGCCTCTACTGTCATCCAGCTCTGTTCCTCACAGGAAAGCATCACCGGAGCAAAGAAACGCTTTGCATAATAATGTAATGCCTTCCAGCGACCATAATAATCAACAGATGACCAGGAGATTACCGGCCAACAGTCATTCAGCTGCCAGTAAATAGCACCCATACACCGTCCACGATTTCGTCTGTAATGCTCCACTCCATAACGGATTCCGTCTGCCTGGAGAAGCTGGGACGCATAAACAAAATCGCTGAAATTCTCAGGATAGCGATATGCAGCCTGCATATATTTGGCAATTTTTCCATTTCCTCCATAATTTCTCTGATGTTTTTCCATCACATAGGAAAATGGATTCAATTCCCTTGGATCATCTGTAACGGTTTCCAGTGTTTTTACAGAAGGAAAAGCCTGAAATCCAAACTCTGATGCATATCTGAAGAAATATTTCCTGTATTCCGCAAAAGGCTTATTCCCATGCCATACCTCCCAGTAATGTACATCTCCGCGGTTAGGATCATTGGGATTATCAAAGGATCCGCCTGAAGACGGGCTAGCCGGCCAGTAGAAAGTTTCCGGATCATATTCCCGTAAAATTTCAGGGATAATCCGTTCATACATAAACAGATAGTCTCTCACCTCTGACGGCTTTGTTACCCAGGTTCCCTCCTGTGTAAAGGTCTCCATCTCATTGTTGCCGCACCATAATGACAGGGATGCATGATGACGGAGACGTTTGATATTATCAATAAATTCCTGTCGGATGTTAGCCTCAAATTCCGGTGTAAGCTCATACATTGAGCAGGCAAACATAAAATCCTGCCATACCATCAGTCCCAGTTCATCACAGATATCATAGAACCAGTCCTCCGGATAATAGCCGCCTCCCCACACACGGACAGTATTGAAATTTGCTCTTTTACACTGAAGGAGCAATTCTCTGGTACGTTCCCTGGATGTCCGCTGAAGTAAATTGTCTTCCGGAATATAATCAGCACCCATGGCAAATATCTGATGTCCATTTACTTCATGGGCAAAGCTTTCTCCCCACTGATCCTTTTCTATATGCATGGTCATGGTTCGAAGACCAATCTTTCTGCACCAGGTATCTACAATCTGATTTCCTGCTTTCAGATTCACTTCCACCTGATATAAAGGCTGTTCTCCTAATCCATTGGGCCACCAGAGCTTCGGGTTGTCAATCTCAATTTCATCTGGAGACCCTTCCCATGTAGTCTTTGTTCCATCAGGTTCCGTAACTGTGATTTCATATTCCAGTAACTGACTCTGCTCTGATTTTCCTGCTTTTTCACAGTTATCTTCCTCAGCTTCATCCATTGTCTCCACATCAACTTCCGGTATCAGCAGCACCTTTCCCTCTTCATGGATCTGACGGATATACACGTTGTCCAGTCTGGCATGTTCTACTCCCAGAAGTGTTACAGGGCGAAAAATGCCTCCATCCGGCAGGCAGGCACCCCAGTCCCAGCCGCACATATAGTGTGCCTTGCGCAGATGCATAAATCCTTCCACTGTATCTTCATTTCCATGTGTTTTATATTTCTCGTAAGCTGCTGCCATAAATTTCAGAGGAGATCTGATAATGACACGAAGAGTATTTTCTCCTTTTTCCAGAATCTCCTTCACAGGAAACTCCCAGACTCTGTGCATACTTTCTACTCTTCCCAGACAGCACTCATTCAGATAAATATCCCCAATCGTATCAATTCCGTCAAATCTCAGGATTATTTCCTGACAGTTTTCAAATTCTGTTTCGTCATATATAAATACGGTTTTATATTCGTAATCTTCCTCCATCAGTGCCTTCGCCTGATATTCGTTATCTTCCCAGAATGGATCTTCCATTTTTCCAGCCTGAAGAAGAGCCATATAAATATCTCCCGGCACCTGTGCCGGAACCCATTCCTGCTCTTTCACATTGCACAACTGCCAGTTCTCATGAAGTTGCATTTTTACCATTGTTCCCGCTCCTTATATAGGATATAAAATCCTTGCCGGATTCCATCGGACATTTTTAATCCACTTTGCATCCAAACTTAGAATATCCTTACAATATCATTATACATTACCACAACCATCAGTACCATCAAAAGCATAAGTCCGGCAAAATGTATTGTTCCCTCGATCCGTCTGTTGACAGGTTTTCTGCGGATTGCCTCAATGACAAGAAATACCATCCTGCCACCATCAAGTGCCGGAAAAGGAAGCAAATTCATTACGCCCAGATTGGCAGAAAGAAGAACCGCCATATTCAGGAGATTCATCCACAGCATTACGCTTCCCTCACTTCTGCTTTCCTCATAAGTAGTACCAATTGCATCTACCACACCTACAGGTCCACTCAGATCCTTCAGACCAAACTTTCCGCTGCACAATTCCTTAAGGCTGAGAATGGTGGTACGGATCATATATTTCACCTCAACTGCCCCGTAACGGATCACGTCCAGCCCCTTTGCCTTCTCACAGTATATATTATAAGAAAATCCTGAATCCGCTGTCCTGTATTCCTTCGGGGTGATTGTATCATCATATTCCAGCCCTTCATGTTTCCAGGTGATCTTCACCGGACTGCCATCCAGCGGATGTTTCCTGATATAATCCTGATATTCCTGGCTGGTACTGATCCTTACGCCATTAATAGAAGTGATCACATCTCCCGCCTGTACACCGGCCTCCTCCAATGGCATTCCAGCCATTACAGATTCCACGGTCATAGGTGCACTGTCATCTCCCGTAAAATTGCATCCCAGCAGATATCTCACATTCGTGTCAGCCTTATAGGAAATTTCCTTCTTTTCGCCATCACGCTTTACTGTCAGATTTACAGTATCCCCTTCTTTTAATTCATTCATATAAGAATATACATAAAGATCTTTCCCCAGATCAATATGGTATCCCTGATAACTGGTGATCACATCTCCCTTTTTCAATCCTGCCGCTTCTGCTGCAGATCCTTCCTTTACAGAAAGGACTGTGGATGGTTCATAGCCTACCACTCCCACAATAATCACAGACAGTACAAATGCCAGTATAAAATTAAACACCGGACCTGCAGCCACAACTGCAATCCTGCCCCACACAGATGCATGATTAAAAGTTCCAGGTGCATCCTCTTCATCTGTATCCTCCCCAAGCATTGCGCAGGAACCACCTATAGGCAAAAGCTTGAGAGAATATCTGGTTCCTTTGTATTCCTTACTCAAAAGTCTTGGACCCATTCCCAGAGAAAATTCTGTTACAATGATTCCATTTTTCTTTGCCAGAAGAAAATGTCCTAACTCATGAAAAAGGATAATACCACTAAATATAATAATCGCAATAATTATTTTCAAATTACCACCTGCTTTCGATCCACTGATAGGTTTCCTTCTCAATCTCCAGGATCTGATCCAGATCCGGCTCCTTCACCAGGGTATGTCTCTCCATAGACTGCCCGATAATATCATATATATCCAGAAATCCTATTTTTCTCTGCAGGAATTTCTTTACTGCCAGTTCATTGGCAGCATTGAATACAGTAGGCATACTTCCGCCTTTCCCAGCAGCTTCTATTGCCATCGGAAGCCCCTGAAATGTTTCCATATCCGGTTCTTCAAAAGTAATCTGCTTCAGCGTTCTGAAATCCAGTCTGTCCCCTGCCAGGTATCTTCGGTCCGGATAACACAGGGCATACTGAATAGGCAGCCTCATATCCGGTGTTCCCAGCTGAGCTATTACAGCTCCATCCTCAAATTCCACCATAGAGTGGATAATACTTTGAGGCTGAACCACTACCTGAATATGATCCAGGTCCACATCAAAAAGCCATCTGGCCTCCATTACTTCAAGTCCTTTATTTACCAGAGTTGCAGAATCTACCGTAATTTTCTGTCCCATCACCCAGTTTGGATGCTTCAGCGTATCTTCCAACGTAACCTTCCTCAGTTCTGCTGTTTTCCTTCCCCTGAAAGGACCTCCGGATGCTGTGATCAGAAGCTTATGGATCTGTTCCTTTTTCTCTCCGTGAATAGCTTGAAAAATAGCACTGTGTTCACTGTCCACCGGAAGGATCTGAACATTCATTTTTCTGGCCAGTGGCATGATCAGATGTCCGGCAGTC
The DNA here is from genome assembly GCF_014297245.1 of Blautia difficilis. Classification (NCBI taxonomy): domain Bacteria; kingdom Bacillati; phylum Bacillota; class Clostridia; order Lachnospirales; family Lachnospiraceae; genus Blautia; species Blautia difficilis. The sequence continues at coordinate 9,749 of NZ_JACOQG010000028.1, read as the reverse complement.
ACCAGTGTTTCTTTATTTGCCAAAGCAATATCCTTACCTGCCCTGATTGCCTCCATAGTCGGTCTGATCCCGATCATTCCCACAATAGCAGTCACCAGAATATCTGCTTCCTCCATTCTTGCCAGTTCCAGCAAACCATCCATACTGCTTACAATTTTCACATCCAGATCCTGTACTCTTACTGCCAGATCTCCGGCTGCATCTTCATTCCAGACAGCTGCCAGTCTGGGATGAAATTCACGGATCTGCTCTTCCAATTTATCAATATTATTTCCTGCTGAAAGTCCCACAATCTCCAGATCATCATTGGCCCGGACTACATCCAGGGTCTGAGTTCCAATGGAACCGGTAGAACCTAAAATTGCTATTTTTTTCATCTTGATCCCTTCTGTTATAATTATATTATCAAATGGATATTCACGATCCTACGCTGTGATCATAATCAGTGACAAAAAGTAAATTACAGGAGCTGTAAAAATCACACTGTCAAAACGATCCAAAATTCCTCCATGTCCGGGAATTAATTTGCCGTAATCTTTAATGCCCTGATTTCTTTTAATTGCAGATGCCGCCAGGTCTCCTACCATGGAGATCAATGCTCCCACTGCACAGATAACTGCATATTGAACCATTGGTCCCTGAGTTGCCGCAGCATAGGCTACACCCAGAAGTGTAGCTCCTGCCACACCCCCCACTGCTCCTTCTATAGATTTTTTCGGACTGAGCACAGGTGCCATTTTATGTTTTCCAATAAGCATTCCCACACAATAAGCGCAGGTATCACACCCCCAGGAACACAAAAAGATCAGCCATACATGGAATTTTCCTCCCTGCAGACATCTGGTCAGATAAATGAATGACAGCATTACTGCCACATAAACGATTCCAAACAATGCCGGCATAACCTGCTTTGCCTCATATTCCGGATAAGTAAATACATACACAAACATGATCAATACCAGGCCAAAAATAATTGCCAGCACCCCATATCTCTGAAAATCGAGCAAAACAGCAACATAATACAAGACAGCTCCTGCATATCCGGCCGCAGCCAACAGATAATTTTTTTCATTCTGCACCTTCATTGCCTTGTATAATTCTGACATACCAATCAGAGAAACTACAAGCAAAGTAAAAAACAGTATATATCCACCACTGATAATTGTTGCAAGCGCAATGATCACCAGCAGGATTCCACTTAAGAGTCTTGTCTTAAACATTTATGCTTCCTCCTTCACTCCACCGTATCTTCTGTCTCTCTGATTATACTTTTCAATTGCCTTCACCAACTCTGCTTTATTAAAATCAGGCCATGCCACATCTGTAAAATAAAACTCTGTATATGCCATCTGCCATAACAGAAAATTGGAAAGACGAAGCTCCCCACTGGTGCGGATCATAAGGTCAGGATCAGGAATCCCTGCTGTATCAAGATAATTTCCGAATACTTTTTCATCTATTTCCTGGGGATTTATCCTGCCATCAGCTGCATCCTGAGCAAGCTTTCGCACTCCCCGGATAATCTCATCTCTACTTCCGTAGTTCAATGCAATCTGGAAATAAATTTCATCATATTTTTGTGAATACTCCTCCAGTTTTTCAATGCTGTCCTGAATATCCTGATCAAATGCTGAAATTTCTCCAATTACACGAACACGCATTTTATTCTTATCAGCAAGTTTAATGCATTTCTTTAGATAACTGCGGAACAGCTTCATCAGACCATCCACTTCTTCTTTGGACCGTTTCCAGTTTTCTGTTGAAAATGCATAAACTGTAACATATTTTACTCCCAGCTCTTTCATATAATCACAGACTGTTTCCAGATTCGCGCAGCCCTTCATATGTCCATAGCTTCTGGGCATCCCTTTTGCTTTCGCCCAACGTCCGTTACCATCCAGTATAATGGCTATATGATTCGGTACATTCATATTTTTTCCTCATTTCTTATGTTCATTATATGCTGTGTACAAACCATGCTGCTCTCGCAGACACCATCTGCAAGCTTAAAAGAGAGCCCGCATAATGGAGCTCCCTTTACTTTTTATACAGTCATGATTTCTTTGCTCTTGGCATCTACCGCTGCATCAACCTCTTTAATATATTTATCAGTGCTCTTCTGGATCTTATCTTCCAGCTCCTTGACCTCATCCTCAGATACATCCTGTTTTGCAAGCTTCTTATATGCATCATTGGCATCACGACGGATATTGCGGACTGCAACCTTGGCAGCCTCACCTTTCTTCTTGACATCCTTTACCAGCTCCTTACGGCGTTCCTCTGTAAGCTCTGGGAAAACAAGACGGATCACTTTACCATCGTTGCTGGGATTCAGTCCCAGATCAGATACAAGAATTGCTTTTTCAATTCCTTTGATCAGGCTGGATTCCCAAGGCTGGATCTGAATCATACGTGCCTCCGGAACTGTCACATTCGCCACCTGCTGCAGAGGTGTAGGTGCTCCATAATAATCTACAGTCAGTTTATCGAGAATATGGGGATTTGCCCTTCCTGCACGAATTGTTGCCAGCTCGCTCTCAAGATTCGTCAGTGTCTTTTTCATTTTTTCTTCATATTTCTGAATTCTTTCATCCATTAGGTTTGTCTCCTTCTCCTGTTGTTTTATAAATTGTCTAACTGCTCTGCATTCCCATCCTTTCGGATCAGACAGTTACCTTTGTACCTGTGAATTTGCCGTGAACGGTATTAATAATACTGTCCTTCTCATCCAGTGCAAATACCAGCATTGGCATTTTCTGCTCCATACACATAATGGAAGCTGTCAGATCCATAGCTGCCAACTTTTTGGCTACTACTTCTTCAATGGAAATCTCATCATATTTCACTGCATTAGGATTGGTCTTAGGATCACTGTCGTAAATTCCATCTACTGCTTTTGCCAGAAGAATCGCCTCTGCCTCAATCTCCACTGCGCGAAGAACTGTTGCTGTATCTGTGGAGAAATACGGATGTCCTGTTCCGCCTGCAAAGAATACGATCTTACCCTGTGCAAAGCTCTCCTCCACTGCATCTTTGGAATACAAATCTGTAAATGCACCACAGACAAAAGGTGTATAAATCTGTGTCTTCATTCCCAGGTATCTGCAGATATCTGACACATAAATGCAGTTCATCACTGTAGCAAGCATTCCGATCTGGTCTGCCTTATTTCTGTCGATCGTCTCGCTGGTACGTCCTCTCCAGAAATTTCCGCCACCGATCACAATCCCGATTTCCAAACCTTCTTTGGAAATCTCACGGATCTGTTTGGCAACCTCAATAACTGTAGCCTCATCAAATCCTGTCTTTTTTTCACCGGCAAGAGCTTCCCCGCTCAATTTTAATAATACACGCTTCATATTGTTTTCTCCTAAAGTTCATTTTATGATACTTTTATTTTACCATATATTAGCAACAATTTCATTACCATTTTCATCAACTGTGGTAGAAACTGTAAAATTACTGTAATAATAGAAGCCTGTCTTTCCGGTTTCAGGATCTGTCTCATAACTGCTGCCCTGAGGAGAGCCACAAGCACTCTGCAGTGCATCAATAGACTGGCCCACATACTGCTTTGCAGTAGAAATCATATCATCTCCACCGCTATTATCATTGCCTCCGTTATTGTCATCTCCGCTGTTACTGTTGCTTCCACTGTTGCTGTCATCTGTATTGCTGCTGTTATCTGCATTACTATTTGAATCAGAATCTGTGTTCTGTGACGAATTATCACTGTTATCTGAATTGGTATTTTGATCATCCGTTGAATCAGAATCATCGATCATTCCCAGACGCTTCTTTACATCATTTAAAGTTGAAATTTCCCTCTTGGTACTTCCTGTCAGATATTTTGCATAAGGAATAGCATCCTCATCTGTGCCACTCATACAGAGAGTGATCTGTGAAATAGTACCCAGGGGAATATCCCGGAAAAAGCACTCATTCTTATCTTCATCAGAGAATCCTACACGAATATCATAAGAAGCAGTATTCTTAGTGATGTCTTCCGTTGCATTCGGCGAAAAATAATACAACGCTTTGTCCTTATCCTTTAATGTGAATTTTCCATCCACCAGGTCACTGCCCCAGGTATCATCATCAGAATCATCCTCATCCTCCCCATGTTTCCTGATATAAACAGAAGAAATATCACTTCCCATGTTATTCACAAAAATAACTTTGGAAGCAGTTGCTGATTCCTCGCCCATAATATTGGCAATCTCTTCCTCTGTAGACTGCTTCATATCCACAATTTCTGCTGCCTTAGTAACCTCAGGTGTAGGAGTGGCACTTGCTGCAACAGGTTGCACATCTGTATCTTTTTTCTTTCCACAGCCGGATACTGCCACTGTCAGTGCCAGTACTCCTGCAAGTATCAAAAATCGTTTCTTCATAATATATTCCCTCCTGTATCTGAAATATCCAGATTCAAAGCTGAATTTCAATTTCTTATTATTACAGAGTCTCTATAACTTGTCAACCAAAGTGCTTCTGATTTCATATAATTTTCAGAGTTATTGTCTTCCATAACAAACTATTTACTTTGCCGGACATTACTCTCAAACAAAAAGTTTTCTTACTACAGATTTCTTACTTTAAAATCGCGTTCTGCCTCTCTTCTCTGGTCTTTTTTCGCAATATCCTGTCTCTTATCATAAAGTTTCTTACCTCTTGCCACGCCTATCTCAACCTTCACCAGGCTATCTTTAAAATAAACCTTCAGAGGAACCAGCGTCAATCCCTTTTCCTTCAGCTTCGCTTCAATCTTATTGATCTCATATCTGTGAAGGAGAAGTTTCCGCACTCTCAGCGGATCCTTATTAAAAATATTTCCTTTCTCATAAGGGCTGATATGCATACCATAGATAAACACTTCTCCTCTCTCTACACGGATAAAGGACTCCTTGATACTGCATTTTCCCATTCGCAGAGATTTCACCTCTGTTCCTGCCAGTGCAATTCCTGTCTCATAAGTATCTTCTATAAAATAATCATGAAATGCTTTTTTATTATTTGCGATCAGCTTGATTCCTTTTGTCTTAGCCATCTGTCAATCTCTTCCTTTCCACAGCTACTCTTAATCTGCCAGCACAAAATCCACCGTCTTAAGAAGCTTATCTGCATCCTCCACGCGGACACACACCTTGTCTCCCAGCTTATACACCTTTTTTGTCATATCTCCTCTAAGTTCATAGCTTTCCTGATCAAAAGTATAATAATCATCCCTCAGTGTATTCACATGAACCAGTCCCTCCACAGTATTGGCAAGTTCCACATAAAATCCCCATCCAGTCACTCCGGAAATGATTCCTTCAAATTTTTCTCCGATATGATAAGACATATACTCTGCTTTCTTCAGTTTATCAGATTCTCTCTCCGCCTCATCAGCTCGTCTCTCACATACACTGGACTGTCTTGCCACTTCATCCAATATTTCCCGGTAATGCTCTGTTCTGCCTTCGCGCAGCAGCCTTCCTCTGAGATTGTCCTTAATGATCCTGTGAATCTGAAGATCAGGATATCGTCTGATCGGTGATGTAAAATGGCAATAATATTTGGCTGCCAGGCCAAAATGTCCACTGCATTCTGTGGTATATTTTGCCTGCTTCATGGAACGCAGCACCAATCGACTGATCATCGGTTCATTGGGAAGTCCCTCAATGCTCTCTATAATATTCTGGATTTCCTTAGGAGTGATTTCCTCTCTGGCCTTCTGAATCTTTACCCCCTGATTATGAAGCAAAGTCAAAAGACTCTCTATCTTTTCGGGGTCCGGATTGTCATGGGTTCTGTATACAAATGGAATTTCTTCTGTGCAGTATTCCTGAGCCACTGTCTCATTAGCCATTAACATAAAATCCTCTATAATCCTTGTAGCTACATTGGCTTCATAAGGCTTCACATCAATTGCCTTTCCCGCCTCATTTAATATGATCTTACTCTCTGGAAAATCAAAGTCAATAGAACCTCTGTGATGACGACTGCTGCGCAGTTTCTCTGACAATTCCTTCATCAGGAAAAACATGGGAAGCAGCTTCTCATAGCGTTTTTTTGCATCCTGATCTGTATCCTCCAGAATATTTTTCACATCTGTATAGCACATACGCTCATCTACATTGATCACTGTTTCCACAATCTGATGAGCCACCACTTTTCCCTGTGCATTAATATCCATAAGGCAGCTTAATGCAAGCCTGTCCTCACCCTGATTCAGAGAACAGATCCCATTGGAAAGTCTCTCCGGAAGCATTGGTACAACTCTATCTGCCAAATATACACTGGTTCCTCTCTTTAACGCCTCTCTGTCCAGAGCACTATTGTACTGTACATAATTACTTACATCTGCAATATGCACACCCAGATGATAAATCTCCCCTTCCTTGCTGAGAGAAATAGCATCATCCAGATCCTTTGCATCCTCACCGTCAATAGTTACGGTCTGCAGATGGGTCAGATCCAGACGTCCGTCACGGTCTGCATCAAGCACATGATCCGGCACTCTCTGTGCCTGTTTTATTACTTTTTCGGGAAATTCAGCAGGGATTCCAAAGCTTTTCACAATTGCCAGAATATCTGTCCCCGGTGTACGGATATTTCCCAGATTTTCCTTGATCTTTCCTTCCGGTTTTCTGTTTTTGGAACCGTAATCTGTTACAACGGCAATTACCTTATCACCATTTTTTGCTCCCAGTGAATTTTTCCTTGAAATATAAATATCCTTTGAAAATTTGGGATTATCACTGATCACAAAGCCAAAATCTCTATTAAGCTGATAAGTACCTACAATCTGCTCCATCCCTCTCTCCAGGACTTCCACTACTATGCCCTCACGGCGTTTTCCCTCTCGCTGTTCATCTTTAATGATAATCCGGACTTTATCCTGATTCACAGCAGTACCTGTGTCTTCCTCCGGAATAAAAATATCCTCTTCCTGTCCTTCGATCTCCACAAAGCCAAAACCCTTCGGATGTCCGATAAAGATTCCCTCTGCCTGCATCCCTTCTGGTTTCTTCCTGTCTTTACCCTCTTTTTCTCTGCGCTCTTTGCAATTTCTGTTCTCTTCTTTATGTCCTTTCAGATGCTTTTCTTTCTTTTTCCATTTTCCGGTGATCCTGGAGTATCTTCCCTTATTATCCTGAGTTATTTTTCCATCCTCACACAAACTATCCAGAACATCAAATAATTCCCTTTTCTCTTCTCTGGACAATCTCAGCAAAGAAGACAGCTCGCGCAGTCTCATAGGCTTGTAAACCGGATCCCCCATTAACTCTAAAATAAATTTTTTTCTGCGATCTATGTCTTTCCTGTTCATTTTACTCCTCTGTATCTATTTCATCATATCTGAAAATCAACTGTTTTCCAGCACTTTCACAATCAAGCGGATATTCGCAATCCACTTCGCTACTTGCTTCGGGTAAAAAAATGGCTGCCGCATAAGCACACATCCAAACAAGGATATGCTTACTGCAACAGCCGCATTTTCATTCTCTCATTAACCAAGTATATTCAGCACTACAGCTAATACGAAAAACAAAATTCCCATAACTGTGGTAGCCTTCACAAGTCCGCCCTCCATAGAACGACCCTTATTCTTGCCCCAGTATGTCTCTGCCGCTCCGGCAATAGCGCCAAGGCCCTGCTGCTTACCCTCCTGCATCAGAACTACAATAGTAAGAGCAATACAATCTATTAAGAAAATAATACCAAGAATAATCTTAACAACATTCACTTCATTACACCTCCTAATCAACTAGGAGATATTTTAACATAGCTGAGAGCGGATTTCAACTACAATTCTTGAATTTTCAATATTTTCCGTATTATCATGTTCACTGATAGTTGCTTACTGGTTTCCTTCTCTTATTCTATTTATACAAAAGGATTCTCATAAATTTCCAATTCTCCCAGTTCTTCGTGAATACGAAGAAGCTGATTGTATTTTGCATTTCTGTCAGATCTGCAGGGTGCCCCTGTTTTTATCTGCCCTGCGCCTGTGGCTACTGCCAGATCTGCAATAAAGGAATCCTCCGTCTCCCCTGATCTGTGTGAAATAACCACACGATATCCTGATTTCTGTGCCATTTCCACTGCATCCAAAGCCTCAGACAGCGTTCCTATCTGATTTACTTTCACAAGAATTGCATTTGCTGCCTTCTGTCTGATTCCGCAGGACAGACGCTTAATATTCGTCACAAACAGGTCATCCCCCACCAGCTGAACCCTTGCGCCCAGACGTTTCGTAAGTTTTTTCCATCCTTCCCAATCATCTTCTTCTAACCCGTCTTCAATAGATACAATAGGAAACTGATCCAGAAGTTTCTCATAATATTCGATCATTTGCTCTGAATCCCGCAAAATCTCTTTTCCTTTCATTAAGCTTTCACCTGGGAAAACATATGCATTTCTATCCTTATCATATAATTCACTGGCAGCTGCATCAATCGCAATATAGATATCCTTTCCCGGCTCATACCCAGCCTTTTTCACAGCCTCCATGATCAATTCCAGCACACTCTCAGAATCTTCCAGATCCGGAGCAAATCCGCCTTCATCTCCCACAGCAGTGGAAAGTTTTTTCTGTTTCAGTATGATTTTTAGACACTGATAAATTTCTCCACACATCCGGATCGCTTCTTCCATATTTGGAGCACCTGCAGGCATAATCATGAATTCCTGCAGATCCACAGTATTATCTGCATGCCTGCCCCCGTTTAAAATATTCATCATAGGAACCGGCATCCGTCCTGTATGACATCCTCCCATATACTGATACAGAGGAATACGCAAGGCTGCCGCCGCTGCCCTTGCCACTGCCATAGATACTCCCAAAGCAGCATTTGCTCCTACACTATTTTTATTATCCGTTCCATCTGTCTCAATAATCTTACGATCAATGAATTTCTGATTCAGCGCATTTTCTCCCAAAATTGCTTCTGCCAGTCTTGTGTTTACATTTTCTACTGCTCTGTGAACACTTAATCCTCCATAATTTCCTTTTTCTCCATCCCGCAGTTCAACTGCTTCAAATTTTCCTGTGGAAGCTCCGGAGGGCACCATAGCTCTCCCCGTATATCCATTTATCCCTATTACGCCTTCTCCTACCGTAACTTCTACTTCAACTGTAGGATTTCCTCTGGAATCCAGTACTTGTCTTGCGTGAACCCTTCTTACAGGCAGATAACGTAACATTTTAGAACCTCCTATAAAATTAGACTTTTATAGAAATAGTTTTTCCCGGATATTTTTTTCTATACAGTTTCTGATGAGCTTGTATTTTCAGAATATTTCTTATTTTATATTATCTTATTTGTCTTTTGTATTTTATTTTATATTTTTTCAAATTTATGCTTGACTTATTCAGAGTTATCTGATATAGTAAGGTCATAAAACAACAGGGGATAAAAAATAAAAACTGAAAGGAGTGAGACCACCGAAAACATAAGATTTTATTTATAATATGTGAAAGTGAGGTACAGACCACCAGCATAATTTATTTTAAATCAATTCTTATAATTTATGAAAGGCAGGTACAGACCACCAAGAACTTAAAGCTTTAAATCCAATAACGTTTTATATCTGAAACTTATTAATTTATTTAAAGAAGGTACAGTCCAATGAAGTATTAACGATTTACCCTATTTCCAAATTACAGAAGGATGGTACAGTCCAATGAAACCATAATGATTTACCTCATCTCTAAAAGACAAAAGGATGGTACGGACCAATGAAATCATAATGATTTACCCAAT
>NZ_JACOQG010000027.1:0-50757 GCF_014297245.1 Blautia difficilis | reverse complement strand
CAGCTTCTCCGCAGCTATCCTGCCAATTGCCGCTGTGTCCTGACAAAGGGTGGTGAGCTTTGGCTCCAGAATTTTCGCAATATCAATTCCATCATAACCTGCAATAGAAATATCATCAGGAATTCGTAATCCTCTTTCTCTGATCTCGTTAATTCCTCCAATAGCAGCATAATCATCCGGATAAATAATACAGGTAGGAGGATCCGGAAGTTCCAGCAGTTCACCGGTTGTCCGTGCTGCACTGTCTGCATCTCTGTATGGGCTTTCTTTTACATATTCATCCGGAATCTGAACCCCCAATCTCTGCACAGTTCTGTAAAAACTGGTGAGACGCATCCTGGTAACAGAGGTATTGTCACCGTGGATATAGGCAATCTTTCTGTGACCCTGCTCGTAGATATAGCTCACCAGCTCCTCCATACCCTGACTGTTGTTGGAAACCACTGCAATATTCCCGTCAAAAACATGGTCAATCGTCACCACCGGAATCTCTGAGCGGATCAGTTCCTGCACTTCATCTGTATAAAAGTCAACACAGGCGATCACCACTCCGTCTACCCCTCTATAGCGACAATGTTCATAATAGCTTAACTTCTGTCCTGAGATTTTACCGCTGGTAAAGGTAATATCATAACCTCTCTCCTCTGCAGTCCGTTTAAAGCTTTCAAGCACATGATTAAAATAATTATGGGTAAGTCCGCTGCGTGCTTCATCTACAAACATAACTCCAATATTGTAGCTTCTCTTTGTCTTTAATGTTCTGGCAGAGGAATTGGGCAGATATCCCATTTCCGAGGCAGTTTTCAAAATCAGTTTCCTCGTCTCTTCACTGATATCTGAATAACCGTTCAGCGCTTTGCTTACGCTTGCCACAGAAACATTACATTTTTTTGCAATTTCTTTCATGGAAACCATATTTACGCCTCAATCTGTCACTATACACTCCGTGAACAGTAACTCCTTTCCTTCTAAAATTTTCGTAATCGTTTTCGTGCTTTTATTTATATCTATTGTATAACTACTCACACAATTTTTCAAGATAATATTTTCTATTTTTGTGCAATATTTACTATTTTCGTATGGTTGCACAATTTTCCCATCCTATTTTTTCCTTTTATTACAAATCAGTTTCATCATTTTAACGAAAATTCATCTATTATTTTGGACAGTTATTTTTCCTGAAAACAGTTGATTTTCTTATTTTATTCCGCTATACTAAGGAAAAACAGCAGAATATCTCACGATTCCATGTCGTTCCTTTCTGAACTTATTCGTTTTCGTGATTTAATTTTCTGTATTTTCAGTAAACATGTTATATCTCACTACAACAAATAGGAGGATTTTTTATGAAATTCGGTTATTTTGATGACCAGGCAAAAGAATATGTCATCACTACCCCTGACACCCCTCTTCCATGGATCAACTATCTGGGAACTCAGGATTTCTTCTCCCTGATTTCCAATACCTGCGGAGGCTACAGCTTTTATAAGGATGCCAAGCTTCTGCGCATCACACGCTACCGTTACAACAATATTCCGGTAGATTCCAACGGCAAATATTATTACATCCATGATGGCGAAGATATCTGGAATCCAGGTACAATGCCTTCCAAAACACCTGTGGATTCCTATGAATGTCATCACGGAATCGGATACAGCCGTTTTCTCTCTTCCAAAAACGGATTAAAGGCTGATCTTCTGGCTTTTGTACCGGTAAATACTTCCTGTGAAATCAATAAACTGACTCTTACCAATACCACTGACAAACCCAAGACTTTCTCTCTTTTTTCTTATGTAGAGTTCTGTCTCTGGAATGCAGTTGATGACAGCACAAACTTCCAGCGAAACTTAAGTATTGGTGAAGTTGAAATCGAAGGCAGCACAATTTATCACAAAACAGAGTACCGCGAACGCCGCAAACATTACAGCTTCTTCAGTGTAAACTGTCCGGTAGACGGATATGACACAAGTAGAGATGCTTTCCTAGGACATAATAACGGAAATGCTTTCCCTGACGCTGTAAAGAAAAACAAAGCAGGTAATTCCGTAGCCAGCGGCTGGTACCCTATTGCAAGCCATCAGATTAATCTTACACTTTCCGCCGGAGAATCCCGTGATCTGGTTTTCGTTCTTGGCTACAGCGAAAATCCTCAGGATCAGAAGTTCCTTGCTCCTAATGTAATCCGCAAGGATGGGGCTCACAAAATCCTGGAACAGTTCCAAACAACACAGCAGGTTGATGCAGCATTTGCAGAGCTGAATGCTTACTGGTCCAAGCTGCTCTCCCGTTACCATGTAGAAAGTAAGGACGAAAATGTAAACCGTATGGCCAATATCTGGAATCAGTACCAGTGTATGGTAACTTTCAATATGTCCCGTTCTGCTTCCTATTACGAATCCGGCACAGGCCGCGGTATGGGATTCCGTGATTCCTGCCAGGATCTTCTTGGTTTCGTACACCTGATCCCGGAACGTGCAAGAGAACGTATCCTGGACATCGCAGCTACTCAGTTTGAAGACGGAAGCGCTTACCATCAGTATCAGCCTCTTACCAAAAAGGGAAATCTTGATATCGGAAGCGGTTTCAACGATGACCCCCTTTGGCTGATTGCTGCAGTTTCCGCATATCTGAAGGAAACCGGTGATTTCTCTATTTTAAACGAAATCGTTGACTTTGACAACCAGAAAGAAAAAGCAGCTCCACTGTATGAACATCTTCGCCGTTCTTTCGAATATACCAGCACTCACCTGGGACCACATAAGCTGCCTCTCATTGGACGCGCAGACTGGAACGATTGCCTGAACTTAAACTGCTTCTCCACAGAACCTGGAGAACCTTTCCAGACAACCGGGCCTTCTGAAGGACCAGTTGCCGAATCAGTCTTTATTGCAGGAATGTTTGTGAAATACGGTAAGGAATTTGCTCAGATCAGCCGTCATATGGGAGATAACGAAACAGCCACAAAGGCAGAACAGGAAGTAGCTGCCATGTATCAGGCTGTATTGGATGCAGGCTGGGATGGTGAATGGTTCCTCCGCGCATATGACGCACAGTCCCAGAAGATTGGATCAAAGGAATGCAAAGAAGGACAGATTTTCATTGAGCCCCAGGGCTTCTGCGTTATGGCAGGAATCGGTGTCAAAGAAGGACTTGCTGAGAAAGCTCTGGATTCTGTCAAAGAGCGTCTGGATACAAAATACGGTATCATGATCCTGCAGCCGGCTTATACCCAGTATTATCTGAATCTGGGAGAAATTTCCTCCTATCCGCCAGGATATAAAGAAAATGCAGGTATCTTCTGCCACAATAATCCATGGGTATCCATTGCAGAAACAGTGATTGGCCGCGGCAACAGAGCCTTTGAAATTTATAAAAAGACCTGTCCTTCCTATATTGAAGACATCAGCGAAATCCACTGTACAGAACCTTATGTTTATTCTCAGATGGTAGCAGGCGCTGACGCAGTTTACCATGGTCAGGCTAAAAACAGCTGGCTCACAGGTACTGCAGCATGGACTTTCTGGAATCTTTCCCAGGCTATTCTGGGTGTACAGCCATCTTATGACGGATTATGCATCGATCCATGTATTCCGGAAGGCTTTGGAGATTTCACACTCACCAGAACCTTCAGAGATGCTGTTTATCATATTGATGTGAAAAACCCGGATAATGTACAGAAAGGGGTTAAGAAAATCAATGTGGATGGCAAGGAATATGAAGGCTGTCTGATTCCTTTTGAAGAAGGCAAAAAAGAATATCACGTAACTGTATACATGGGCTAAAATCCCAAAACAGCCATATCATTTTCTGTGATATGGCTGTTTTTTGTTACTTTATTATATCATCTCCGGCAGGATTTTCTGAATGCATTCAATAAATTTCTGTGCTGCAGGAGTAATACTTTCCGCATTACGCAATGCAATTCCCAGTTCTCTGGTCACAGAAGGTTCAAGAGGAAGGGTCTTTATCGCTTCCTGAGTATGGCCGATCACAAGTTTCGGAAGAATACTCACACCAAGATGGCTGGATACCATTGAGAGGATTACATGGTCATCTTTTGATGAAAACTTGGTATCCGGAGTAATATCAGCGATTTCCAGTGCTTCATGCACATCATAATCTACGCCTTCAGCAGAAATAATAAAGGACTTCCCGGCCATTTCTGAGATAGGAAAAGCCTCTCTTCCCATTGTGTCATAATCCTCAGGAACTACTGCCAGCAAAGGATCTTCATACAACGGAATCCAATCCAGGCAACCAATGTTTCTTTTACTCAGCAGCCCAAAATCTGCCTGGTTATTTTCCACCCACTGCACAATATCATCTGTACCACCCTCCATCAAGGCAATATCGATACCTGGATATTCCTGCTGAAAAGCATGGATGATCTCCGGTAGCCAGTTTCGTGCTATGCTTGCAAAAGAAGCAATGGTAAGCCGTCCTGTTGTCAATCCATTCAGAGAACTGATGGTCTGCTCCAACTGTTCATTAATGGACAGTAGCTGACGTACCAGAGGCAGGATGGTCTCTGCATTGGTGGTAGGAATTACCCCTTGTTTGGTTCTGATAAAAAGAGGAAAACCAAATTCAGCTTCCATCCCTTTCAGAATATGACTCACACCAGGCTGAGTATACCCCATCCGCTCTCCTGTTTTTGTAAAATTTTTAGTATCTGCCACATCGGCAAATAAAGCATATTTATTAATCTCCACTCCGAATCCCCTCATTTTCCGGTCGCAAACTATACATTTTAGCGCAAAAAGGGGAGCTACTCAATTAAGAATAACTCCCTTTTTATTATTTTTATTACTCCGTTTGGACACGATAAATGCTTATTTTAAGCTATTTATTAGAATTTACCAGCTTTAGCAGCTTCCTCAATGGAAACAGCTACTGCAACTGTCATACCAACCATCGGGTTGTTACCAGCGCCGATGAGACCCATCATCTCTACGTGAGCCGGTACGGAAGAAGAACCAGCGAACTGTGCATCAGAGTGCATACGTCCTAATGTATCTGTCATACCGTAGGAAGCTGGACCTGCTGCCATGTTGTCTGGGTGAAGTGTACGTCCTGTACCACCGCCGGAAGCAACAGAGAAGTATTTCTTTCCTGCTTCAAGACGTTCTTTCTTGTATGTACCTGCAACCGGATGCTGGAAACGTGTCGGGTTTGTGGAGTTACCTGTGATAGAAACGTCAACGTCTTCTTTCCACATGATAGCAACACCTTCCGGAACGCTGTTAGCGCCGTAGCAGTTAACTTTTGCACGAAGACCTTCAGAATAGGATTTTCTGAATACTTCTTTCACTTCGTTCTTGTATGGATCGTATTCTGTCTCTACATATGTAAAGCCATTGATACGGGAAATGATCTGAGCAGCATCTTTTCCAAGACCGTTCAGGATAACACGTAATGGTTTCTGACGAACTTTGTTAGCTTTCTCAGCGATACCGATAGCACCCTCAGCAGCTGCAAAGGACTCATGTCCAGCCAGGAAGCAGAAGCACTCTGTTTCTTCTTCAAGAAGCATTTTGCCAAGGTTACCATGTCCAAGACCTACTTTACGTGTATCAGCAACGGATCCAGGAATACAGAATGCCTGAAGACCTTCTCCGATAGCTGCTGCTGCGTCTGCTGCTTTCTTACATCCTTTTTTGATTGCGATAGCAGCACCTACTGTATATGCCCAGCAAGCGTTCTCGAAACAGATCGGCTGAATGCCTTTGATCTGATCGTATACATTAAGACCTGCGTCTTTTGTGATTTTCTCAGCTTCTTCGATAGAAGCAATGCCATAGCTGTTTAAAACAGAATTGATTTTGTCAATTCGTCTCTCATATGATTCAAATAAAGCCATTTCCTGTTACCTCCTAAATTATTCTTTTCTTGGGTCGATAATTTTAACAGCGTCTGCAACACGGCCGTACTGACCTTTTGCTTTTTCCCATGCAGTATTCGGGTCATCGCCTTTTTTGATGAAATCAGTCATTTTTCCAAGGCTTACGAACTGATATCCGATAATCTCATCATCTGCATCAAGAGCAATACCTGTTACATAACCTTCTGCCATTTCAAGGTAACGAGGTCCTTTTTTCAGAGTTCCATACATTGTACCAACCTGAGAGCGAAGTCCTTTACCAAGGTCTTCGAGTCCAGCGCCTACAGGAAGTCCGTCTTCTGAGAATGCAGACTGTGTACGTCCGTAAACGATCTGAAGGAAGAGTTCTCTCATAGCTGTGTTAATCGCATCACAAACTAAGTCAGTGTTCAGTGCCTCCATAACAGTAAGACCCGGAAGGATCTCAGAAGCCATAGCTGCAGAGTGAGTCATACCTGAACATCCGATAGTCTCAACCAGTGCTTCCTGGATGATACCTTCTTTAACATTTAATGTAAGCTTGCAGGCACCCTGCTGTGGTGCACACCAGCCAACACCGTGTGTAAGACCGGAAATGTCTTTGACTTCTTTTGCCTGTACCCATTTAGCTTCTTCTGGGATTGGAGCGGCGCCATGATGAACGCCCTGTGCAACTGGGCACATTTCTTCTACTTCGCGTGAATAAATCATTGTAAAACTCCTTTCAAGTATAGATTAACTTCATGTTGTTATACCCGGCACTGTACAGAACTGCTGAATGAACTGTACAGGGTAAATCTCTGAGGTCTGCTGAATGACTTCAGAGGAGTATGCCTAACAACCTAGTGTTATTTTCTCACAAAAGTGCTGATTCGTCCAGTCATAAATTGTAAAATTTTTAACCATCTTTGATTTTTTTGTGGTAAAATAGTTCTAATTTCTATTAATGAAGGGATTTCTATTATGACGACAAGGTTACCTGCTTCCTTTCTCCCTGAACGATTTCGGGTTCTGAATGGAAGTGCTTTAAAATTAATCGCCATCACCCTGATGCTCATTGACCACACCGGTGTGATGATTCTGTACAATTACCCCGCCACAACTGCAACTCTTTTCAGTTTCGGTGGTGTAGATTACAGCTGGTATCGAATTTTCCGGGATATCGGAAGAGCCGCTTTTCCAATTTTCTGTTTTCTGTTAGTGGAAGGATTTTTGCATACACATAATCGTAAGAAATATGGCCTGAATCTGTTTTTATTTGCATGTATCTCTGAGATTCCATGGAACTTCATGTTTACCAATACCTGGAGATATGAGAAGCAGAATGTATTTTTTACCCTGTTTCTGGGATACCTGGCATTCTGTGCGTTGGAATACTTCTGGGATAATCAGAAAATGCAGCTTGTCTGCGTACTGGCACTGCTGGCTGTCTCCGTATTCCTAAAGGCAGATTACGGATGGCGGGGATTTGTATTCCTGCTGATCATGTACTGGTTCCGCAACGACAAAACAGCTCAGGCCATCATCGGAAGCTGCTGGCTTTACTACGAATGGAAGGCATGCTTTGCTTTTCTTTCCATTAATATGTATAATGGCGAACGTGGATTTATCAGAGGAAAGTTTTTAAAGTATTTCTTTTACTGGTTTTATCCGGTGCATATTGCCATTCTGGTAATCCTGAGGAAAGTTTTATTTCATATGTAATATCAATTACAACAGATGTCTTCTATATCTGACAGACAAAAAAATATAAAAGAGCAGGCTGTATGACTGAAATAATATCATTCCTACAGCCTGCCTCTTCTATTTTTTAATTATCTCTTTTCCACAACTTCTGTTTTTGACTTGTAAATATGATTTGCAGGTACGCAGCCTCTTACTGAAGAAAGCGGATAAATATTGCAGCAGCGTCCGATCACAGTTCCGGGATTTAATACGGAGCCGCAGCCTACTTCTACGTTATCTCCAAGCATGGCGCCAAATTTCTTCAGACCTGTTTCAATCTTCTCCTCACCATCTTTTACAATTACCAGTTTCTTGTCAGATTTTACATTGGAGCAGATGGAACCTGCGCCCATATGGGATTTGTAACCAAGAACTGCATCACCTACATAATTGTAGTGCGGAACCTGTACCTTGTTGAAAAGTACAGCATTCTTTAATTCTGTAGAATTACCTACTACCGCACCCTCACCTATGATCGCTTTTCCACGGATAAATGCACAGTGGCGTACTTCTGCTTCTTTACCAATAATAACCGGACCGTTGATGCAGGCCGTAGGTGCTACTTTGGCACTTTTTGCGATCCATACATCTTCTGACGGGTGGTCGTATTCTTCCTCACTTAAGGTCTGTCCCAGTTTCAGAATGAAATCTCCGATCTCCGGTAATACTTCCCATGGATAGTTTTTTCCTTCAAATAAATCCTTTGCGATTGTTTCGTTAAGATCCAGAAGATTTGCAATTGTATAATCTTTTAACATTTTTATTTTCCTCTTTTCTTTCCTGCCGGTTCTTTATAGTTCACTGCTGCAGCATCAAAGAAGCGCCGCAGATAAGCCTGATAATTATTCTTTTCCACCTGCTGGGTCTGAATACGCACAAAATGTTCCAGCTTGTCCATGTATTCCTGTTCTGTAATGCTTCCCTCTGCCACATAATTAAGTCCTTTTTCCCAGCTGGCAGTCAGTTCCGGATTCAGAAGCTGCCGGATAGAGCAGTTTACCACATCAAAGATCATCTCTCCAAGAAGTGTCGGAGTGATGACCTGGGTTTTCTTGTTCAGTGCCAGATATTTGATATTGCACAGCTTCTTAAGAATCTCTGCTCTGGTGGCACTGGTACCAATTCCGCAGCTCTTGATCTGAGCACGTAATTCCTCATCCTCAATAAGCTGTCCGGCATTCTCCATTGCAAGAATCATGGAACCGGAATTATAACGCTTTGGTGGTGATGTCTCACCCTCCTTAATACTCAGGCTGTCCACGGAAAGTATATCACCTTTTTTCAGATTCTGCAATGCGGTAAGAAGGCGGGTATCACATGCCATATCTTCTGAAGAATTATCTGAACCATTCTTTCCATTATCTGGATCAGAATCTTCATTTCCGTTATTCCCCGCCACACCGGTTCTGTTTCCGCCACTCATGGCATCTGCTACTTTCCGCTTCGCAAAAGAATTTGTGGCAACTTTTAAATATCCTTCATCCAACAGTACTTTAAACGAGGAAAAGAAGCTCTCATTCTGAATCTTTGTTACAAGGCTGACCTTCTGATATACAGCAGGAGGATAAAAAATACATACAAACCTTCTGACAATGGTCTCATATACACGCTGCGCAGTAAGAGAAACACCTCTTAATGCATTTAATCCCTGCCCTGTGGGTACAATTGCATAATGATCTGTAATCTGCTTATCATTAACATATCTGGTCTTTGCCAGATTTTTGTAATTTCCCTGTTCAATAATGTGCTGTGCGATTTCCGCTGTATGTTCATAATTTCGCAGCCCGGAAATATTCTTATAAATCTCCTTTGCAGCCGCAGTCGACAATACACGGGCATCCGTTCTGGGATAAGTGACCAGCTTCTTCTCATACAGTTCCTGTACGATTTTTAATGTCTCATCCGGACTGATCTTGAACAGCTTGGAGCACACATTCTGAAGCTCCGCCAGGTTAAATAAAAGCGGCGGATTCTTGTTCTCTTTTTTTCGCTCAATTTTCTCTACTGTACACTGTAGAGGCTGACTTACCGACAGCTCCTGTATCAGTTTTTCAGCATAGACTTTCTCTTTAAATCCGTTCTCTTTATACAGATAAGGAGTCTGGAAATATCTGCTGCCTTCCACAGCTCTCCATTCCCCCTCAAAGTTTTCTCCCTCAAGGGCAATGCTGCTGAGTACGCGGTAAAACGGAGTTTTTACAAATGCACGGATCTCACGCTCTCTTCGCACTACCATTCCAAGTACACAGGTCATAACCCGTCCTACGGAAATGGCCTGATATTTCGTATTTAAATAATTTGACACGCTGTTTCCATAACGCAGTGTCAGTACACGGGAAAAATTAATTCCCATGAGATAGTCTTCTTTCGCCCGAAGATAGGCTGAAGCAGAAAGATTGTCATAAACTGACAGATCCTTTGCCTCTCTGATTCCTCTCATAATCTCTTCTTCTGTCTGAGAATCAATCCAGACTCTCTTTTCTTTTTTTCCATGAACACCTGCCATCTGTGCCACCAGACGGTAGATGTATTCTCCCTCCCGTCCGGAGTCAGTGCACACGTAAATAGTGTCCACATCCTCACGGTTAAGCAGTCCTTTTACGATCTCAAACTGCTTCTGCACTCCGGGGATCACTTCATATTTAAATTCGCGCGGCAAAAAAGGCAGGGTATCTAAACTCCACCTTTTATATTTGATATCATATTTTTCCGGGTAGCTCATGGTAACCAGGTGTCCCACACACCAGGTCACCACACTGTCCTGAGATTCCAGGTAGCCATCCCGTCTTTGTCCGTTGATTTTCAAAGCTTTTGCGAATTCCTGTGCCACACTGGGCTTTTCGGCTATGTATAAAGCTTTTGACATATTATTTATCTGCACTCATCTTTCTAAGCGGCCATGCCAGTAATAAGGCACCACCCACCATATTTCCTAATGTTACAACTACCATGCTCTTAATCATGGCTCCGATGGATAATCCAGGTACCAGACAGTATGCGGTAACAAAGATTCCCATATTTGCGATGCAGTGCTCAAATCCACTTACAACGAATCCTGAGATACACATGGTAATCATCAGAAATCTTCCTGCATCACTCTTTAATTTCATACCACAGAGTACACCGAGACAGACGAAGAAGTTACAGAGTACCGCTCTGAAAAACATCTGTCCAAGAGGGATACTCAGTTTATTTCCAATGAACCCTGCAAAATAATCTGCAGTTCCTGATGCCCCTGCCCATACAAACAGCAATGCTAAAATTGCACATCCAACAAAGTTTCCGAGGTAGCTTACGCCCCATACCTTGCCAGCTTCTTTCCAGCTTACCTGTTTATCAAAGGCTCCGAATGCCATTACCATATTATTACCGGTAAAAAGTTCACCGCCTACGAAGCTGATCAGAAGTACTGCAATCGAGAATACCAAAGCTCCCAGAAATTTTCCCCATTCCGGCGTGGTCTTGGAAAAAACATTTCCAACTACATTACTGTAGATCATGGCCATATCAATAAAGAATCCCGCCATAACCGCGCGTACAAAGTACTTGAAGAAGTTGGTGTTTACCAGGTTACTCTTGGCTTTCGCCGCGTTTGATACTTTCTGCACATCCTCAAAATTCATAATAACACCTCCGCAATGTTTTTAATAAAAACATTATAGCACTTTGACAACTTTATCACAATCTTTATTTGTTGTAATAGTTCACTAAATATATTGTCATTTTTTGGTTATTATTAAATTTAAATAAAATATTCAGATATTGATTTTTTATATCAATAACATCAGGCAGTCTAATCAAATATTACATATTTATCCTGCAATTCTGTAACAGTACCGATAATTCCTCCGGAAATATCCATTTTTCCCAGTTCAGCAGCAAGCTGATCCGCCTCATCTGACGGCACTGCGAGAAGTAGTCCCCCTGAGGTCTGAGGATCAAAAACCACATCCTCCTTCCAAAGCTCCCTGATCTCACTTCGGATTGCCTCTCCTGCAAACTCCCGGTTTCTATATGCACCCTCAGGAACCAGTCCCATCTGGGCATATTCAGCCACACCATCCATAACAGGAAGTTTCCCGGAATGAATCACCAAAGTCTTTCCACTGCCCTTTGCCATCTCCAGGCTATGTCCTGCCAGACTGAATCCAGTCACATCTGTGCAGCTGTGAATCGTATATTTTCCAGCAATCTCCGCTGCATATTTATTCAGCTTTGCCATCACCCTCTGCACTCTCTCTGTTTCCTCTGCTGATGCCATTTCTGCTTTGATCGCCGTATTTAAGATACCACTTCCCAGAGGCTTGGTGAGAATAAGGATGTCTCCTGCTTCTGCGCCATAATTTTTCCACATTTTATCCGGATGCACATAACCTGTTACACAAAGTCCGTATTTCGGTTCTTTATCATTGATGGTATGTCCTCCTGCAAGAACTGCACCGGCTTCCATTACCTTATCAGCTCCGCCTCTGAGGATCTGTTCCAGCACTTCCGGTCCCAGGCAGTTTGGAAAAGCCACCACATTCAGGGCCAGCTTGGGAATCCCCCCCATAGCGTAAACATCACTCAGTGCATTAGCCGCTGCAATCTGACCATACATATAGGGATCATTTACCACTGGTGGAAAAAAATCCACTGTCTGGATCATTGCAAGCTCATCTGATATTTTATATACTGCAGCATCATCTGAAGTCTCCGGCCCTACCAGAAGCATGGGGTCTGTAAACTTTGGCAGTTTTTCCACCACCTGTGCCAGAACCTTAGGGCCGATTTTTGCGCCACAGCCTGCCGCACTGGCAAGTTGGGTAAGATATACTTTATTATTTTTCATCAAGATAGCTTCTCCCTTTCTCAAAACCAGTATATTTTTCCAATGTCAGGCTCACTGACAGCTATATTTTAACATAAACCACTCTGCGCGTCAAAGCTGTATGTCACATCAGGATCTGGTATATTCCTTCATATTCCAGGTCTTCCTCCCTGAGGTATTTTTCTACAGTATCCTGATTTTGTCTGCTGCACTTCCACGCCAGTCCACAGGAAGCTGAGATTTCTCTGGGTACAGGGATAATCCTGCCTTCAAATCCTGTTTTCTTTCCTCTGCTCTCCATAGCCATGGCCTGAGTAGTGGACACAAAGGTAATGATCACTGTTAAATTTTTTTCTCTCATATCTGCTCTTATTCCTATCTTCCACCATTGTATCATATGGTCAGAAAAGGGATGTCATACAATGACATCCCCTTTATTTTTCTTATTATTTTGCCTGAATATATCCCTTTGCCTTCAGAGTCTCTGCACAGAGAACAGCTCCGCCTGCAGCACCTCTGACTGTATTGTGGGAAAGTCCTACAAATTTCCAGTCATACACAGTATCCTCACGGAGACGTCCTACAGATACTCCCATACCATGCTCAAAGTTTACATCTTCTGTAACCTGTGGACGGTTGTCCTCTTCCAGGTACTGGATGAACTGCTTCGGAGCACTTGGAAGCTCTAATTCCTGCGGAAGTCCTTTAAACTCTACTAATGCTTTGATCAGCTGCTCTTTTGTAGGATTCTTGCGGAATTTAACAAATACAGCTGCTGTATGTCCGTTCAGTACAGGTACACGGATACACTGGCATGTGATCACCGGCTCTGTAGCAGGTTTGATCACGCCGTCTTCTACTTTACCCCAGATTCTTAATGGCTCTTTCTCGCTCTTCTCTTCCTCGCCGCCAATGTATGGGATAATGTTTCCAACCATTTCCGGCCAGTCCTTAAATGTCTTACCTGCTCCGGAGATTGCCTGATATGTAGTAGCAACTACTTCATATGGCTCGAACTCTTTCCATGCAGTTAATACAGGAGCATAGCTCTGGATAGAACAGTTTGGTTTAACCGCGATAAATCCACGTGTTGTTCCAAGACGTTTCTTCTGAGATTCGATTACATCGAAGTGTTCCGGATTGATTTCCGGCACTACCATCGGTACATCCGGTGTCCATCTGTGAGCACTGTTGTTGGAAACAACCGGTGTCTCTGTCTTCGCATATTCTTCTTCGATTTTCTTAATCTCTTCTTTTGACATATCTACAGCAGAGAATACAAAATCAACAGTAGCAGCAACTTTCTCCACTTCATTTACATTCATAACTACAAGCTTTTTCACAGCTTCCGGCATCGGTGTGTCCATTTTCCATCTTCCGCCTACAGCTTCCTCATATGTTTTTCCGGCGCTTCTCGGGCTTGCAGCTACGGTTACTACCTCAAACCATGGATGATTCTCAAGAAGTGAGATAAATCTCTGTCCTACCATACCTGTGGCACCTAAGATACCAACTCTCAGTTTTTCACTCATAATATAATCTCCTCTTTGCGTGTCATCTGACTCTATTTTCCTGCGTCAGACCTTCTTTTTCAGATGTCTCTATTTCACGCACATCTGTCGCTCTTGTACATACTATAACAAATTAAAGTAAAATGCAACCCTTTTTTATGTTTTTTCAAATTAATTCTGTTCCAGATATTTCCGGTTCTCTGCAATTACCTTTTTCATAACTTCAGATCCCGGGGCACCAATAGTCATACGTTTCTCTACACAGGTTTTCATACTGATAGCTTCATAGATATCCTGTTCAAATACAGGACTGATAGCCTTGTATTCTTCCAGTGGAAGTTCATCCAGTGAAATCCCTTTGTCAATGCAGGTAAGGACCAGACGTCCTACAATACCATGGGCATCCCTAAAAGGTACACCGTGATTTACCAGATAATCTGCTGCATCTGTAGCATTGGTAAATCCGTTCTTTGCACTTTCTTCCATATTTTTTTTGTTAAACTGCATAGTTGAGATCATTCCTGTAAACAATGCCAGACAGCCTTTCACTGTGTCAATGGCATCAAAAGTAAGTTCTTTATCTTCCTGCATGTCTTTATTATACGCAAGCGGAATTCCTTTCATAGTGGTAAGGATAGAAGTCAGAGCTCCATATACACGCCCTGTTTTTCCTCTTACCAATTCTGCAATATCCGGATTCTTTTTCTGAGGCATAATGCTACTGCCTGTACTGTAGGCATCATCAATTTCCACAAAACGATACTCATTGGAATTCCACATAATGATTTCCTCGCAGAAACGGCTCATATGCATCATTATGGTAGAAAAGGCTGACAAAAGCTCAATCACATAGTCTCTGTCTGAAACAGAATCCATACTGTTTCTGGTAGGTCCGTCAAAGCCCAGAAGCTGTGCGGTATATTCTCTGTCCAGCGGATATGTGGTTCCTGCCAGTGCTCCTGCTCCTAAGGGACAGGTATTCATTCTCTTGCGGATATCGGAAAGTCTGCTTCTGTCACGGACAAACATCTCAAAATATGCTCCTACATGATGTGCCAGAGTAACAGGCTGCGCCTTCTGCAAATGAGTAAAGCCCGGCATATATGTATGGATATTCTCCTCCATGATCTTCTGCAGTGCTTCAAGAAGCTTCTTTACCAACTCATCTGTCTCATCAATCTCATCCCTCACATACAGTTTCATATCCAGTGCCACCTGGTCATTACGGCTTCTTCCTGTATGAAGCTTCTTACCGGCATCTCCGATTCTGTCAATAAGATTTGCCTCTACAAAACTGTGAATATCTTCATATTCAGATGTAATCTCAAGTTTTCCAGATTTTACATCTGCAAGAATTCCATCCAGACCATTTTCAATCTGTATTTTTTCCTCTTCTGTCAGGATTCCTTGTTTTGCAAGCATTGCTACATGTGCTTTGCTTCCTCTGATATCCTGCTCATAGAATTTCTGGTCAAAAGAAATTGATGCATTAAAATTATATACCAGTTTGTCTGTTTCTTTGGTGAAACGTCCGCCCCAAAGCTGTGCCATAGTATTTATTCCTCGTTTCTTTCTGAATTTTAGTACTTTTGTGCATTAGTGTATCATATTTTTTTCAGATTGCAAAGTAATTCATTTTGATTCTTTCAGTTTGTAACTAATTATTTATTTGAAGCTTCTCTTCTGGAATATACACATCCGCAGTAATTCTGCCGGTAAAGATCATATTCATGAGAAAGCTCTATGGAACGCTTATATCCATTTTTTTTCTTAAAATCGGAAGGAAGATGTGTTACATGATAGATCTCTGCCAGCTCTTCTCCGATTTCATTGATCCTGGCTGCATTTTTTAGCGGACTGATAGACAGAGTGGTCGTGAAATAATCATATCCACCTTCCTTTGCCAGCTTTGCTGCTTCTTCCATACGCTGACGATAACACCTAAAGCAGCGTTCTCCTCCTTCCGGTATGTCTTCCAGTCCTTTTGCCATCCTGAAAAATTCCTGTGGATCATAGCGCCCCTCTATCAGTTTGACCGGATGCTCAAATTCCATAGAATTTACCAGGCGGGTAATTTCCTGTACCCGTTTCCTATACTCTTCTTCAGGGTAAATATTGGGATTGTAATAAAACACTGTAATATCAAAATATTTTGACAAATATTCCAATACATAGCTGCTGCAGGGTGCACAGCAACTGTGAAGGAACAGGCTTGGGACTTTATTCTCTTTCTGTATCTGTCCTATGAGCCTGTCCAGTTCCTTTTGATAATTTCTTATATTCATGAATTATTCTCCTGTTTTGCGCTTTCTGGTCTCACCGATACGCTCTCCCATTCTGACAACCGTTTCATATCCATTTTCGGTATTTTCAATCAGATCATAGTCCAATCTTACCTTTCCATGCTGCAGAAGAAGAATAATCGTGGAACCTCCGAATTCAAACCAGCCTTTTTCCTGTCCCTTTTTTACTGAAACAGATTTTTTCTCCACATTGGTGATTTTTCCCACCATCATGGCACCTACTTCCATCATAAGTACAGTCCCGAATTTCTCTGTTTTCAGCAAAGTATATTCTCTGGCATTTTCTCTGTAAATAGGATATACCTCATTTGCTACAGGATTTACAGTATGAAAAATCCCCGGTACCACTACATTATCAGATTTTTTACCTTCTGCAGGATAGCAGAAATGATGATAATCATCTACTGTCAGTCTGAATACCAGGGCATATCCGCCCAGATATCTTTCTGCCAGACTTTTATTACGAAGCAGCTGCTCCACTGTGTATTCTGTATCTTTAATCCAGAAACGGGAATTTTTATCAATCCTGTAAACAGAAAGCTTACCATCGCAGGGACTGACCAGCACCTTTTCCCTTTCATCAACAGGACGTTCTCCCAGGCGTAATCTGCGGGTAAAAAAATCATTCCAGGAAGAAAATTTCTGCTTTTCACAGATACTCAGATCAATTTTGTTTTTTTCCACAAAATCTCCCACAAACCTGGCCGAAAATCCCGTATTTAACAACCTGCCTGCCATTTTAGATACCCAGGGGCTGACCAGCACTCTGAGACAAAGTCTTCCACCCCGGTCATTATACAGATGACGCAATAATTTGTCCTGACCATTTTCCTCAACAGTTACATTTCCCACTCTGTCAATATATTTCATTGGTATATCTCTCCTGTTTACTATATAAAACGGAACATCTTTGCAAGTGCCAGTGCTACCACAACTACCAGAAGAATACGCACCGGATTCTGTGGTTTCTTTACCTTAATATTTAAAATAAAAAGAAGGCCTACTATAATTACCGCAATATGTATCACAATCAGAAAATGAATCATATAATATCTTCTCATCAGATACAGAAAGGGCAGAATGATCGCCATGGATGTGATCGGCAGTCCCTGATAGTATTTCCGGTTTTCTTCCGTCTGTGTCTGTCTCTTAGCTTCTGTCACATTAAAATATGCCAGACGGATCACAGATGCTATACTGTAAAATATCAGGGAAGCCACTCCTGCAGGCGTATTTACACCCAGGCAGTAACAGATCATTACCGGAAAAACTCCAAAACAGACTACATCACAGAGTGAATCAATTTGAATCCCAAAATTCTTCTCATCCTCTGTACGGTTCTTTTTAGTTCTGGCTATTTTTCCATCAAACATATCACAAAGTCCTGACAATGCCAGACAGAAAATGGCCATTTTGAAGTTCCCCTCCAGAGCCATTGTAATTCCAAACACGGAAATTCCCAGACTGATATATGTAAGAACCACCGTATAATCATAAAATCCTAAAAACATGTTTTACCCCCTATTTTCTTCCTGTACTTTTCGTCCTATTACCAGATGTGCCACACAGGTCATCACTGCACTGATGAGCATCTGTGCATAATAGGAAATTCCTCTGCTCAGCAGCATGGCCGGAAGTAATGTCTCCCCAAAAACCGGTGCAAAGATAACCAGATACAGTGATTCACTGATTCCCATACCTCCCGGCAAAGGAAGCATGTCTACAGATACCGAAATCACTGACTGTAAAATTGTCAGAGTCACGATCCCATATTCATGAAATCCCAGGGAACGATATACCCAGTAAGTAACTGTAAACAAAATAATACGCTGTACAAAAGTGATCAGAAACACTTTCAGAATCACCAGCTTATGTCCTGCCCAGAATGCTGCTGTCGCATGATACTGGTCCATGGAATTTTCCAGTTTCTCCAGTCTGCTTTTTCTGGGTTTCAGGAATCTGAAATGTTCCAGCAGTTTCATTCCCTTTACCATGAGCCATTTGGCAAGTCCAGGTGCAAACACCAGAATCATCATAAAGGAAACACAGAACACATTCAGTCCCACACCAAGATAAAATACCCACATATACTGTCCTAAATATCCTGTCAGAAATCCTTTTCCGAATATCCATAACAGAATACCGATCAGCACCAGAACTGCTTTATAAGTGATCGTAACGATCATCAATACCAGCGTGGTCACCGGTATAGGAAGTTTATCTTTCTTCATGTAATAAATCTGCATGGGCTGTCCCCCTGTGGCAGAAGGAGTAATGCAGCTAAAAAAGAACCCCACAAAGGAATACAGGGCACAATGCCCCATTTTAACCCCTGCTCCCAATGTCCTCATCATATAGAAAATGATCACGGATTCTCCCAGAATAAAGAGTACCACACAGATCACACTGATAATCAGATACACCGCATTTGCCTGTTGCACTGTAGAAATAATTTCTCCCAGATCCTCTCCCTTAAACACCATATATACAGTCAGAGAAAACACAAGGATCAGAAAGATAAAATTAAAAACCGCCTTTTTTTTATCTGTCATAATTTCTGTACACTTTCCTGCATATTTTATGCTCTGTTACCGTAACTTCCAGTGCATTCACAAATAATGAACTACACTATAGTTACACTAATCGTCTTATTATATCATACCTTCATGGGTCTGCATATCATAAAATATATATGCAACCCAATATCTCTTTCACTTATATTTGTCAGAAAGATTTTTAATGGAGGTAAAAATGAAACCACTGCTGGAAGTATCAGATGTCTGTCTTTCATACCACAGTATTTCCGGGGAAACCAGAGTCCTTTCACATATATCCTTTTCACTATTTCCAGGAGAATTTCTCGCAGTTGTAGGTCCCTCCGGCTGTGGAAAATCCACTCTTCTAAACCTGATATGCGGATTACTGAAGCCTGAACAGGGACAGATTCTCCTGAACGGAGAACCAGTGTTTGCCGGAGACTGCCGCATTGGATATATGTTGCAGAAAGATCACCTTCTGGAATGGCGGAAAATTTACAAAAATGTAATTCTGGGACTGGAAATACGCAAAGAACTCACTGCCGAAAAACTGGCCTATGTAAATCAGATGTTACTCACCTATGGCCTGGACAAATTCCGCAATGCATATCCTTCTCAGCTTTCAGGAGGAATGCGCCAGCGTGCTGCACTGATCCGCACTCTTGCCCTGTCTCCTATGCTTCTTCTGCTGGATGAACCCTTTTCCGCGTTGGATTATCAGACCCGTCTCAAGGTCAGTGATGATATCGGTAAAATCCTGAAAAAAGAGAAAAAAACAGCAATCCTTGTCACTCATGATATTTCAGAAGCGATCAGTATGGCAGACAGAATACTGATCCTCTCTCCCCGACCCGCCACAGTTCAGAAAGAGCTTTCCATAAATCTGTCTGTTCCAGACCGCACTCCCCTGTCTTCCCGCAATGCACCAGATTTTAAAACTTACTTTAATCTTATCTGGGAGGAATTAAATCATGATGCCTGAACCATCCTATTACCAGCAATTATTTCTTCGCCGCATAAAACGGGAGAAACAACTGATCGTGCTGTGGAGAACCGCTGTTTTTCTTTTGTTTCTCCTTATCTGGGAGTGTTCTGCCAGATATGGTCTTATTGACTCTTTTATTTTCAGCAGTCCCTCTCTGATCTGGAAAAGCTTTATGGAAATGTGCCGGGATCTGTCCATTTTTTCTCATCTGGGAATTACAGTTACAGAAACCCTGATCAGTTTTTTCATAGTAGTGATCCTGGGTGCCGGACTGGCAGTGCTTCTCTGGTGTTTTCCCAGATTGGCCCAGGTCACCGAGCCTTATCTGGTAATACTGAACAGTCTTCCTAAATCTGCACTGGCACCCCTTCTTATTGTATGGCTGGGTGCCAATGAGCGAACCATTATTGTATCCGGAGTATCTGTTGCAATCTTTGGTTCCGTTTTAAATCTATATGCCGGATTTCAAAATACTGATCCAGATAAGCTTAAACTTATTGAAACCCTGGGTGGCGGAAAAAAAGAAAAATTCCAGAAGATCATACTCCCCTCTTCCCTTCCTCTGCTCCTCAGTGTGATGAAGGTGAATATCGGTCTTTGCCTGGTGGGAGTAATCATCGGTGAGTTCATCGGTGCCAGGCAGGGGCTTGGCTATCTGATCATCTATTCAAGCCAGACTTTCAAGCTTACCTGGGTTCTGATGTCCATCACTCTTCTGTGTATCATTGCTCTGATTTTGTATGGAATTCTGGGGCTCATTGAGAGATATGTTACAAAGTAAAATTCTTACCTCTTCTTATCTTTTAACGAAACTCATCCTGCATTTTCTTCAAAGTTTTTTATGATACAGAAAACCGGGACAACAGATCATGAGACCATTCTCATGTCCTGTTGTCCCGGCCATCCAGTGCCATTTATTATTTCAGATCTGAAAAAAGTTCTTCCTGATATACACCTGCATCTATCAATTTACCAAAGGATTCTATTACATAATCCTTATCCTCTTTATAAGTTACACCAAACCATCTGTCACTGGAATCCAGCACCTTTACAGATACTTTCCCTGCCTGAAGCAACTCATCAATATAAATGGGAAGCAGATACTCTGCCTTCAGAATATTCTCTTTGGAGGTATTCTGGAAAAATTCCCTGAATCCATCTTCCAGAAGCTGTACAAACTCCGGTGTCAGCCCCCACATATTCATGGAAACATAAGATTCCGGATCTACCGGTGTCAGTCCCCCCTGGTGCTCTACAGCTGCACCCTCAGCAGTTTTTACAATATTGTGAGTTTCATGTACTGCTGTCAGATATCCTGACTTATTGGTTTCACAGATACCACGGGTAACAGTACCATTTTCACTTAGCGTATTCTTCAGGATAAAGCCTGCCATACACAGCTGTTCTGCCTTATCCGGAGTATAACCTTCCAGAAAATCATGAAGCTTTACAAAGGCTTCCTTTCCATAATAATCATCTGCATTTATAACTGCAAATGGCTCATGAAGTACCTCTCTGCAGGCCAGAACTGCCTGTCCTGTTCCCCAGGGTTTCGTTCTCTCTGGCACAGTTTCTACTCCATCCGGGAGATGATCAAGTTCCTGATATGCATAAGCAATCTCCACACCCAGATCATCACAGATTTTCTGGATACGGTCACCAATTGCTTCTTTAAATGCTTCCCTGATATCCTTGCGGATAATAAACACAATCTTATTAAATCCAGCTTCTATGGCATCATGAATGGAATAATCCATGATGATCTCACCATGTCTGCCAACAGGTGCCAGCTGCTTAATTCCACCGCCAAAACGTGAACCGATTCCTGCAGCCATAATAACCAATGTTGTTTTCATTTCCACACGTTTCCTCATTTCTTCATTTTATGTGTAATTCTATTTACAGTTTAATCGAAATAGATACAAAATGCAATACCTACAATATTTCCGCAAAAAGCTGTAGATTCTTGCAATATTTTCTGATAAAATAAACTTAATCCTAACGAGTGTCTATTAATTATCGGATTTTATAAATAAATTTTTTCTGCCAATAATTAATACTCCCTATGGATATCTCTTATTCACTTTAATTAAAAGGAGGTTCTTTATGAAAAGAAAAAAATGGTTACAGAAAACTGCAGTTCTTTGTACTGCTATGGTTTTAAGCGCAACATCCATACCTTCTGCTGGTTTTGCCGCAGACAGTTATGCTGATATCGAAAAAAGTGCCCTGGCAAAGATAGCCAGCGAATTTGCTGCTTCCTATGCCACCTCTCTGGAGCAAAGCCAGGATCTTGTCTCCGGGGTCAAAGGCGATATTACTGTAAATATAGAAGATTCCGGACGGTCACTTCTGGGATTTGTCGCTCCCTTCGATGTATCTTGGCTGAATAATGCCTCTGTTACCATCAACAGTTCTTTCAAAGATAACAAAGAAGGCGGTTCCATGGCACTTCTCGTAAACGACAGTCAGGTCTGCACCCTGGATTTTTATTTTGACCCGGATACCGAAGATATGTACATGAAAGTTCCGGAACTTTCTGATAAATATATGAAAGTAAATCTTAAGGAAGCAGAAGATGACGAAACTCTTGAGGCATCCACAGAAAGCCTGAGTGACTCTGTAACGCTTCTCAACAATATGACAGAAGTCATGCCTGAAGCTTCTGTAGTAGAATCCTTACTTAACAAATACGGTACCATCCTTATTGATAATGTGAAGAGTACTGACGGTACTTCCGATACCCTTACTGCCGGAGATATCAGTCAGGACTGTACTGTATATGAAGGTACTCTGGACTCTGAGGCTGCAGTCAGAACTCTTACCGCCGTTCTGGAAACTGCAAAATCAGACAAGGAAATTGAAGCAATCCTTGAAAAATGGGCTGCTGTACTTCCTGACAGCCAGGATCTGAAGGAACAATTCCAGGAAGCAGTTGACAGCGGTCTGGACGCACTTAAGGAAGATTCCTCAGATGAGGCTTCCCAGGATGAATATTTTTCTTCTAAAACCTGGGTCAACGAAGACGGAAAAATCATTGGCCGTTCCCTTACCATGCATGATGCTTCCGGGGATACTCCTGTTTTCACCTGGCAGATGCCAATGAACGATTCCTCTTATGGATATCTGTTGGAAATCTATGCTGAAGACGAAGTTTATGCACTTTCCGGAAAGGGCACCATTGAAAATGACATATTAAATGGTTCCTACCAGTTCAGCATGAACGATGAGCCTGCTGCAAATATTGAAGTAAAGGATTATGACACAGTGGAAGCTAAAAAAGGCAACATCAATGGAAGCTACTCCATTTCCTTTATAGCGGATGAGTCTGATGACAGCTCTGATGTTTCTCCTCTGACTAATTTTTCACTGGATGCAGATATTGCAAGCACTGCAGAATCCGGTTCTGTCAAGCTTGGTATTGTCAGTGCAGGTGCAACACTGGGTTCTGTTTCATTGGTTTCCGGCAAAGGTGACGGAGTGGATATTCCTGATCTCGCCTCTTTAAAAGATGTGTGTGATGTGTCCAACGATGATGATATGACTGACTATGTATCATCCATGGATTTCACAAAGCTTATGGACAATCTCACTGCCGCAGGTGTACCGGATGAAGTGATCACCTATATTTTAAGTGGTGGAAGCTCAGACACTGATACAGAAATCGATAATGAATCCATCAACTAATATCTAAATGCAAAAAGCTGACAGTTTCTAAATTAGAAACTGTCAGTTTTTTACTGTTACAGCTATTACTCCTCACTTATAAGGCTTTCCATCCATTTTGCTGCATTTTTCTGGTTAGGTGCAGAAGCAGGTACCACAATCGTAATACTATCATAGCTTAATCCAAATTCCTCTGCCAGTCTGCTGTCTTTGATGGTAATATGTGTCTGATCAGACTGTGTTCCGAATTCCCCGAAAACATGATCACCAAGCAATTCTTCCAGGTTCAGGAAAATACCATCTGTATTCAATGAATCATATAACTGCTCCGGCATCAGCATAACATCCAAAGTCCCCGCCTGAACCTGTGTCATATATGCGGTCTGGGCATAATAGTCCAGATTGCCTCCTGTTTCATCTGTAGTAATATTCACACTGATCTGTACTTTACTATATTTATCCTCTGTCACACCCAGAAGCTCTTCCACCTGTTTTTCTATATCATCTGTATCACTCAGCTGGGAATTAACAGCTGCAATTGACAATACCGTTTTTGTTTTTGCATTTATATACCAGTCTTTTAACACAAATGCAAGCACGATAGCTGCCAGAATCCCAAACATTACCGGCTTATAATACATCCAGATATATTGAAGTTTTTTTCCGGGTCCCATTCCCTTTAATTTTTCTTTTTCAAGCAGGCGTTTTTCCTTCCGTGACAGATCTGATTCATTTTTATAGACCGGGTTAAGCACACTTTCATCATGCCCTGTCTGTTTATCTTTGGTTGCTTCCAATATTTTTTCCTGATTATTTTGTGCCATTTGATCTCCTTTTGTCTGAATATACCTGTATTATAATGGACTGCCTTTACGCCACAGGCCAAACTGCTTGGATAATATATCAACTATATCATATTTTTCCCAGAATGAACAGATCCGATAAACCAGTGCAATCATCCCTATTGTAAACACGCATACAGCAAAAGGACGAATCCACAGATAAGCCAGATTATCTTCAAAATTCCCGGCAACTGCCAACACCCGCATCATGTCTCCCACTGCCAGATGAAAAAGGTAAACCGGAAAAGCCAGTTTTGCCCCTACAGCAGTCAAAACCTCCGGCATCCGGATCCGGGTTCCCCAGAGAACAGTCAGAAGAAAAATACTGATACAGATCAAAATAGAGCCTACATATATTTCTTTTGCCCCAAACTGTGAGGATTCCCATATTGTCATCCCAATACCCACTGTCATTATCAAAATCAGAGTAATATAACCAATCTTTCTGCGAAACCAATATAGATATTCATGGAACATCTGACCCAGAAGATAAAAGGACATACCTGTAAAAAGCCAGTTTCTGTATTCCATAATACGATAGGAATATCCAAAAAAGCTGCTGAAATACCCTCTCCATAAGAGTCCACCCAGCAATACCGGGATACACAAAAATGCAATTTTACGCAAATGAAATCTCTCTATCAAATAATCCAGCATATAACAATAAATCAATGCCGGCAAAAACCACAAGTGTCCACGTAGCGGAGAAGTACTGTTATACAAAAGCAGCTTCATAATATTCTGTCTGTCTGTAACTTCCCTGATCCATCTGTAAAGATTTTCCCCTGTTACCAGTCTTTTACTGATTTCCCAGATAAAATAAAAAGCCATTGAAAAAATCATCAGTTTTACAATATGAAATATTTTTCCCGGGATTCTGTCAGAAGCATCTTTGCCATTATAATAACAGAAATAACCGGATATCATAAAGAAAAACGGAACTGCAAATCTTGACAAAGCTTCTATAAATACACCGGTTTGTCCGGGCAGGTCAATATGGATAAAAATAACCATACATGCTGCAATTGCCTTCATACCATCTAAACATTTGTTTCTCATAATTCTTACGCTTCCTTTACAGCATGACAGTATAGCAAAGGCCTTTTTTTCTGTCAAGACGGTAACAGCCAGCTCCTGTCCTGTCTTGCCAGAAGCCTGGCATTATGATAGGCCATTCTGAGAGTCAGGCAGGTTCTCCCCAGATATCTGCCTCCATCAGAGGTTTTCATACAGGCCAGAGCCAGGTCTGGTTTACCGGGATGACGCAGGCAGATAGGAAGCAAAAGCTGTATGGAATGATTATAATACTGGGGAATGGCAGTTTTATAATCTGCTTCCAGCATTCTCCTAGTCTGCTTCAGTGCACCGTCAAACAGCTGCAGACGCATACTACTCTCCCGCACCTCTGTGGGAAGCCGCTCTGCATTGTCTGTATCCCCGAAAATATGATCATATTGGGGTATAATGGGAAGCTTGGTATCAAATACCAGTTCTGAAGGATCATTCACATAACATGCCCGCTCCGGCAGATCAGTAATCCCTTCCTTCACTAAATGATAATCCGTATAAAAGCCGTCCAGAAACCATCTCTGCCTGTCCGGAACCAGATTGGGAATAAAAAAAGCATAGATTGGCTGATAATAATGATTAAAGAGTCCTGTATTAAAGATTGCATATTTTTCCTTTTCCCAGACCTTTCCCTCCTCATAAAGTCGTTTAAATGTATGCTCCAGATATCCTTTCAGGATTCCATTATCTTCTGTGCCGGAATAACTCCACCGCTCCGGTACAATCCCTGCAAGATTCACAATCTGCCGGTTATAGTCCCCACAGTAGGTAAAATCAAATAAATTCATGCATTTCCTCCTGCTTTATTGATCATTCACTTTTAAACCCTGTATCATTATATTGTATTTTGGAAAATTTACGGCAGAACTGCCAGATCAGAATTCGTACTCTTTTGTAAGTCCTTTTGACTAACCATAGCACATTTTTTCTGAAATAACAAGAGCTTTCCAACTGCAGTCTTATTATTGCCCTTATTATTATTTCATATTATAATGAGAATTGTGTGAGCTGCTTCGCAACGGAGCAATTGGTAGATATCAGGGAAAACTCAGAAAGGAAAAGATTTAATATGAAAAAAAAGGGTTACTACTCTTCCGGTGAATTTGCACGTATGGCCCATGTAACGCTTCGTACCATACGTTATTATGACAAACAGGATCTTTTAAAACCATCTTTTGTAACGGAATCAGGCGCCCGTTTTTACACAGACAGCGATTTTGCCAGACTCTCACAGATTCTGCTGCTGAAATATCTGGGCTTTTCACTGGACGATATCCGCGAAATGATCATCGATGACACAGATTATCATTTCATGGAAAATTCTCTGAATATTCAGCTGAAGCTGGTCAGAGACCGGATCGAACAGATGCAGCTGGTGGAAAAAGCAATCCAGGACACTACAGAAGCAATCCGCTCCAGACATGTTATTGACTGGAATCAGATGCTTGATCTGATTCACCTGACCGGTATGGAAAAAAGTATGAAAAACCAATATCAGAATGCTTCCAATATTTCTTCCCGTATTAATCTGCACAGCCTCTATTCCCAAAATAAGCAAGGCTGGTTTCCATGGATTTATGAACAGTGCCAGATTGGTTCCCATATGAAAATCCTGGAGCTTGGCTGTGGTGACGGAGCACTTTGGACACAGAACCTTTCCCTTTTACCAGCCAATATTTCCGTCACCCTTTCTGATCTGTCCTCCGGAATGCTTTGGGACGCAAGACGTGCTCTGGGCCGTAAAGACAACCGCTTCTCCTTTGAGGCTTTCGACTGTTCAGAAATCCCTTACGAAAATAACAGCTTCGATCTGGTAATCGCTGATCATGTACTTTTCTACTGTGAAGATATTCCCGCAGTATGCAGAGAAATCCACCGTGTCCTTGTTCCCGGCGGAAAATTCGTCTGCAGTACTTATGGCAGCCGCCACATGCAGGAAGTCAGCCAGCTGGTACAGGACTTTGACAGCCGAATCGTCCTGTCTGCAGACAAACTTTATGAACGTTTTGGCAGAGAAAACGGAAGGCAGATCTTATCTCCCTATTTTTCCCACATTTCCTGGAAAAACTATGAGGACTCCCTTCTGGTCCCTGATGCAGAACCTCTGATCTCCTATATTCTTTCCTGCCACGGAAATCAAAATCAATATCTCCTGGACAGATATAAGGATTTTCGCTCTTTTGTATCAAGAAAAACCAGAGATGGTTTCTTCATTACCAAGGATGCTGGTATCTTTTTTTGTGAAAAATAACCAAAATTTAATTTTTTTGTAAAAAGTGCTTGAAGGTGACGCTAGGTCACCTTTTATAATACAATTATCATAAACCGGAGAAAGTTGGGAAATCTCCGGTAACACAGAAAGCTATATACATCCAGTGCAGCCCTGTATATGAACAGCTGTACTGACAAGGAAAAAGGAGACTACTCATGAAAGGTATTATTTTAGCAGGCGGCTCCGGCACACGCCTTTACCCGCTCACAATGGTAACATCAAAGCAGCTTTTACCCATCTATGATAAACCAATGATCTACTATCCAATGTCTGTACTGATGAACGCAGGAATCCGTGACATCCTGATCATCTCCACTCCACAGGATACCCCTCGTTTTGAGGAGCTTCTGGGTGACGGACATCAGTTTGGTGTTCACCTTACCTACGCTGTACAGCCAAGCCCGGACGGACTTGCACAGGCATTTATCATCGGCGAGGAATTTATCGGTGATGATACAGTTGCCATGGTTCTCGGCGATAATATCTTCGCAGGACATGGACTGAAGAAAAGACTGAAAGCTGCTGTAAAGAACGCAGAATCCGGCGAAGGTGCTACTGTTTTCGGATACTATGTAGATGATCCGGAGAGATTCGGTATTGTAGAATTTGACCATGAAGGCAAGGCTATCTCAATTGAAGAGAAACCGGAGCATCCGAAGAGCAACTACTGTGTCACAGGTTTATACTTCTATGACAATCGCGTCGTAGAGTATGCAAAAAATCTGAAACCAAGCGCCAGAGGCGAACTTGAGATCACAGACCTGAACCGCATCTATCTGGAAAAGGGCGAATTAAACGTAGAGCTTCTCGGACAGGGATTCACATGGCTGGATACCGGTACACATGAAAGTCTTGTGGAAGCTACCAACTTTGTAAAAACAATGGAGAGCCACCAGCACCGTAAAATCGGATGTCTGGAAGAGATTGCATATCTTAATGGCTGGATTACAGAAGATGATGTACTGAAGGTTTATGAGGTACTGAAGAAAAACCAGTATGGTCAGTATTTAAAAGACGTTCTGGATGGTAAATATTTAGACGTACTTCACTGATTCAGAATCTGTTTTCTGATTTTGCCGCATTTTTTTCAGTTAAACAGAAATTGAACTATATCAATCCCTTCTTCCCGTAATCTGTCAGCAATTCTGTTTCTGACAGATTACAGCAGAAGATGCAATTATAATTTCAAAATCAAAGGAGAATTTTAATGAACATTATCGTAACCGGCGGTGCCGGATTTATCGGAAGCAACTTTATTTTTCACATGTTAAAAAAATACCCGGATTACCGCATCATCTGTCTGGACTGTCTTACCTATGCAGGAAACCTTTCCACTCTTGCACCTGTTATGGACAATCCTAACTTCCGTTTTGTAAAAGAAAGCATCACAGACCGTGAGGCAGTTTACAAACTTTTTGAAGAAGAACATCCTGATATGGTTGTTAACTTTGCAGCTGAGAGCCATGTAGACCGTTCCATCGAAAATCCAGAAGTGTTCCTTACCACAAATATTATCGGCACTGCTGTTCTTATGGACGCATGCCGCAAATATGGTATCAAACGTTATCATCAGGTATCCACTGATGAAGTTTACGGAGATCTTCCATTAGACAGACCTGACCTGTTCTTTACAGAGGAAACTCCCATCCATACAAGCAGCCCTTACAGCTCTTCCAAAGCTTCTGCAGACCTTCTGGTTCTGGCTTACCACAGAACTTACGGACTGCCTGTAACCATCAGCCGCTGTTCCAACAACTACGGCCCATATCATTTCCCGGAAAAACTGATTCCGTTAATGATCGCCAATGCCTTAAATGACAAACCACTTCCTGTTTACGGAAAGGGTGAAAATGTCCGTGACTGGCTGTATGTAGAGGATCACTGCCGCGCCATCGACCTGATCATCCACAAAGGACGTGTAGGGGAAGTTTACAATGTAGGTGGTCACAACGAAATGACAAACATTGATATTGTTAAGATTATCTGTAAAGAGCTTGGCAAGCCTGAAAGTCTGATCACCTATGTAGCAGACCGTAAAGGTCATGATATGCGCTATGCCATCGACCCCACCAAGATCCACAACGAACTTGGCTGGTTACCGGAAACAAAATTTGCAGACGGTATCAAGAAGACCATCAAATGGTATCTGGATAACAAAGAATGGTGGGAAACCATCATCTCCGGTGAATATCAGAACTATTATGAGAAAATGTACGCAAACCGTGGGGAGGCATAATTTATGAGAGTTTTTGTAACAGGTGTAGGCGGTCAGCTTGGACATGATGTTATGAATGAACTTGCGAAACGAGGCTATGAAGGTGTGGGAAGCGACATTGCTCCTTCCTACAGCGGAATTGCAGACAGCACTGCTGTCACAACCATGCCTTACGTACAGATGGATATCACAGATAAGTCATCTGTGGAAAAAGTTATCAAAGAAGCAAAAGTGGATGCAGTAATCCACTGTGCTGCATGGACAGCTGTAGATGCTGCTGAGGATGAAGAAAATCAGCCGAAAGTTCGTCTGGTAAATGTAACCGGAACTCAGAACATCGCTGATGTGTGCAAAGAACTTAACATCAAAATGCTGTATCTGTCCACTGACTATGTATTCGATGGTCAGGGAACCACTCCATGGGAGCCTGACTGCAAGGACTATAACCCATTAAATGTCTATGGACAGACAAAGCTGGACGGTGAACTTGCCGTATCCGGTACTGTTGATAAATTCTTTATCGTCCGTATTGCATGGGTATTCGGCAAAAATGGCAAGAACTTTATCAAAACCATGATCAATCTGGGAAAAACACATGATACTCTTTCCGTAGTCAATGATCAGATCGGTACACCTACTTATACCTATGATCTGGCAAGACTTCTGGTAGATATGATTGAAACTGAAAAATACGGTTATTATCATGCAACCAATGAGGGCGGATATATCAGCTGGTATGATTTCACAAAAGAAATCTTCCGTCAGGCCGCTACCATGGGACACCCGGAATATCTCCCGGAAAACATGACAGTAAACTCCGTCACAACTGCAGAGTATGGAGTTTCCAAAGCAGCACGCCCATTTAACAGCCGCCTGGATAAGAGCAAGCTGACAGCCAATGGCTTCACTCCTCTTCCAACCTGGCAGGATGCACTGGGACGTTATCTAAAAGAACTGGATTTCTAACAAGACGGAGTAATTTCCTATAACATAAAAAATCAGCTGGCAGCCGGCATATATTATACCGATTGTCAGCTGTATTTTTTAATACTCTTTTTCTGTTTTCTTCTGCTATTCTTTTTCTCTGCTGCGCTCCATATATTTTTCCATATCCAGTATTTTCTCTGATTTTGCAACGATCAGGGATGCTGCCACATCACCAAGACTATTGCTCATGGCACGCATCATGCCCAGAAGTGAGTCCATGCCCATGACCAGAATAGAGAAAAACATGGATAACAACATTCCTCTACTGATTTCCACATTAAAGCAATCGGAATTTTATCTCTTAGGACACTGCTTTCGTTTTGTTCTGCTGTATTTTCTGCCATGCACATCCGGCAACGATCAGAAGCAGTCCCAAAATATCCGTCATAAGCGTTGGATTGATAAGCATCAGTCCTCCTACAGCCAGCATAACGCGGACAATTGCAGGCATCTTCGTAAACAGATATCCTTCCAGTGACGCTGACAGACCAAATACACCGATCAGTGAAGTAATAAAGATCTGAACTACACTGACAGCAGTGGTATCGATCAGAAGCATGGACGGATTAAAGCAGAATACATAAGGTACAATAAATACTGCAATCGCCAGTTTCGAAGCTGTAAACGCAGTCTTCATTGGGTTCGATTTTGCAATGGCAGAACCTGCATAAGCAGCAAGTGCTACCGGAGGTGTAATATCTGCTACAATACCGAAGTAAAATACAAAGAAGTGGGCTGCCATAATCGGCACTCCCATACGTACCAGAATCGGTGCGCAGGTTGCTGCCATGATACAGTAGTTTGCAGTAGTCGGAACACCCATACCAAGAACAATACAGCAAAGCATTGTCAAAAGAAGCGCAATGATCAGTTTTCCGTTTGCAACACTGATAATTCCGTTAATCAGGTCATTCGCAAGGCCTGTCATAGTAATGGAACCGGAAATGATACCTGCAACACCGCAGGCCACAGCTACAGAAATAACGCCTCTGCCACCTGCTTCCAAAGCATCAAGACACTTGGAAACACTGATTCTGTTCTCTTTATCAAACAGACTTACTATAATAGAAAGAACGATTGCATAGCTTGCTGCTTTCTGCATGGTCATATAGTTTCCTGATACCCAGATAACCAGCATAACCAACGGTAATAACAGATAAATCTTACGGATCAGAATCTTAAATACAGGAAGTTCTTCTTTCGGAATACCGGAGAGGCCCAGCTTCTTAGCTTCCAGATGAACTGCAATAAAGATTCCTGTGAAATACAGCAATGCCGGCAGGATTGCCCTGACAATGATCTGTGAATAGGGTACTCCTATAAAATCAGCCATAAGGAATGCAGCAGCTCCCATAATCGGCGGCATAATCTGTCCACCTGTAGAAGAAGCCGCTTCTACTGCACCTGCAAACTCCGACTTATATCCAGTTTCTTTCATCATAGGGATAGTAACAGAACCTGTGGTAACTGTATTACCTACAGAAGAACCAGAAACCATTCCGCAAAGAGCAGAACTGATAACTGCTACCTTCGCAGGACCACCTGCATATTTTCCAGCCACGCAGTTTGCAAGCTGGATAAAGAAATTAGAGATTCCTGTTCTCTCCAGGAACGCACCAAAAATAATAAACACTACAATATACTTAGAGCATACATTTACAGGTGTGGAAAAAATACCCTCTTTTGTATAAAAAAGGTTACGTACCAGGAATTTCACCCTGCC
Organism: Blautia difficilis; assembly: GCF_014297245.1. Taxonomy (NCBI): domain Bacteria; kingdom Bacillati; phylum Bacillota; class Clostridia; order Lachnospirales; family Lachnospiraceae; genus Blautia; species Blautia difficilis. The sequence goes on along the minus strand of NZ_JACOQG010000027.1, from coordinate 18,253 downwards.
AAAAAACGCCGGGTTTGTAAGTCCTACAGCCAGGGCATAGATCAGGAAAAAGCCGGCTACAATCAGGATTGGCAAACCAACACAACGTCTGGTAAGCTCAACAAGTGCCAGAATGCCAATAATGCCGATGATAATCTGATAGGTTTCAAATCTGGTACCCTGATTAATAATTTTATTCGCACTAAAAGTGAAATACAGAAACGCTCCTGTGCCAAGCAGCATAAAAATAATATCGCTTATCGGCATATAATTCTCTCTGATGTCACCCTTCTTTGCAGGATAAGTCAGAAACCCGATCAGAACGATCAGTCCCAGGAAAGAAGTCAGTCGAATTTCTTCCAGGAAGGTTGCAAAAAGTGTTACATAGATACACCACAGTGAGAAGGCGATGAGAATTCCGCGGATAGCAATCTTATATTTTCCTGTCCATATACGGATATTAGACTCACGGTCATATTTTTTCATAACCGCATCTACATCAGCTCCCTCAGACTCTGACTGTCCCACCGGAGATGTATTTACTTTTTTACTGTTATATTCTTTCATACCGGTTATTCCCCTTTCGTGTCAACTGTAATTCCATGCTCTGCATAATAACGTGCAGCACCTTCATGGAACGGTATCGTCATACCTGTAGTGGCATTCTCCAAGGAAAGCTCCTCTCCCTTTGCATTCTCGGATGCAATCTCATCTGCATGGTCAAAAATAGCAGCCGTCATATCATACACTGTATCATCGTCCAGATTCTCAGATACAACAATTGTTGCCTTAACGGTGATTGTCTCTACCGGTTCATCCTGTCCCGGGTAAGTACCTGCCGGAATCTGATAAGTGGTATAGTATGGACAATCATTTAGAATAGATTCACGAATATCTCCGTCAATGTTGATCAGATATACTCCATTCGTTGTTGCAAGCTCTGTAATTGCTGTTGTAGGTGCTCCTGCAACAATAAATGCAGCATCAATCTTTCCATCCTTTAATGACTCCTTACTGTCTTCAAAGGAAAGATACTGTGGATGAATGTCATCAAGAGTAATACCTCCTGCATTTAACACATCCAGTGCATTAAAATACACACCTGAGTTTGCTGCACCGATTGATACGCTCTTTCCCTTCAGATCCGCTACTGTTTTAATATCAGGATCCATGGTGAACAACTGAACTGTCTCAGCATAAAGACCACCCAAAGTTCTGAAATCGTGAGTCGCACCATCCTGCTCAAAGGCTCTTACGCCATTCCATGCGTAAGCCATAACATCAGACTGTACAAATCCAAGCTGAAAATCCCCGTCCTGAACAGACTGCAGATTTGCCTTTGATCCACCAGTAGAAACAGCTGTAACCTTCACATCTGTGTTATTCGTAATATACTGGGCAATTACACCACCATAAGAATAATAGGTACCTGCCGTACCTCCGGTACCGAATGTCAGGCGGGTTTTACCCTGTCCACAGCCACTCAAAAGACTGACTGCAAGAGCCAGAGACACAACCAGGCCAATGAGTCTGCCTGATTTTCTTTTGCTTCCGATAAGCTCTTTTTTTCGCATAGATTCATCTCCTTCTTTCAAATTATATAAACATGTCAAAATATTATATCATATTTATTTAAAAATGAAAATATTTATTGAAGACTGGCACAAAAAACGTTACAATGAAACTAAGAGTTACTGTTCACTCCGTTATCAGTAACAAATAATATACAAACTTAACCTGATGGAGGTAACTATTATGGCTAAAAAAATATATCCAGTCATCACGATCAGTCGTGAATTCGGTGCCGGCGGACACAGCATTGCAAAAGTGCTCTCAGAACGACTGGGCATCCCTTATTATGATAAAGATTTTGTAAAAGAAACTGCTTCCAGAAGCGGATATTCTGAAGAAGATATTGAACGTGAAGGTGAAAATTTAAGCCGGAGCGCCAGACTTCTGGACAACTTTCTTGGAAATTCCATGAACTATTCCAGCTCCCATGATGCCATTTTCCGCGCACAGAAAGAACTGGTTCTCCACCTTGCACAGCAAGACTGCATCCTGATCGGACGTTGTTCCAATCTGATCCTGCGCGAGGCCGGAATCCCAAGTCTGGATGTCTTTCTTCATGCAGATGTTGATTTTCGTACAGAACATGTCCGCAGGTTAGGCTTAAGCGGAAAGGAAGATCCGCGAAAATACCTGAATAAAATAGATGATATGCGTGAAACCTACTTTAAGACATATACGAAACATAATCTTGGTACATACCGCGACTACGATCTGTGTCTGGATACCGGAACTTTAGGCTTTGATGCATGTATTGATATTGTTGAGAAACTTGCCCGTCAAAAAGCTCAGAAAGACTAATATCGCCACAATTTTTCATAAAAATCATCAAAAACAAAGATGCCGCTGATCATTATATTTTGATTCAGCGACATCTTTGTCTTTTATTATAGCATCTTTACAAAAATTAATATTCCAGACTTAAAAGCAGTAAAGTACCTAATCTGGTGTACCCACAAATTACTCCCTAAATCAATTAGAATGTAAATTTGTCTGCGAAATATGCATCCAGTTCATCGATCTTCACACGAACCTGCTCCATAGTATCACGGTCACGGATTGTAACTGCTCCGTCATTTTCGGACTCAAAATCATAAGTTACACAGAACGGAGTACCGATCTCATCCTGTCTTCTGTAACGTTTACCGATATTTCCACGGTCATCATATTCACAGTTATATTTCTTGCTTAACTGCTGATAGATCTTCTCTGCGCCCTCATTAAGCTTCTTGGAAAGAGGAAGCACACCAATCTTAACAGGTGCAAGTGCAGGATGGAAATGAAGAACTGTACGAACATCATTCTTCTCTGCATCCAGAACTTCTTCGTCATATGCGCTGCACAGGAATGCCAGTACCACACGGTCAGCTCCAAGTGACGGCTCGATTACATATGGAATGTATTTCTGTTTCTTCTCATCGTCAAAGTATGTCAGATCCTGTCCTGATACGTTCTGATGCTGTGTCAGGTCATAGTCTGTTCTGTCAGCGATTCCCCAAAGCTCGCCCCATCCGAATGGGAACAAGAACTCTACGTCAGTGGTAGCTTTGCTGTAGAAGCTTAATTCTTCTGCATCATGGTCACGATAACGAACTTCTTCATCCTTCAATCCAAGAGAATGTAACCAGTTCAGGCAGAAGTTCTTCCAGTATGCAAACCACTCAAGGTCTGTATCCGGCTCGCAGAAGAACTCAAGCTCCATCTGCTCAAATTCACGTGTACGGAATGTGAAGTTACCCGGTGTGATCTCATTACGGAAGGATTTACCGATCTGACCGATACCAAATGGGATTTTCTTACGGGATGTTCTCTGAACATTCTTAAAGTTTACGAAAATACCCTGTGCTGTCTCAGGTCTTAAATACACTGTATTCTTAGCATCCTCAGTAACGCCCTGGAAAGTTTTGAACATCAGGTTAAACTGACGGATATCTGTAAAATTATGTTTGCCGCATGTAGGACATGGTACATTGTGATCTTTGATGAAGTTCATCATCTCTTCCTGAGACCATCCATCTACAGAGCTCTCAAGTTCAATGCCATTCTCCTGGCTGAAGTCCTCAATGATCTTGTCTGCACGGAAACGTTCATGACATTCCTTACAGTCCATCAGTGGATCAGAAAAGCTTCCCAGATGTCCGGAAGCCACCCATGTCTGTGGGTTCATCAGGATTGCACAGTCAACACCTACATTGTATGGGGATTCCTGAATAAATTTCTGCCACCATGCACGCTTTACATTATTTTTTAACTCTACGCCCAGATTACCATAGTCCCATGTATTTGCAAGACCACCATAAATTTCAGAACCCGGGTAAACAAATCCTCTTGCTTTTGCCAGAGCAATGATTTTGTCCATTGTTTTTTCCATGACTATTCTCCTCGTCTTTTATTTATATGACTAACGCTATTATAGCTGTATCTCTTTTCTTTTGCAAGGTTTCTCAACTCATTATTTCCAGAATTTCAAGGCTTTTGAACTTTTTATCTGTATTTTTCGCTATATATTTATGTATGAAACGCTCTAATTCCGCCAGTACTTCCTCCTTCACAGTGAAGGTATAGAGTTTTCCCAGGTCTGCCACTGCAGCATACCGCATGACATAAAGGGCTGACTGAGAGATTCTTCCCCCATCTTTCACCTGTCTCAGACATTCCTTGCACAATATCCCATGTGCCTCCTGAGAAAAGAAAAGTTTCTCTTCTTCTCCAGGCTGTTTTCCACAGCCTGTACAGTTAAAAAGAGAGGGACCCACTCCCTGAACAACCATCATCCTCAATTCAAAAATACAGCGAATCAGCCGGTCCTCAATGTGTGGATTCAAAAGGGCTTTCACCGTCACATACAACAAATTCATGGCATCCTTCTCATCGGTTCCTTCCTGTCCAAAATAGTCTGCCAGTTCCAGGAAATAGAAACCATAATAGATACCCGGCTGTTTTTCTGCCAGTTCTGCAAAATGATGAGTGATAGATACCTGATTCAGATTGTAGCTTGTCCTGCCCTCATAAAGAGTAAAAATACCAAAAACAAAGGGAGTTGCAGCTGCCAGAAAAGGGCTGTTCGGGCGGCGTGCGCCTTTTGCAAAAGCAGAAATTTTTCCTCTCTCTCTTGTGAGAAGAACAATCCGCTTGTCATATTCTCCCACAGGCATGGCTGAAAGTACCACTCCCTGCACGGTTATCAGATCACTCATTGATTTATCCTTACATATTCTCAGATTTCTTTTTTGTCATATCCGAAGTTCTTGATAAGGAAATCACTGTCCCTCCAGTCCTTTTTTACCTTTACCCAAAGCTTCAGATTAACCTTTGATTCCAGCATCCGCTCAATCTCATATCTTGCATTGCTTCCGATTTTTTTCAGCATGGCACCCTGTTTGCCGATGATGATTCCCTTATGAGACTCTCTCTCGCAGATGATAGTCGCATCAATATCCACGATCGAATTTTTTCCGGGACGTGTTTTCATCTGATCAATGGCAACTGCGATCCCGTGGGGAATCTCTGCATCTAGGGCATGAAGAGCCTTCTCACGGATGACCTCAGCCACGATCTGGCGCTGAGGCTGATCTGTGACCGTATCCTCATCATAAAACATTGGTCCATATGGAAGATATTTCAGGATACAGCCAATAATATCCTGGGTATTCTGTCCCCGCAGTGCGGAACATGGAATGATCTCTGCAAAATCGCATACCTTACGGTAGGTATCAATAGCAGGAAGTATTTCCTCTTTAGATACTGTATCGATCTTATTGATGATCAGGATCACAGGTACTCCGATTCCCTGAAGCTGTTCTGCTATATGTCTCTCCCCGGCTCCGATAAAGGTACTTGGCTCCACCAGCCACATAATGGCATCCACTTCCTTCAGTGTTCGTTCTGCCACCTGGACCATATATTCTCCCAGCTTGTTTTTTGCTTTATGGATACCCGGGGTATCAAGAAATACAATCTGTCCTTCATCACAGGTATAGACTGTCTGGATACGGTTTCTGGTTGTCTGTGGTTTCTTGGATGTAATGGCAATCTTCTGACCGATCAGGTGATTCATCAGAGTAGACTTTCCTACATTTGGGCGTCCGATGATCGCTACAAATCCGGATTTAAAATTTTCGTTCATTTTGTTCTTTTCCTTATAAATTATTACTTTTCCATCTATATCTGCAACATAATATCATGTTTACTCTCAACAGTTGACCAGTGATTTCACTTCCATCAATACATCAGAAGCCTCAGATACCTTGCTCTCGCTTCCTACAACACAGATCTGGTCTGCTGCCAGAACTGCTTCTATGATCTCAGCCAGCCCATGGATATCCTCCACAGATGCATTCAGGATCTGATCTCTCTCTTTCTGGATCATCTCTTCTGTCACACCGCAGAAATAGGCTGTCTTTGAAACAGAGCCTTTCATCTGAGGTGTTTTGGGCACATCCTTGCCACTGATAGTACCGATGATATATTTTGTCATCTCTCTTTCATCTGCCTGGAAACCTCGGATATACTCCGGAATTCCCTTATATACATCCAGCGTACGTTTCAGATGAGGATCACGGTAGGACACCAGATAGCTCTCTCCATTTCTCTTAAATCCGCTCATACAGCCATATGCGCCGCCTTTTACACGCAGATTGATCCACAGATAGTCATAACTTAAGATAACTTTCAGAATTTCCAGTGCACCTGTATATTCCAGACCTTTTTTCTTAAAGTTACCAGTCTGGGCCACATACTGGACCTGTCCTGAAGTCTTAAAGCCTTCGTTCTTCTTTGTGCAGGTCAGTTTGTCCTGTGATCTCTCCACAGGATCTGTGCAAAGTCCCTCTTTTACAGAGAATGCCAGCTTCTTAACAGTTTCCAGTGATTCCTTCTCTCCTGTATAGCTGATTATAAAGTTCTCAGGACGAAGGATCTCCTTCATCAGTCTGCGAAGTTCTTCTACAGTTTCTTCTTTTCTCTGGTCAAAATCTTTCTCCAGCTTCTCGATAAACTGATAATATCCGATTCCTGCCATCTCATCCTGAAATGCAGCCATAGGTGAAGAATATGCTGTCGCTCTCAGCACAGCAGTGGAATGTCCTGCACCTGTCAGATTTACCTGAGCACGGGATTTCACAGACGCAATAATCTCATAGAGACGTTTTGTATCTTCCAGTTTTGAACTGTTCAGGATCTCCTGGATCATTTTGAAAAGAAAATCCAGTTTTGTATAAAGCGCCTTTCCCCTTACAGAGAACATAGCCTGAAACTCTTCTGTTGAATCAGCTCTGTCAAAAACCTCTACTCCGCAGTTGATACCGCCTGTATTGGCATTGATCTCATTGAACAGCTCTCCGTATGTGTGCTCCTTTGTATCCACATATCCCAGCACAGATTTCAGCAGTCCCAGATAAGGGATCTGTTCCGGTGCAATACTGTCCGTCTTAAACATCAGATCTACATATCCGATACCATTTGTACATACCTCATGATAAAGGAACAGGCTGTCATCTACAGATAATTCTTCATTTACAAAGTTCCCGGCCTCTTTCTTAATATCACTTCTCTTTAACATAGGAATACATTCCAGTGCTTCCGGATCCTCCTCAGATTCCTGGTATGCTTCCAATGCTTTGGTCTTCTCAACCATTGTATTCAGCTCTTCTTCAGAAAGGCTGCTTCTGTATACTTCCAGTTTCTCTTCCAGCTCTTTCTCACGCTGAGCTGCCAGTCCCTTCTTTGGCACAAGAGTAAGAATGCAGCCATGAGAATTCTCAAGAAGATATCTGCGGATCAGCTCTTCAAAGTATCCTTCATTTACTGCTTTCTTCAGATTCTCAAATACCCTGAGCATCTGCACCTGTGCAAAAGGAGCTTTACTCTCATACAGCCAGTCTCCCAAAATATCAAGACTGTACATCAGTCCCTTTGGATAAGAGGAGAAGTCTGCCTCACGGTAACGGAATTCAAAATAATTGATTCCCGCTTCCACTGCTTTTTTATCAATTCCATTCTTAACAATATTTCCAAGTACCTGTCTGATCACAGATACGAACTCTTCTTTTTTGTCAGGATTGGATCCCTTTGCGATCACTGTAAAATATGGCTGAAGAATTCCGTCATCATAAGAGCCATAGACATCCTTGCCCAGCTTTGCATCCAAAAGTGCCTGCTTCAGCGGTGCTCCCGGTGCACTTAAAAGAGCATAGTCAAGGACTTCAAATGCCATTGCCATCTGGCTGTCCCCGGCATTTCCGGCGATCATATTATAAGAAAGATAGGTATTATCCTCTTCTCCCTCATTCTCTGCAATAGGATACTCCAGAGTCACATCCCGGCATTCATCAAATGCCCTCTGTTCCCGGATCACAGAATCCACATCCAGGTATTCAAAATGAGACAGGTAATGCTCATCAAGGAAGTTAAGCTTCTCATCCATATCCATATTTCCATAGAGATAAATATAACTGTTGGACGGATGATAATAGGTTTTGTGGAAATTCAGGAAATCCTCATAGGTAAGATCCGGGATATTTTTCGGATCACCGCCTGACTCACAGCCATAAGTGGTATCAGGAAAGAGATGGTTCATGATCTCACGCTCCAGAACCTCATCCGGAGAAGAAAATGCCCCCTTCATCTCATTGTATACAACACCATTATATTTCAGAGGTCCTTCCGGCTGTTCCAGATGATAGTTCCAGCCTTCCTGACGGAAAATCTCTTCTCTCTTATAAATATTCGGATAGAATACCGCATCCAGATAAACATGCATCAGATTCTGAAAATCCTGATCATTACAGCTTGCTACAGGATAGCAGGTTTTATCCGGATAAGTCATGGCATTCAGGAATGTGTTCAGAGAACCCTTTACCAGTTCCACAAAAGGATCCTTTAATGGAAACTCCCTGGATCCGCAGAGCACACTGTGCTCCAGGATGTGTGCCACACCTGTGCTGTCCTTAGGTGGTGTGCGAAATGCGATATTAAATACTTTATTCTCATCATCATTCTCGATCAGCATAACTCTTGCGCCGGTTTTTTTATGGCGAAGCAGCCATCCCCTGGAATGAATATCTGTAAGATTTTCCTCCATTATCACTTCATATGCTGTCAAATTCTCTTTGTTCATTTCTGCCTCCAAGTTATTTTTTATTACTGCCCCCTCTGTTCACAGTAACTTTATTTACCTGTTTTTGCGTCCAGTCCACCTTCACCCGGAAAATGCTTTTCATAAGCTTCCCTTGCTGCCCTGGTAATAATCCCCAGTTCTTCCTGCATATCAAGGTTTACAGGAAGCTGTACAGCAGTCTCATAAACATCTATCTGTAATTTGTTTTTGGCACCTTTTTCTCCGATGGGAACAATTCCGCAGATTATGGTATTATAATTCTTATCCTTTTCACACAATTCCATGTACGTTTTCACCATATGGCAGCATTCTTTGTACAAAAGCTCCTGGCGAAGTGCATCTCCCTGCTGAAATTCTCTGAATTTCAATTTTTCCAGATGTTTACCGATTTCTTTTTTTGCACTTTTCATGCCAAAGAATCTCCTGCCTGCATCCCTGTTGTATTCCAGAGACATCCACAGTCCCAAATATCCGTCAGCACGTCCATCTCCAGTCTCAGAAACAGCACTGTAGCGAATATCCCAAAGTTCCTTTCTAATGGCATTCCCCTCTGTGTCCTCTCCTGCTGCAATGGACTGATCCAAAAACATTTTTCTTTTCATAGGATCATGTTCTTTATAATAAAGGGCAATCAGCTGTGTATCTTCCATAAATCTTTGTTCCTTTCGTTTTCATTTATATATTTATTATTCTCAGTCTTTTTTATTCTTCCTCATAGGCAAGCTCAGTTTCTGCCATTGCAAGAGCTTCTTCAATCACCTGATCCATATCCATATAGCGATACATACCCAGTCTGCCTCCGAAAAGTACTTTTTTCTCCTCCAGGGCTTTTCGCTCGTATTTATCAAATAATTCACTGTTCTTGGGATCATTTACCGGATAATAAGGTTCCCTGCCTTTTTCCCAGGCAGCCGGATACTCTCTGGTGATCACTGTCTTTGGCTGAGTTCCAAATTCAAAATGCTTATGCTCAATGATCCTTGTATAAGGCACCTCATAATCTGTATAATTGACCACAGCATTTCCCTGATAGTTACCCATTTCCAGGGTTTCTGTCTCAAAACGCAGGGAACGGTATTCCAGTTCACCATAGCAATAGTCATAAAATTCATCGATCATACCTGTAAAAAGAACCTTTTCAGCCTGATCCATCAGTTCCTTTTTATTTGCAAAAAAGTCAGTATTCAGGCATACCTGCACACCCTCAAGCATTTTTTTGATAATGCGGGTGTAGCCACCCTTAGGGATACCCTGATATGGATCCTTAAAATAATTGTTGTCATAAGTATATCTAAGAGGAAGTCTTTTAATAATAAATGATGGCAGATCCTTGCACTCTCTTCCCCACTGTTTCCGTGTATATCCCTCTATCAGCTTCTCATATACATCCTGTCCTACCAGGGCCAGAGCCTGCTCTTCCAGGTTTTTAGGATGAGTAATATGCATTCTGGCTATCTGCTCCTGGATCTTTGCCTTAGCCTGTGCAGGAGTCTTTACCCCCCACAGCTGATGAAATGTATTCATGTTAAAAGGAAGATTGTATAATTCATCTTTATAAACAGCAATCGGGGAATTTACAAAATGATTAAACTCAGCAAACTGATTGATATACTCCCATACATCCTTTCTGGAAGTGTGGAAGATATGTGCTCCATATCTGTGCACCTGAATTCCCTCTACCTCTTCCGTATAAATATTTCCCCCAATATGTCCTCTCTTATCAATAACCAGACAGGTTTTTCCCTTTTTGGTAGCTTCATGTGCAAAAACTGCACCGAAAAGTCCCGCTCCTACGATCAGATAATCATATTTTTTCATGTTATACACCTTCTTGTTTTTTAATTCAGGCGGACAAAATCATCCGCTTCGCTACTTGCTCATAACCGAATAACTACTCCGCAGTTTGATTCGGTAAAAAAAGCAGCAGCACAATTTCTCGCGCTACTGCTATTATAACAAATTCCTCTAAAATTGGATAGCCCTTTATTTCATAGAAGCCACTTCATCAAACACATCTGTGATCTCTTTAGACGGTGCTTTTGTTGCAAGACTGAAGACAATGATCATTACCAGACTTACTGCAAATCCCACTGCAAGAGAATATAATCCCGTATAGGTACCAAGGGTCTGTCCGGATACAAATGGAATGTAGTCCCAGATAATAACAGTCAGACCGCCGGAAACAATTCCTGCCACAGCTCCTGCCAGATTAGTACGTCTCCAGAACAGAGACATTACCACGACGGGGCCAAAGGCTGCTCCCAGTCCTGCCCAGGCATTTGATACCAATCCCATAATACTGCTGTTTGGATTCCAGGCAATTACAAAAGCAAGAACAGAAACAATAATAACTGTAAATCTGGCAACTGTTAAAACCTCTTTGGAATCTGCATCCTTCTTTACAAACTGATGATACAAATCCTCAGAAGCTGCTGATGCAGTTACCAGAAGCTGGGAATCCGCTGTGGACATAATCGCCGCTAAAATACCACAGAGGAAAATTCCTCCGATAAACGGAAGTGCAAGGTCATTGGAAAACAGTTTCCCGATCATCTCTATAAACACACTTTCAGAGGAAGATGCCCCCTCTGTTCCCAGAACTTCCGGTAACAGGTAAGCACGTCCGATCACACCGATAAAGCATGCTGCAGACAGAGAAAGAATATCCCACACAATAGCGATCACACTGGATTTTTTCAGCTCTTTTTCACTCTTCACAGCCATAAAACGGGTAAGGATATGGGGCATTCCACAATATCCCAGTCCCCATGCAAGCTGTGAGAAAATCTCAATAAAAGTATAATTACGTTCTCCGTTCTCAAATGCATTAAGGAAAGCTGCGGATCCTCCCGGTGCCCCGCTCTGGTTCAGCAGATCCGCCAGATTTCCCGGAAGCATAAAATAAGCAACCAGCGGTACAACAAGAAGACCTATCAGCATCAGTGTTCCCTGTACAAAATCAGTTACACAGACTGCCATAAATCCACCCATAAAGGTATAGCAGAGAATAACTCCGGCTCCTATTGCCAGTGCTATATGATAATCAATTCCAAATACGGTATTAAACAGTTTACCACCTGCTGCCAGTGCTGATGCCGTATACACCAGGAAAAAGACCACAATTACAATTGATGAGATCAGAAGCAGGATTCGCTTCTTATCCTGAAAACGATTTTCAAAAAATGCAGGAATCGTCATGGAATTATTGGCTGCTATGGTATATCTGCGGAGCCTTCTGGATATACACAGCCAGTTCAGTACAGTTCCGATAAAAAGTCCCACTGCGATCCAGATCTGTCCGGTTCCCAGTGAATAGATAGCACCCGGAAGCCCCATCAGAAGCCATCCGCTCATATCAGATGCCTGCGCAGACAGAGCTGCCACCCAGGCATTCAGCCCTCTGCCTCCCAGAAAATAATCCTCTGAGTTATTTGTTTTCTTCATATAAACCACACCGATCACTATCATAAGTAACAGATAGGCTACAAATGCGGACAATATGATCATAGTATTACCACTCACTTCTCTTCTCCTCCTTATTACGCAGGCATCTTTTACTTTTTCTGTCTCTGCCTGTTTTTCATTTCTACACTTTAACATATCAAATCCCAAAAAATCAATAGCGATTCTGTTTATTTATGTTTATCATTACATTTTAGAATGTCAAATATGTTTTATATCACACATTTTTATAATTCCTCTCCGTCGCAGTGCATCCTGCCCGGAGGGCTTTTTTATGTTATAGGAACCTTACGGAGTAATTTCCTATAACCGAGTAGGAGGCGGTGATTAACCGCCGTCCTCTCACAGCGTACGTACTCTTTCTTTCCATATCTGATTGAATGACCTAGACGCTTTCACATTAGAAATGTGTGCTACCAGGTACGCAATGCAACAGGCACAGTGATAACACTGTGCCTGAAATACATTCTCTATTTAACAATCACCTTAACTATATTGGAATAAGCTCCCGTCGTGGCATAATTTCCATTCTCGTCACGGACGATTCCACGCATTTTAAAATAATAGGTATTATCTTTCTTTAAAGCCTTTGTGATGAAGTTCTTATCACCGTCTGTAAACTTCATCAGACGCTGATAACCTTTATCTTTTGCATTACGATAATAAATCACATAACTGCATTCCCCATCCTTATATGCTGCAAAAGCGCCACTCCAGTCAAGTCTTACCTTATGGCCGGAAACAGCCTTTCCTTTCAAAGACGGTGTTCCAGGCGCAGTAAAGCAGATTACCTGACTTTCACTATAATCCGAATAATAATTCTTTCCGTTTACACGATTGTAGGCACGAACAATGATCTTGTAACGCTGTCCTGCAGCCAGACCTTTCACTGTCATAGAAGTCAATGAATTCTTAACGTTTACACGTTTGATATTTTTTCCGGTTCTACTGTCCTGCACATAAACCACATAACCATCCGGACGAATTTTTTCTGACATCCATTTACAGGTAATGGATGAATCCGTTCTTCCTGTCACCTGTACCCCTCTCACCATTGCAGGGCGAAAAACATTTACCTTTTTAATCTTTGATGGAATACTGTAATACTTCTTATTTCCATCTTTTGAATATCCCCGCACACTCAAATAGTAAGTACCCTTCTTTACATTTTTAAAAGTAACATTTATGGTACTCTTGTCTTTCAGCTCGTATTTTTTTATACTCGGAACAGATTGAGAAACCTTCAATCCATTCCAACCATAATAAAGAAATTTTTCTTCCGGTTTGATTCCAAGTACATAATCGTATGCATATGCATGTTTATCCAGGTTTTTCAAAGTCACCGTTACTGTTGAACCCTTTACAGTAACTTTGGTGATTTCCGGCAGCACAGGCGTATTTACTTTAACCGTTGCTTTTTTCGGAGGACTCCATATTGTCCATGTTTTATCTTTTTTTAAGCCCCGGACTCTGATATAATAATCTCCTGCTTCCGAAAGATATGGAATTTCTACAACAGCATCCTTCATTTCAAAAGTTCGTATACTTTCTTCCCAAGTAGCAATCAAAGTACCAGGTATCAGTAACTCCACATCCTCTCCTTCATATGGCTCACCTTCTGCAACCTGATCCACTCTGTATTCATACTTCATAATATCAGTATTTTTTCCGGCGACAGATACATTGATTACATTTCCTGCTACAACTGGTTTGTTCACTTGAAGCACAGATATTTCTGTTACCTTTCCATTATTCTTGAAATTGATTCCCATTGAATCAGCATAGGCCTCCGCATAAGAACCTTTTTCTCCAATAATCGTAATACTATTTTCAATCCCCCAGAAAGCGGTTGCAGAGATTTCCTTTACATTTGAAGGAATATAAAGTTCTTTTAAGCTGTAGCAATTCTTAAATGCACCGTCATCAATTGACTCAACACTTTTTCCTATTTCCACCTTCTTCAACTTTGGACAATCACTATAATCACTGGCTCCTATACGACGATATCCATTCCCCGTATGCACATATTCCAGATTTTTACAATCACTTGCTATAAACTCCCCATCAATCTCAGTAATATGATCTGGTATAATAAGCTCACGAAGCATAGAACAACGGAACATACACAAATCATAGCTTCCTATTTCCTGTATTGTATCTGGGAATTCTACCTTTTCAATATCTTTTCTTGCCTGTGAAAACATAGTTACCGGTGTACCATACAGTCCTCTCTCTACAGAAACATTTCCCCTTAATCCTTCGGCATGATAATAAGGGCTGTGCCACTCAAAAATACCAGCCCAATACGAAACATTATCGACCTCTACTTCCTCCTCACCATCTTCATTTACGGGACGTTCTCTTACTACCAGATTTATTTTTTCATTATCCTTAAGATCATTGTAAATATAGGTGTAGCGATAGCACTCAACGGTAAGCCCCTCACAGCCATCGAAGATATTTTTTCCCACCTCAAAGAAGGCTGATTCTACAGATACTTTTTTTAATTTCGTACAATTCTGAAAAGCTTTGTCTGCTACAGAGTATACAAACAAGTCTTTCGTTCCGTCACTGACGTATTCTTTCAGCGTAAGATCCTCAGGCACTTCCTCTGTGTAGCCTACAATTCCACAGGTATCCCTTCCGGTATCTTTGCGGTATATCACTCCTTCGTAAACAAACTGATTCGAAGACAACTCTGTTTCCGCTGAAACAACAGGCTCTGAAGTCATATCCGGCACTTCCGATACGGATTCTGTTCCTACTCCGTCATCAAAAACATTCTCCAGCAAATCTTCTTCCACAAACGAATCTGCACTCCCGTCTGCCTGTCCAACTTCACCGCCATCTGTAAATGCTTCACTTCCGAATGCAGAAACAGGTGTCAAAGACATTGTCATTGCTAGTACCGTTACAAGAAAGGTTCTTTCCCACTTTTTTCTCAACATACTTTTGCTCCTTTCTAAAAATCACTCTGGAATATCTCCATATAGACTAACGCTCCCATTCACACTTAAAGACGCATGTAATGGTGTCTGATTGAAATGCAGTCGATTTTAATATTTTACTTTTGCTCTTACTACTCACTTTTGCAAAATACATTGTGCTTCCTATCCTTGCCATAGCTACAGCATTTGTAAAACCTGATGCTGGATTATCAACTTCAGCTGCAAGTGTTGAACCACAACTAAAACGTAATTCCTTCTATGACATTGTTCCGGCCATAAGTATACCTTATAACATATGAGTATTACCATTCATTAGTAAAGTGATTTTAATATCTTATATCGTTTCCCTCCTTTACTCCTTTATTAATTCATATGTGTTATATGAATATACTATATATATATCACTTTATAAGCATTATGTCAATATATTATTAGTTTATTTACAATTATTTTATAATTGTTTCGTAACAATTTATTTTTATTTAATTAATATTATTCAATCAGAAGTAAGACAAATTTGCCAATTTAACTTATACTGGCTTTCATAGGTCGAGTAGGTGCACCCCTTACGGTCGTACACCCATCACAGAATTCCGGACGTGTGGCTTTCCCGCATCCGGCTCTTTGCGAAACGAATCGTTCACATTATCATCATTATCATTCGTATATAATGACATATATCCGGGGTCTTACCAGTGGATAGCTGTTATCCAGCATATTTAGAATTCTACCTAGTTATAGCTTTTCTTCTGGCTTCTCCGGTTCAGGCAGTAGAACAGGCTTCTCATGATGTTATATCAGAATGCCGTTATATTTTCTGTATTATCCGTAATTCCATAATAATGGTAATAATCAGTTAGTATCTGGTTAAGTTTTGCAATCATCTCTTTTAATCTGCATGTTCTCATCTTCACTACCCTCATGCATAAGCTCATATAAGATTTCTGTCCGTCAGACCAGAGATTTGCCCATGAGTTAGTATGTTCCCCACATCCAGCTTCCTTCAGATTCTATCTCACGATGGATATCCTTGCATTCGGCTATATCCTTCCCACTACCGGGCGGATTCCGAACATGCACCGATTAGAAATGTGTGCTACCAGATACGCAATGCAACAGGCACAGTGATAACACTGTGCCTGAAATACATTCTCTATTTAACAATCACCTTAACTATATTGGAATAAGCTCCCGTCGTGGCATAATTTCCATTCTCGTCACGGACGATTCCACGCATTTTAAAATAATAGGTATTATCTTTCTTTAAAGCCTTTGTGATGAAGTTCTTCTCACCGTCTGTAAACTTCATCAGACGCTGATAACCTTTATCTTTTGCATTACGATAATAAATCACATAACTGCATTCCCCATCCTTATATGCTGCAAAAGCACCACTCCAGTCAAGTCTTACCTTATGGCCGGAAACAGCCTTTCCTTTTAAAGACGGTGTTCCAGGCGCAGTAAAGCAGATTACCTGAGCTTCATTATAATCCGAATAATAATTCTTTCCGTTTATACGGTTGTAAGCACGAACAATGATCTTATAACGCTGTCCTGCAGCCAGACCTTTCACTGTCATAGAAGTTAATGAATTCTTAACGATTACACGTTTGATATTTTTTCCGGTTCTACTGTCCTGCACATAAACCACATAACCATCCGGACGAATTTTTTCTGACATCCATTTACAGGTAATGGATGAATCCGTTCTTCCTGTCACCTGTACCCCACTCACCATTGCAGGGCAAAAAACATTTACCTTTTTAATCTTTGATGGAATACTGTAATACTTCTTATTTCCATCTTTTGAATATCCCCGCACACTCAAATAGTAAGTACCCTTTTTTACATTTTTAAAAGTAACATTTATGGTACTCTTGTCTTTCAGTTCGTATTTCTTTATAGTTGGAACAATCTGGCTGAAGCCATCGTTACTGGATTCTTTTGGTTCGACTCCCAATACATAATCGTATGCATCTGCATGTTTATCTCTGTTCTCCAAAGTTACCGTTACTGTTGAACCATTTACAGTAACTTTACCGATTTCCGGCTGAGCCGGTGTGTTTACTTTAACCGTTGCTTTTTTCGGAGGACTCCATATCGTCCATGTTTTGTCCTTTTTTAAGCCGCGGACCCTGACATAATAATCTCTTGCCTCCAGAATGTATGGAATTTTCACAACAGTATCTTTCGTTTCAAAAGTTTGTACTCTTTCCTCCCAAGCAGCAATCAAAGTACCAGGTATCAGTAACTCCACATCCTCTCCTTCATATGGCTCACCTTCTGCAACCTGATCCACTCTGTATTCATACTTCATAATATCAGTATTTTTTCCGGCGACAGATACATTGATTACATTTCCTGCCACAACTGGTTTATTCAATTTAAGCACGGAAGTTTCTGCTGTCTTCCCGTTACTTCTGAACTTAATTCCCATGGAAGAAGCATAAGTCTCTGCATAAGAACCCGTCTCTCCAATAATCGTTATACTGTCTTCAATTCCCCAAAAAGCGGTTGCAGATATCTCCTTTACATTTGAAGGAATATAAAGTTCTTTCAAGCTGTAGCAATTCTTAAATGCACCGTCATCAATTGCTTCAACACCTGTTCCTATTTCCACTTTCTTCAGATTCGGACAATCACTGTAATCACTGGCTTCTATGCGGCGATAGCCATTCCCTGTATGCACATATTCCAGATTTTTACAATCACTTGCTATAAACTCTCCATCAATCTTTGTAATGTAATCCGGAATAATAAGTTCACGAAGCATGGTACAGCGGAACATGCACAGATCGAAGCTTCCTATTCTCTGTATTGTATCCGGAAATTCTACTCTCTCAATATCTTTTTTTGCCGCTATAAACTCAGTTACCGGTGTACCGTACAGCCCTCTTTTTACAGAAACAGCCCCTCTTAGTCCTTCAGCAAAATAATAAGGTTTGGGCCACTTAAAACCAGCCCAATACGAAACATTATCGACCTCTACTTCCTCATCACCATCTTCATTTACGGGACGTTCTCTTACTACCAGATTTATTTTTTCATTATCCTTAAGGTCATTGTAAATATAGGTGTAGCGATAGCACTCAACGGTAAGCCCCTCACAGCCATCGAAGATATTTTTTCCCACCTCAAAGAAGGCTGATTCTACAGATACTTTTTTTAATTTCGTACA
>NZ_JACOQG010000026.1:0-52762 GCF_014297245.1 Blautia difficilis | reverse complement strand
GTATCTATGTTATGAACGAAATTTTTTTGTTTAGTTACAAAATAAATAATGATCGTGCATATTTTCATTCGGCAATTGCAGCAATTATTTTGCTGTGCTTAAATGTACTGATTTTTTATATTTATGTAAAATTGATGGATGATTTACAACTAAGACGAATGACTTCTGTTTATGAACAACAGTTGGAATTATGTGAACGTCATCAACAAGAAAGAGAACTTTCTATGTTGCAATTAAGGGACATAAAACATAATATGAAAAATAATCTAGTATCTATTCTTGCTTATGCAGAGAAAGGAGAAGATGAGAAAATCATAGAATTTATCCAAGATATAATGGAAGAAAGTGGCTTATCAATATCGGAGGTTGCAAATAGTGGTAACATTGTAATTGATTCTCTACTTGGATATTGGTATGTAACAGCTCAAAAGAAAGGGATAGATTTCTCCTTGAACATAAAGGTTCCTATGAAGATGGAGTTTAAGGGTGCAGATATATGTCTAATACTTGGGAATTTATTAGAAAATGCTGTAGAAGCGGCTGAAAAGGCAAAAAAGAAGAAGTACATAAAAATCCAAATGAAATATGATAGAGGTAATCTGTTGATATTTTTAATGAATAGTTACCAGGGGCGATTAATCAAAATGAAGGATAAGAGACTGAAATCTACGAAATCCGATGCTGGAAATCATGGTGTTGGTTTGCCGTCGGTTTACCGAGCTGTAGCAAAGTACAATGGAACGGTTACAGTTGACGATTCTATACCAGAAAGATTTCTAGTGAGAGTTGTGTTGTATGGAGAAAAGGAATAATTACATGAATAGCCGGAATTATTACCACGTAAATAATATTTGAAATAACATGATAAAATATAAAAATAATTTTACGATTTGAATGTCATGGTAGGGTAAAATGAAAAAAATATTATTATTTAGTGACCATAGAGAAATATTTAAAACTACAAGTAAAATAACAAAAGGAAAATATAAATTGAGGTGGTGTACCTATGATTGGTTGAACGATGATAAGCATTTTAATCCAGATGTTATTATTATGTATTTTAATAAAAAAATGGTTGAAAAAGGAACATTTGAATTTATTATCAGAGTAAAAGGAATGTTGGGAAATACAATTCCAATTCTTGCTCTGATTGAAAATGGGACAAAGCAGGATATTTTTTCAATACTGAAGGCTGGAGTGTATGATTATTTGGAGAATGTGGAGGATTTACAGGAATATCAAAAAAAAATAGAAGAGATATTATTGTGGGTATGGTACTTGAAAAAATATGGTTCTCAAAAAGGTTGTAATGATCAATGAATTCATTGCAACCTTTTTTGTTAGGAAATATTGATGTTTGTAGTGCCCCAGGAAAAAGTTACATGAATACTCGTTTTTTTTACAGGAAAAGAAATGGAATGTATTTTTGTAGTATTGTTTTAAAAAGAAGACGAAAGGAGAGTTTTACTATGACTATGAAAAATGTAAAAAATCAGTCAGCGAAAGCACTGGCAAATGTATCTTTAAAACTTGGAAAAGTATCAGCAGATAGCGCATGTTGCTATATCTTTCACCAGCCGAAAGTTCCGAAGAACTTGAAAAAACTTAAAAAGATTTGAAATGAGACGGCTGTCAGAAAAATTAACAGAATATGTTATTAAGACTGGTACAGTTTCCTCGGAATCATATGATATATATCAATATGGCTTTCAGATTGGACTTGAGATGCTATGCTGTTTCGTAACTTGTTTGAGTATAGCAATATATATGCATATGATTCCGGAATTTGCAATATTTACTGGGATTTTTATGTTGCTACGGACTTATGCCGGTGGCGTGCATCTTAACAGTTTTGGATCATGTTTTATATGTTCAGTCACTGTACAGATAATAGCAATGTATTTTAACAGTAAATATAAGTTTACGGTAGGTACAGCGTGGCTTCTTATATTAGTAAGTGCGATACTGATCTTGAAAGCTGCACCAGTAGAGTGCATTAATCGAGAACTTGATGATACTGAAAAAGAACACTGCAAAAAAGTAACCATGAAAGTCTTAATTGCTGTTATTGTATTTGCTGGTTGTTGTACACTTGCAGGAATACTAGACATACTTTCCTTAGTTGCACTGACTTCCTTTATAATTTTAATCTCTCAGTATGTTGGTATTTTGAAATATAAAATTGAAAAGAGCAAGAATAAGCGGAGATGATAAAAAATTGTTTCCGCTTTTTTTATTATATGGAATGGAGGGAGAAAATTATTTTTGAATATTAGATTATTTATATGAAAACGTCCAATGGATTTCAATCCATAGGGACGTTTTTTTGTATATCATAAGAACTTTTTATAGAGTTTTTCTTTTAAACCCGAACAATGGGGGTTTCCCAATCGGGATAAGGGTGAAAGGGAAAAAGACCTTTGCTCATATCTCATGGTCGGGAAGGAGGTGAACTCTATGGAGCAATCTTCTTCCTACGATGAGAAAACGGTAATGCACCAGTTTGATCGAAAATGCAAATTGGCATTAAAGGGCGAAATAGTGGATTATGAAAGACATTTAGCTTATCTTAGAAAACACGAAACTTTGTTTTCAGAATTATCTGAACAAGAGATGGAGAGCCTTTCTATATTTGATGAATATGAATTGGAAAAAAGCTATTTTCGAGCAGGTGGTTATGATGTGGAGGTAAAAAATGCTCTATTGGCAGAAGCATTAACTGCGCTGACAGAGAGAAAAAGGGACATTATTCTTTTGTCATACTTTATGGAAATGAATGATGCGGATATAGCAAGAAAACTGAACCTTGTCAGAAGTACGGTACATGAGCATCGTACACGATCGCTTGAAATACTAAAGATTATGCTGGAGGAAAATGTAGGTGAAAACGGAAGAAAAAAGCGTAAATAATAAAAAATTGATACCGTTTTGGGTAATCGAAAGAGCATTGGAGGGTGACATTCAGGCGATAAATAAAATTCTGAAACATTATGAAGGATATATTGCAAAATTATCGGTCAGAAAAATGTATGATGAGTATGGCTGTGTTCATTATTGTGTAGATGAAACACTTCGCAGACGTCTGGAAACAAAATTGATAAAAACAATTATTGGATTTAAAATAGTTCGCTAAAAAACATTTGAAAGCATCCCTTTCTGCTGAAAAAGCTATTTAGCGTTGTTTGTACCTTGAAAATTTAATATTTATTCTGCAGGACATATGAAACAGAGGAGCTATATAGCAAATACGCCAAGACTGTCTGCATTATAACTTTGCGACATCGTGACGCAAAGTAGAAATGTTGTAAACGAAGAAATATCAAAATGATATTGAAGTAAAGGCACGAGCGATAAATATTTGGCTGTAATCAGGAAGTGGGATTTTTGTGGCGAAGATACTGTTTCTGATAATGATACTTCCGGGAAAGCTGCCCGGTCTGGAAAGATGGTGAAATACCAATGAAGCTATTACCCGATGGCTGCCTGTGGGATTGTTATAAATTGGGAAAGGAGCGAAAGAATGCAAAGACATATTATAAATAGGAAAAGATTTGTTCGTTATAAAGAAGGTGCAGAAATGTACAGCATGTGTCAAAGTAAGTTTGAAAAAATGGCAAAGGAAGCAAATGCTGTCTATAAGCTGGATAAATTGGTACTGGTGAATTGTGATATTTTTGAGGCATATCTGGAAACATTCCGAACCGGTATTTAATGATAAATAGTATTGCAAGAGTTTTTGTGCTACGAAAAGTATTGACTTTTTGCATGACAAAAAGTATAATGTAATCAAGCTATGAAGGAGGTGCATACGGTGGCTAAAATGGGGAGACCGAAAGCAGAATCCCCTAAAAAGAAAAATGTAAGTTTCCGCTTAACAGAGGAAGAATATCAGAAATTGTCAGAGTATGCAGCGAAGCATGAGCTGACTACAACACAAGCGATACAAAAAGGTATTGATCTTTTATATCAGATGCCAGAAAAGTAACACAAGGACTCCTTGCTACATTAGGAAGGAGTTACAGTGGCAAAAGCAAGAAAAGATAATAGAGGCAGGGCCTTACGCAAAGGCGAGAGTCAACGCCAGTCCGACCTGATGTACATATACACTTATACAGATCCATTTGGAAAAAGAAAATATACATATTCTAAGGATTTAGTTAAGTTAAGGGAAAAAGAGCAGAAATTGTTAAAAGACCAATTAGATGGTCTTGATGTGTATGCTGCGGGAAATGCCAATCTTAATTTTGTATTTGATAGATATATTTCTACGAAAACAGAGTTGAGGCGAACAACTTATACCAATTATATGTACATGTATGATCATTACGTCAGAGACAGTTTTGGAAAGAAGAAAATCGGAGAAATCAAATATTCAGATGTACTGTACTTTTATTATCATTTGATAAATGAAAGGAAATTACAGGTTAATACATTAGAAACGATTCATACGGTGCTTCATCCAACATTTCAGTTAGCAGTGAGAGATGATATTATCCGAAACAATCCATCTCATGGTGTAATGTCAGAAATAAAAAAGAAACCAGGGAGGAATCATGGAGTGAGACATGCGTTGACAGTAGAACAGCAGAGAGCATTTATGAATTATACATCGAACAGTCCAGTATTTAATCATTGGGCACCATTGTTTACCGTTCTTTTAGGTACAGGGTGTCGTATAGGTGAGATTATTGGGATTCGATGGGAAGATATTGATTTAGAGAAACGACTGATTAATATTAATCATAGTGTTACATATTATCCACGCAGAGCAGAAACAACCAAATGCGAATTTGCTGTTTCATTACCTAAAACAGAGGCGGGTATTCGTACAGTTCCGATGATGGAGCCAGTATATAATGCTTTTATGGAAGAGTATGAATATCAGAAAGAAAATGGATTCAGTACCGTTACACTGGACGGTATGGAGGGATTTATATTTACAAATCGGTTTGGCAATCTTCATAATCCGCAGGCAGTCAACCGGACGATCAAACGCATCCGGGAAAACTATAATGCAGAAGAAATTTTGAAAGCAAAAAAGGAGAAAAGGGAGCCGATCATTATTCCACATTTTTCCTGCCATCATTTGAGACATACTTTTTGTACGAGATTCTGCGAAAATGAAACGAATATTAAGGTGATACAGGCAGTTATGGGACATGCAAATATTGAGACAACGATGGATATATATGCCGAAGTCACCGATATGAAAAAAACAGAAGCAATAGAAAAATTATCACATAATTTAGACATATTCTAGGAAAGAGTCCTTGTGGGCTTGATTCTATGAGGTGCAACAGAATTATGTGGTGTGCAACAGAACTACAACAAATACATACTGAATAATACCTTATAATAGGTTGAAGTCTTTTTGAAAATAATGTATAATACCCGACAGTACGGGATAGTATGGTAAGCGAATCAGTTTTCCCGACAATGAAGTCACAGGGCGCTGCAAAGAACGAAGCAAACAATGCAGCACAGGAAACAAAGACAGTTGAGAAGATTGATTTTTCCAAGGTAAAAGTTGAGCCGTTATTCGAAGAAATGGTTGATTTTGATACTTTCAGCAAGTCAGATTTCAGAGCTGTAAAGGTAAAAGCATGTGAAGCTGTTAAGAAATCCAAGAAGCTGTTACAGTTCACTCTGGATGATGGAACAGGCACAGATCGTACCATTTTAAGCGGTATTCACGCTTATTATGAGCCAGAAGAACTGGTTGGAAAAACACTGATCGCTATCACAAACCTGCCGCCAAGAGCTATGATGGGAATTGAATCCTGTGGAATGTTACTTAGTGCAATCCATGAGGAAGAGGGCGAAGAAAAACTTCATCTTCTGATGGTTGATAACCATATTCCGGCTGGTGCAAAGTTATACTAAGAGCAAAAAATAATAATAAATAATCATGTAGTTTGTACCAATTTTCGAGGTTTTGTACCAATTTTGTACCAATCTTTCGGGAATTTCTGTAGAATTATGTGAGGATATGTGAAATAAAGGAGATTAGAGTGCAATAGCTCTGGTTTCCTTTATTTTTTTGTCTGAGTATGTATAGAGTAAGAAATAAGAGACTGTAGTGACAAACAGCTCCTGAAAAAAAAGCAGGAGTGGAAAAACAGACAGGAAGAGGATGCGTGATTCTCTTCTGGCGTTGTCGAAAAAATCTTATTGCATAAGCAGAGGTAGTAAGATTATAATAAATGTAAAGGAAACAAAAGATAAGCTATGGAGCTATAGACTATAACAAGTGAATGAAACATTGAATAATTTGAAAGGAGGAATTGTCGATGGGAGCAACAGCAACAGTGAGAAAATCAGATTTTATAGATGCAATGGAAGAGAACCAGAAGGATGTCCGTAAGATGGCAATGGACAGTTACCATGATATTGAAAAAGGAAAAGGAAGAGATTACAAAGAGTTTTTTGCAGAATTAGAAAGCAGGTACAGGAATGCAAATGTATAAAGTTATGATGCTTCCTATGGCAGAGGAAGATGGTCATGAAGAACTGAACCTTCTGATGGTAGATGACAGAATCCCGACAGGTGCTAAGCTGTACTAAAGATTAAGTAGATAAAAAGGGCCGCCAGGAAATAGGCGCCCTTTTTTATCTGCTTATCATAAGGATAACTGGTAAAACTGATCAAACAGCTCCACCTGGAAGCTTCCGGGGCCGGAGCTGTTTTTTTCAGCTCTTTCGCCGGCGATACCAAATTCTGTAGCTGCAGTGAAAGCTGCAGTGAAAGGATCTGTGACTGCCAGATAAGTGGCACAGATCATGCCAAGCATACAGCCGGTTCCGGTGATCTGCGACATGGCAGGAGTGCCTCTTTTGATAAATGAGCATTTGTTTGCAGAAACGATCATATCTTCCTTACCAGTGATCAGGAGTGTAGTATTCCATTGAGCAGCTTTTTCCTGGAAGAGTTCCTGCAGATGAAGCCGATTGATATCTGTAACGGTATCCTCATCCCCTGCATCAATGCCAATGGCATGGGCGGTCTGGCCGGACATGGCAAGAAGCTCAGACATATTGCCCTTGAGAAGTTCCGGCATATGAATGTTCATAAGTCTGTTTGCAAATTCGTAACGCAGATTGCTGCAGGCAGTACCTACCAGATCAAGCATAACAGGAATATGGAGACTGGCTGCAGTTTTCAGAGATTCAGGCATGGATTTCATACGCGCATCAGTGATATTTCCAAGATTCAGTGCCAGTGCATGAGAGCTTCTGGTAATCTCAGCTACTTCAGCGGGATGTTCTGCCATGATCGGGCGGCCTCCGGCCGCCAGAATAATATTGGCACAGTCATGGATAGAAATTGGATTAGTGATGCAGTGAATCAGCGGCTGTGCTGCTCGGGTCAGTTGTCTGGGATTTGTTTGATTTACGGTCATATACTTTTGCTCCAAGGCTTTGCTGAAATTTGGCAAGCATTCCTGTGTGACTTAAGGCTTTCAGGAAGAAATAGGCAATGGTGCCGCCCATGCAGGTTGCTGCCAGAAACATTGGTGTGTAGAAAAATGCATTCAGTCCGCTTCTGCCCATAAAAAATGCCATTACAGGATAGGAAACCAGAGAGCCGATGATACCGGTTCCGAAGATTTCACCGATCACTGCGCAGATAATCTTTCCATGAGAAGCGCGGTAGAAAACACCTGATAAAAATGCGCCGAATACGGCGCCTGTCAGTGCAAGTGGCGGGATACCCATAAACATCATGCGGATGATTCCGATGAGAGTGGCACAAAGAAGTGAATACCATGGTCCCAGAAGTACGGAACAGACGATGTTTATCAGGTGTGCAGTAGGGCACATACCCTCAATTCTCAGAATGGGTGAGATGACAACGCCGATGGCAACCATCATGGCGAGCATGACCATTCTGAATGTTTTGGATCTGTCTGTGTTCATAATGAACCTCCTTGAAATGAAGATTTAGTCTGCTGAAGCAGACATTATCGGTTGTGCAGGAAACAGATAAAATCCTGCAAAAAAAATCTGCCGGAATAACACACTGGCAGATTTTAATTCACAAATACAGTCCCTACGCTGGCATTATCCATATCAGGTGCGGTCGAAGATCTATCTTCCTCTCAGCCTGTCCCACAGGCTCCCGTTGTTATTATCCATTATGCAGATTTTCTTTTGTTAGAGCGTATTTGAAAAATGCTTTACGCAAGATGTGTGTTACAATTTTTCAAACACGCTTTAGAGTAACACAAGCTTTTGGAAAAGTCAATGGGATGTAAAAGCAGTGTAAATTTCCTACAGTAAATTTACACTACCTAATATTATTTTTAAGTTGACTTTTTATTTTTTTCAGCATATACTAACAGTAGCTAAGGAATGTGACGAGATTCCATGAAGCGAACTAAAGAAACAAAAGCCCTCAGAGTTGCAGCTCTGAGGGCTTTCTTGCTCGTTACGGTGAGCTGTTCCGTTTAGGCTGTTGCTGTCTAGCGTCTGCCGTCCAGCCATTTGCATATGTAGTAGCTAACTACGCCTGCTAAAACAGAGACAAGAAATGTGACGAGAATTTCTTCCATGAAACTCACCTCCTTTCTGCTGGAGGTTCGACAGCTCTTATAGTATATCATGGTTTAGGACGAATTGAAATAAAAAATCTATTTGTACTAAAACGATTGTCCGTGCTATGATTAACAGGTAGATGACAGACAGCATATTATGAAAAAGAAGCTGTCTGCATGGACAGAAAGGCAGGTTAAATCTGATGAAACAGGAAAATTACATAAAGGGTATGATAATGATCATCCTGTCGGCGTTTTTCTTTGCTTGTATGAATGTGAGCGTACGTCTGGCAGGTGATCTGCCGTCTGTGGAGAAGAGCTTCTTCCGGAATCTGGTGGCGGCAGTGTTTGCAGCGATAATTCTCTGTAAGAATCGTACAGTGCCGAAGGTGGATAAGAAATACTGGGGACCGCTGATCCTGCGTTGTGTGTGCGGGACACTGGGGATTCTGTGTAACTTTTATGCTATTGATCATCTGTTGGTGGCAGATGCATCGATCCTGAATAAATTGTCTCCGTTTTTCGCGATTATTTTTTCATTCCTTTTATTAAAGGAAAAGATCAGACCGGCGCAGGCTGCGTGTGTTGCTCTGGCGTTTATCGGATGTTTATTTGTAGTGAAACCGGGATTTCAGAATGCGGCACTTGTTCCGGCACTGATCGGAGTCTGCGGTGGACTGGGAGCAGGAATTGCCTATACGATGGTGCGTGTACTGGGAACTCACGGAGTGAAGGGACCGGTTATCGTGTTTTATTTTTCATTTTTCTCCTGTTTGTCGGTTGTACCCTGGATGTTGTTCCATTTCACACCCATGAGTATGAAACAGCTTGTGACATTGCTGATGGCAGGATTATTCGCAGCGGGCGGACAGTTTACGATTACGGCTGCATACACCTATGCACCTGCAGGGAAGATTTCCATCTTTGATTATTCGCAGATTATTTTTGCCACGATGCTGGGATTTGTCCTGTTTGGAGAGATTCCGGATAAGTACAGCTTTACAGGATATGTGCTGATTATTCTGGCATCATTGGGTACCTTTCTTTATAATATGAGGGTAGCTAAGGCTGGTAAATGAAGAAAAAGTAAAAAAGGATTTTTCTGATTTTATCCAGTAAGTCTGATGAAATCCGATCAGTATATAGAATTATTGGATTGTAAACTATAAAATAAAAAAAGTTGTCAATAAAAACGCTTTGTGTTAAAGTATCCAATATGTTAAAAAATTAAGGAGAAGGGTGCACAAAGATGTCTTTTATAAAAAATATTCCACTACGTCCTCACCATGGAATGTGCCTTGCATATTTCAAGGGTGAAGGATACAGTGATGGATTTTCCGCACATATGCAGGAAATGCTGGATATTTTCCAGAAGAGAGCGAAGATACAGCTTCATGCAGATACAGACGAGATCTGTTCTGCCTGTCCGAATAATGAAAAAGGATGCTGTTCTTCCTTTTCGCTTGTAGAAGCATATGACAATGCAGTGCTGGAACTGTGCGGTCTGGAAAATGGACAGATTATGGAATTTGATGATTTTACAGATGTTGTTCAAAAGAAAATCCTGGCATCAGGAAAGAGGAAAGAAATCTGTGGGAATTGTCAGTGGAACTCCATCTGTGAAAGTCAGAAGAGCAGATGGGAGAAATGCTAAGAAAAATAGAGTAACAGAATGAATAGTGTTCCGGTACAGAAGCTATGAATAAAAAAGTCAAATGTGCAAATAGTGCAGTAGAAAGGACATAACGATAAAAATGGAAAATACAGAATCACGTTTATATTTCGCCAGTGACTACATGGAAGGTGCGCATCCTGCGATCATGAAGAAGCTGATGGAAACAAACCTGGAGAAAACAGTGGGCTATGGTCAGGATCCATATACAGAAGATGCGAAAGAAAAGATCAGAGAAGCCTGCAATGCACCGGAGGCAGAAGTATTCCTGCTGGTTGGCGGAACACAGACCAATGCCACAGTAATCGATGCACTTTTGAAATCCTATCAGGGAGTTGTGGCTGCGGATACAGGTCATATTGCAACTCATGAATCGGGCGCCATTGAATTTGGCGGACATAAGGTTCTGACAGTACCGCAGAAAGATGGAAAAATCTCTGCACAGCAGATTGAGAAGCTGGTGAAGGATTTCTATGATGATACCAATTATGAGCATATGGTAATGCCTGGGATGGTATATATTTCCCAGCCAACAGAATATGGTACCCTGTATTCCAGAGAAGAATTAGCAGCTCTCAGCAAAGTCTGCCGGGAAAATCATCTCCCCCTTTATGTGGATGGCGCCCGCCTTGCCTATGCACTGGCAAGCCCGGAGAACGATGTGACTCTCACTGATCTGGCAGAACTTAGCGATGTATTTTACATTGGAGGAACCAAATGCGGAGCATTGTTTGGAGAAGCAGTGGTTATACCGCAGAAAGGACGGATTCCTCATTTCTTTACGATCATCAAGCAGCATGGAGCATTGCTTGCCAAGGGACGGATTGCAGGGATCCAGTTTGGTGAGCTGTTTACGGACGGATTGTACCTGCAGATTGGCAAACCTGCAATGGAAGCTGCAGAGCAGATCAAAGCTGCACTGAAGAAGTATGGATATCAGCTTTCTCTGGATACGCCCACCAATCAGATCTTCTGCATTGTGTCTAATGATGTAATGAAAAAAATAGCCCAGGATGTGGAGTTCGGATTCTGGGAGAAGTATGATGAGACACACTCTGTGATCCGCTTTGCCACAAGCTGGGCTACGACTATGGAAGATACACAGAAACTGATTCAGATTCTGGAAAAAAATAAATAAGAGAAAAAATCAATAGTCAGTTGATTTATGGAATTGCTATAGGCAGTATCAGGGCAATGGTACTGCCTTTTTCGCTGCTCTGGGTTACTTTTACCTGACCCTTGTGCTGTCTGGCAATCTCGCTTACAAGAGCAAGCCCCAGACCTGCACCGCCCATGGCGCGGCTGCGGGATTTGTCCACACGGTAGAAGGGATCAAAGATTTTTTCCTGATTTTCAGGGGAGATACCGATGCCTGTGTCAGTTACCTCCAGGACTGCAGATTCTGCAGAATGAATGCTTACAGTAACGGAACCGGAAGGCCGGTTATATTTGATCGCATTTTCAACCAGATTATAGACTGCCCGGTACAGAAGGATATAGCTGCCTGTAACAGTACAGTCACCTTCTGTCTGAATAAGCCGGATCTGATGCTTGTCTGCAACCGGGTCCAGATCGCAGAAAACCTCTTCTGTGAGTGCTGCAAGGGAAATAGTGTCGGAACGCTCTACAGTCTGAAGGCCTGTCATGTCCAACAGGATTTCCGCAAGATGGGAAAGCCGGCCGATCTGTTCCTGAAGCATAGTGAAAAGTCTGTCGTATTCCTGGGGTGTGTGTTCCGGTTTTTTGTAAAAAACTTCCAGATTTGTCTGCATTACAGCTAAGGGTGTGCGAAGCTCATGTGCTGCACTTGCCACAAACTGCTTTTGTGCAGAGAAGGCATTATCCAGGCGGGCAAGCATGTCATTAAAGGATCTGGTCAGACGTGAGATCTCATCCTCTGAGAGTGGGACTTCCAGCGGTTCAGACAGATTCTGAGCCTGTACCTGGCTGATCCTGTCGCTGAATCTGCGTAGGGGGGCCAGGGCTCTTCTGGTGACAAACCAGGTACAGATACTGCTGAGAAGAATAATGATACCTGTGGCAATCATGCTCTGGAACAGAAAAATATTTTTGGTATTCTGGATCTGGTTTTCCAGATCAGGGATGAGGATTTTTGGATCTACATTGATAGAGATCGGGTTTGAATTGTCAGGGGTGACTAGAACCACATAGTCGGAAATCCCTTCCAGACCGGTCACAGCAGAACGGCTGATGAAGAAATACATCAGTGCACAGGCTGTGATAACCAGTCCGGAGATCAGCAATGTGAGCCGCCATTGGAGTGAGAGCCTGCGGGGGGAAAGTTTTTCTGAGTAAAATTTCATAGATTTAGTCCTCCATAATATAACCTTGTCCGATCTTATTCTGTATAGGATCATATCCAAGGGCGGTTCTCAGTTTTTTTCTTAAAGAAGAAATATGCACCCGGATAGAGTTACTGAAGCTGTTCACGCTGCCATCCCAGAGATGCTCGATCATTTCTTCGGGGCTGATGATCCGGTTGCGGTGAAGCAGAAAATATTCCAGAAGTGCGCTTTCTTTTCTGGTGAGAGCAAGAGGTGTGCCATCTACACTGGCTTCTCTTGTGCGTGTGTCAAAGGTAATACGGCTACATCTCAGGCAAACATCCTCCTGGATAAATTTACGGCGGGTAAGGCTGCGGATACGGGCTTCCAGCTCCTCGAAATGAAATGGTTTGGTGAGGTAATCGTTGGCTCCCAGATCCAGACCCTCCACCTTATCCTGGATTTGTACTCTTGCGGAGAGTATGAGAACAGGAGTATTGGTATTGAAGGTACGGAACTGACGCAGGATTTCCAGACCGTCAATTCCCGGCAGGTTCAGATCCAGAAGGATCAGATCGTAATTCTCTGTCATACATAATTCCAGTCCCTCTTCCCCGTCAAAGCAGGTATCTGTTTCGTATCCGTCCATGCGGAGTCCCTCTGCCATGGAACGGCAGAGCTGTTCTTCGTCTTCTATAATTAAAATGTGCATGATGGTCTCCTTTTTGAATTTCCAGATTTATAGTTTTATAATATCAGAATCAAAAGGTTAGAAGATAGTCAGTGTTTGTACGATAGGATTTTTGATTCTGACATATTATCAATTTTATCATAGCACACGAAGTATAAAATTCGTATAAAAAAGAAAACGATTTCATATTAAAATATCTGATTATAAAGTTTTTTAACCGCATCAAACTGCGGAGCAGTTATTCGGTGTAGATCCATGTAGCGAAGCGGATTGCGAATATCTGCCAGACTACGTTTCAGATTTGTTCGGGATTGATTACAAAATAAAATTCGAAAAAAGTTATTTTCTTAACACAGATTTTATTTCTCAGATGCTATAATGTGTGCATATCAATAAAACGATGCCTGTTATGCGGGGATAAAATCCAGATCTGCAGACAGACACAGGAAAATAATTAAAAGTAATATAAAAATCATAACAGTAAAAAATGAAGGGAGTTTACTTACAATGAAAAACAGAAGAATGAGATTAATGGCGATTTTTGCAGCAAGTGTATTAAGTGTGACATCTATGGGAGGTATTGTAACTGTACATGCAGGGGAGGCTCTTGCAGTGCCAGCAGATGAAGCAGGTGTAGTCCAGACGGATGGTAAGGATGTTCAGGCAGCAGAAGATGGCAGTGTGGCAGCTTCCGAGGGTCTGATTGCTGAATCCTTCAAACCCTCAGAGATTGCTCAGCCTGCACAGGATACTTATGAATATCCATTCCTTGGAATGAAATTAGGGATTTCCAAAGACCTGAAAGAGCAGATGGAGAAGAAGAATATTTCCATGTTTACAGATGAGAGATGGGATGACAATGCAGAGGCAGTCACATATGCCACAGCCAGCTGGTGTACCCTGACAGACGAGCAGAAGGATGCAGAGGTGGACAAGATGGGCACCGGATATGACGACTGGCTGAAAAGTCTCAGCAGAGTAGGTGTGATCGGAATGTATGACGAGGAATCCCAGAAAGATCTGGATACGATTACCGGATGCACAGAGCATAAAGAACTGGGCACCAGCAGTGACGGCAAATATAAATATTATCTCAGCACAAACAAGGATGCAGATGCAGACCTGCTAAAGGATGTGGAGGGGATTGAAGTAACACTTACAGAAATGACCCCGTTCCAGATGCTTTCTGCATTTGACCAGCCGCAGGATACTTCTGACAGTACAGATGCAGCTGAAGGAACAAATGTAGGCAAATTTGAAACAACAGGAGTTGACGGAAAAACCTATACACAGGATATCTTCAGCAAATACGATCTGACTATGGTAAATGTTTTTACTACCTGGTGTTCTCCATGTATTAATGAGATTCCTGATCTGGAGAAGCTTTATCAGGAGATGAAGGATAAAGGTGTGGGAGTAGTAGGCGTTACACGGGATACAATAGGCAGTGGTGGAAAACAGGATGAGGAAGCAGTGAAAAAGGCTCAGGTAATTCAGGAGAAAACAAAGGCATCCTATCCATTCCTGATCCCGGATTCCGGAATGATGAACGGACGTCTCAATGGAATCTCCGCTTTCCCGGAAACATTCTTTGTTGACAAAAATGGAAATATTGTAGGCGAGACTTACTCCGGAAGCCACAGCCTGGACGAGTGGAAAGAAATTGTGGAAAAAGAGCTGGCGAATGTCACAGAGGGAAAATAAAAAATGAATAAATTGAAAACCAGCAAAATATGGAACAGTAAATGGCCGGCGTTGATTCTTATGCTTGTGGGAGCCTGCTTTATGGGATATGGGATTTCCCGCGGAGAGCTGGCAGTGGTGTTTACAAAAGCCATTAACATCTGTATGGAATGTGTGGGAATTGGATAAATGAGTAATAAAAAGAACAGTGATAACAAAAGTAATAAGAAACAAAATACAAAAAATATGAAGATCAATGAGTGGCCCCGACACGGAATCCAGGCACTGTGGGCGTTCATTACAAACAGTCATGTTACCGGCTTTGTTACAGGCAAAATTTACACAGGCAAACTAAAAAATGCCTGTGTTCCGGGCCTGAACTGCTATTCCTGCCCCGGTGCTGTAGGCGCCTGTCCTATCGGTTCTCTTCAGGCTGTGATAGGGAGCTGGAATTTCAAGATGGCTTATTATGTGGTGGGATTTCTTATCTTCATCGGAGCTATGGTGGGAAGACTGATCTGCGGTTTTCTCTGCCCCTTCGGATTGATTCAGGATTTGTTGAATAAGATTCCATTTCCTAAGAAAATTCGTACATTCAAGGGAGATAAACTGCTTCGCAAGTTGAAATATGTGATTTTTGCAGTGTTTGTGATCCTTCTTCCATTGTTCCTGGTGGATATTATGGGACAGGGTGCACCCTATTTCTGCAAACTGATCTGCCCGGCAGGAACACTGGAGGGCGGACTGCCGCTGGTACTTCTGAATAAATCCATGCGCAGTGCACTGGGCTGGCTGTACATATGGAAGAATGTGATCCTGATTATAACGATTATTCTTTCCATTTTAATCTACCGTCCGTTCTGCAAATATATCTGTCCACTGGGAGCACTTTATTCCGTCTTTAATCCTGTCTCTCTGTATAAATACAGAGTGGATAAGGATAAGTGTATAAAATGCGGAAAATGTGCAAAAGCATGCCAGATGATCGTAGACCCTGTGGAAAACTCTAATAGTCCGGAATGTATCCGTTGTGGCAGATGCAAGAAGGCCTGTCCGACAGGTGCAATCCAGTGTGGAATCAGAAAAACACCTGACAGATTATAAAAAGTAGTCTGTCAGGTGTTTTTTTGCCTGTTTATAAATAAATACATTCAAATTTGAGTAGGCATACAGGAAAAAGTAGGGTAAAATAATGCATATGCTGAAAGAATGGGAGAAAAGATATGAGCATTGAATTAAATATTTTGGACTGGTTTCAGACTCTACACACGCCGTTTCTGGACAAATTGATGGTGTTTATTACGAGCTTGGGGAATGCAGGGATTATATGGATCGTGATGACGATAGTATTTCTTCTGATTCCTAAAATGAGAAAAACAGGTGCAGTTATGGCAGCTGCTTTGATAATAGATTTATTACTTTGCAATGTAATATTAAAAAATCTGGTTGCAAGGACAAGACCTTATGATGTAAATACAGGAGTGCAGCTTCTGGTATCCAGACTTCATGATTATTCTTTTCCGTCAGGACATACAGCAGCGGCATTTGCTTCAGTAACTGCTTTATATCTGGCAGGAGAAAAGAAGCTGTGGAAACCGGTTCTGGTTCTTGCCTGTCTGATAGGAATATCAAGATTGTATTTGTATGTGCATTATCCCACAGATGTTCTTGGCGGAGCCCTGGCAGGCGCTATATCAGGATATCTGGGATATCGGTTCATCCAGGCCATTTTTTACAGAATAAAACAAGAAGGGGAGGGCCATGTCCGAAGTGAAGAATAAGAAAAAGAAATCCGGTATTATTCAGGTCAGTATTGGTGTTCTGGCAGTCATTCTGGCTATCCTTATTATTATAATGATGGTGATTGTCTCTGACATTCAGGGAACAGCCCGTGT
The DNA here is from genome assembly GCF_014297245.1 of Blautia difficilis. NCBI lineage: Bacteria > Bacillati > Bacillota > Clostridia > Lachnospirales > Lachnospiraceae > Blautia > Blautia difficilis. The sequence continues at coordinate 36,002 of NZ_JACOQG010000026.1, read as the reverse complement.
TGTAAATTATACCGGTTTAGTCCGTGGAGAGACACAGAGGATCATCAAGCTGGAGGTCGCCGGGGAACAGGACGATGCAATGATTCAGGAAGTAAAGTCTTTCATTGATGGTCTGCGCAATGGAAATACGAAACTGAATCTGGTATATCTGAATGATACGGATTTTCAGAATAAAATGCAGGAACTGGACGAGGGATTTTCTGATCTGTATAAAGAAATCTGTTTAGGGCGGTCTGAAGGGTATGAAAAAACAGATATTATATCCAGAAGTGAGGATTTCTTTGTAATCTGTGATGAAGCAACAGGTCTGGCTGAAAAATATTCGCAGAAAAAAGCCACATCTTTATCATTGCTTGAAAAATATATCACAGCAGATATTGTTGTATTGATGCTGCTGATCGGATATGAGTTTATCAAAGCGATACAATATGCTGCAATGAACCGTCTGTTGCAGCGAAAGGTATATCTGGATGATGCGACAGGACTTCCGAACAAAAATAAATGTGAAGAATTACTGAGTGAGGAAGAACCGGATGCAGATACCGGTGTCTGCAGTTTTGATCTTAATAATCTCCGGCGTATTAATGACAGCAGAGGACATGAAGCCGGTGATGCCTATATCCGTAGATTTGCTATCTGCCTGCGGGATTCCATGCCGGCTGAGCAGTTTGTGGGAAGAGCAGGTGGAGATGAGTTTCTTGCAGTTACCCATGGACTGGACAGGGAACAGATGACACAGTGCCTTGAAAAGGTGCGCAGAGATATGGCAGAGGAATCCAGAGTGTATCCGGATACTCCCTTAAGCTATGCGGTGGGATTTGCACTGGCCGGCGATTTTCCCGGAAGTACAATGAGAGAACTGTTTAACTGCGCAGACAAAAACATGTATATCAATAAGAATCATGTGAAACGGGAAGAGGCTGCAGCAGAAAAGAATCAGGGATATCAGCTGTTAAAACTGCTTAATCAGCACGGTAGTAATTTCTCAGACTGTCTGTACTGTGATGCCAGGATGGATACCTATCGGGCGATTCGTTCCAGCGAGAATTTTTTCCTGGCTTCTGACGGTGCATATTCCGGAGCAGTGGAACAGATCATAGAGGAACAGGTTGAAAGTTCCTGTCAGGCAGATATCCGTGAAGGGCTGCAGATTTCGGAGCTTCAAAAGAAGATGCATGCGAAGAAAGATGTGCTGGAATATGAGTATAATATCGGAAAACAGGGGGCATATAACCGCCTGACACTGATTCCGGTGGACTGGGATGAGGACAAAAAGCTGCATCATTTTCTTCTGGCATTTGAAACCATCCGAAAGACTTCTGAAGGCCAGACAGGTGCAAAAGAGCAGCTGCAGCTTTATTATGAACAGCTGAAACAGTCAATCCTGGAAAATGACAGCTATGTGGATGCACTTCTGGAATTATCAGATGTGATCTATACAGTAAATCTGACAAAGGATGTTCTGGAAAGAAGAATCGTACTGAATGGAAAAGAACAGAAGAGCAGGGAGCTTTTTATGGATTATCCGCTTCCGTACTCTTATCAGGATTACTGCTGGGAATATGAGAAAAGAATCACCCAGGAAACAATTGCCGGTTACTGTATGACAGATAATTGCGAAAAGCTTCGTAAGAGATTTGAGAACGGAGAAACAAATATGTCTGTGGAATATTGTGCCCGCGAAGACGATGGAAGTATCCGCTGGGTACAGAAAACAGTGCTTATGACCAGGATGGTAGTGTTTGATACAGAAATCCTTGCTGAGGTCCCTATGATCTATGCAATCATTCTGCTGCAGGATACCACACAGAGACATGAACGGGATGAACAGGAACAGGCACGTCTTCAGGCTGCATTCAATGAGATGCGTGCCGAGAGCAGGGCAAAAACCAAGTTCCTCAGCCGTATGAGCCATGATATCAGAACACCTTTGAATGGTATTATTGGTCTGTTAAAGATTGATGAGACCCATTTTGAGGATAAGGCACTGATACAGGAAAATCATAAAAAGATGAAGATAGCAGCGGATTATTTGCTTTCCCTTATCAATGATGTTTTGCAGATGAGTAAAATAGAGGAAGGTCATATTGTTCTGACTCATGAATATATCTGTCTCAAAGATCTGGTCTATGAGATTGAGAGCATTATCACTCACAGGGCAGCAGATGAGGATATTCAGTGGATTTATGAGAAAAATAAGGAGGATATTCCTTATCCTTATGTCTATGGAAGCTCACTGTATCTTCGCCAGATTTTTCTGAATATCTATGGAAACTGTATTAAGTATAACCGGCCGGGAGGAAAGATCACTACAGTAATGGAGGCTGCAGATGTACATGATGGAATCTGTACATACAGATGGACGATTTCTGATACAGGTATAGGGATGAGTCCGGAGTTCCTGAGTCATATTTTTGATCCGTTCTCACAGGAAAAAACAGATGCCCGGAGTGTTTATCAGGGAACCGGTCTGGGAATGGCGATCACTAAAGGCTTGATTGAGCAGATGAATGGAAGTATTGAAGTGACAAGTCAGGTGGGAGTTGGATCTGTGTTTGTCATTGCCATTCCCTTTGAGATTGCCCAGGAACAGAAAAAGGATAAGGAAATTGCAGAGAAATATGATATTCGTGGATTGCATCTGCTGGCAGCTGAGGACAATGAGCTTAATGCAGAAATCGTAGAAATGCTGCTGACAGATGACGGTGCCAAGGTTACAGTTGCAAAAAACGGCAGACAGGCAGTGGAGCACTTCGAAAGTAATCCTCCGGGAACCTTTGATGCCATATTGATGGATGTCATGATGCCTGTTATGGATGGGATTGCAGCAACAAAAGCCATACGTGCCATGGACAGGGCGGATGCAAAAACAATTCCGATCATTGCAATGACTGCAAATGCATTTGAGGAAGATGCAAAAAGATGTCTTGCAGCCGGCATGACCGCACATCTGGCAAAACCATTTCAGATAGAGGATGTGGAGAAGACCATTGTGGAGTGTTGCGGAAAGTAATGTTATCTGCAAGGTCTGTTGTCATCAGTAAATTATCAGAAGCAGAGTTAAAAGTCCGGATGACGAAAATATGAGTAGAGAAAGGCGTGAGACATAAAAATATGGCTTGCGTCTTTTTCCGTTTGGAAAGGTAAAAAAATGTATATGTTTTGTCATAATTTGACGTATGGAAAAAGAAAGCAGGGGTTGTTATTATATTGTTAACAAAAGAAGTACTTCTAAAATGACAAAAGGACAAAGCAGGTAAAAGAAAGGAGTTTTTATGAGGAAAAAGATGATTAGCCTGATGATGACAGTCGCTATGGGGACAGTCATGATTAGTGGAGCAACAGTTGTAAAAGCGGATTCAGACGAAAAAGAAACCGTTAAATTAGCGGTGTGGTCTTCTGGAGCAGCAGATAATTTTCAGAAAGGTGCAGATGAATTTAATAAGCGCCAGGATAAAATTAATTTTGTAGTTGAAATGCAATCAGGAGATTATAGCCAATATCTTGGAGCAAAGGTGGCATCTAATGATCTTCCGGATATGTTTTTCCTGAATCCATATGCACAGGTGCAGCAGTTTGCAGCAACAGACAGAATTGTGGATTTGAGCGAGGAAGGATTTGCAACAAAGATTTATGATTCTGTAAAAGATGCATGTAGCTATGATGGAAAAATTTATGCGTATCCAATGGCTCTGGAAATGCTGGGAGTTTATTATAATCAGGAGTTATTTGAAAAGGCCGGAATTACAGAAGTACCGAAAACATTCTCACAAATGAAAGAAGTATGTGAAAAACTTCAGGCAAGTGGTATTACACCATTTGCGGCTACCTATAAAGATGCATGGACATTGAATCATTTATTTAGCTGTCTGCAGGGAGCCGCAGTTGGAGACTATGAGTCATGGGTTGCAGATATGAATGCAGGAAAAGGAAGTTTCAGGAATGATAATTCTTCACTTGAATTTGATTTTATGGATATGATGAAAGAAAATTCCGGTGGAAATTATATGGATGCAGATTCCACATCAGGATTTAATGCATTTGCATCAGGTGAAGCTGCTATGATTGTGACCGGAGAATTTTCTCTTCTGAATGCACAAAGTATTAATCCGGATTTACAGGTTGGTCTGTTTGGAGTACCACTTACAGAAAATGAGGAAGATGCAAAACTTGATGTAGATGTAGGAATTTGTATTGCAGTAAATCAGAATACTCCACATCTGGATGCAGTGCGTGAGGTTCTGAATTATCTGAGTGATAACACAGATGAAAATGGATGGATGCATTATAGTGCTGATTCGATGGGCGCAGCACCACCTGCAATGGATTTTACAATGTCAACAGAATATCAGTATTTCGAAGATTATAAAAATTATATGTCAAATAACCAGACAAGACCATGGGTATACTCACAGCTTGAGTCAGGCGCTGGCGATATGATTGGGCCGGTAATTCAGGGATATTTTGCCGGAACAACGGATATGGACACTACTTTAGATCAGTTAGATTCGAAGTTTTCAGAGCTTCTTGAGTAAAGTAAAATCGGGAAATGTATAAGTGGTAACAGAAGCTTCTGCAGAAATGTTGCAGAAGCTTTTGTTATCAGAAAGGAAGATGATTTTATGTTGGATTGTTGTAAAAAAAATAAATGGTTTTATTTTGGCCTTACGATTCCGTCGATGTTATTATACGTTCTTGCGCTTGCAGGTCCATTGCTTTTAGGAACACTTCCGGCGTCTTTTTATAATTGGAATTTAATAAAAGGAAATAAAGATTTTGTCGGTCTGGGAAATTACACTAAGCTTCTTGGAGACGAGACATTTATTCATTCTGTGGTATTTACTTTAATTCTAGCGGTAATATCAATTTTAATGTCAAATTTGATCGGCTTTGTAATAGCATATTTTTTAGATTCAAATGTACGGTGTAAAGGCGTAATACGTTCTTTGTTTTTTATTCCTAATATTATCAGTGGTGTAATGGTTTCTTTTGTATGGTCTTTTATTTTTACAGGAGCCATTCCAAATCTGGCCAAAATTTTGCATATAGATGCATTGGCTAATATCAGCTGGTTTGGAAATGCAGGTACTGCGGCTTTTACAGTTATTTTAGTAACAACATGGCAGTCTACCGGTTTTCTTATGATGTTATATATTACAGGATTGCAGACAATACAAAAAGATGTGTTGGAAGCAGCTGTTCTGGATGGATGTACAGGAATTAAGAAAATTATTTATATCCAATTGCCATTGTTAATGCCGACAATTACAATTAATCTCTTTGTATCAATTGCAGGAGCTTTCAAAGCATTTGACATTCCGTTATCACTGACTGGTGGAGGTCCGGCAAATAGTACACAGACAATTGCACTGAACATATATAATGATGCATTTGGTTCGTTTAAAATGGGATATGGCTCTGCAAAATCTATAATACTGTTTTTACTGGTAGGTATTATTGCATTGATTCAGCTTAAGATTACTAGAAAAAGGGAGGTACAGATGTAAAGTGGAAAAAGAAGGAATGAATAAAACAGTAGTTTTAAAAAGTATTTTGTGGCTGTGCCTTGGAATTATCTTTATACTTCCAGTTTTTCTTATTATCATGAATGCGTTTAAACCGAATAATGATATATTAACCTCATTTATCTCATTTCCAAAAAGTTTATATCTGGAAAATTTTTCTGAAGCAATGCGGATTATGAACTTTTGGACAGTATTTCGCAATACGCTGTTTGTGACGGTATGTACTGTTATAGTTGCCAGTGCCGTGTCTTTTATGAGTGCATATGGAATTTCACATCTTCCTCAAAAGACAGGTGACAAATTATACACATTGTTTGTAGTAGGACAGATTATTCCATTTCATGCAGTTATGATTGCAATTTCTATGTTATCTACAAAACTGGGACTGACTAATACGCATTTAGGACTGATTATATTTTATAGTGGGTTTTATACATCATTTGGTGTTATGACATATGTTGGTTTTCTGAAGAGTATGCCAAGAGAGTTGGAAGAAGCTGCTGCAATTGATGGTGCGGGACCTTTCAGAACAATGGTGCAGATTATTTTGCCACTGGTAAAATCCACAACAGTGACAATTGGCATTTTGTTTTTCCTTTGGACATGGAATGATTTGTTACTTCCAAGTATTATGATCAGTGATGTGAACCTTCGTACAATTACAGTCAATTTATATATGTTTAAATCTTCTACTAATGCTCAATGGAATCTTTTGATTGCAGGATTAGTTGTAAGTATGATACCAATTATAATTATTTATATTGTAGGACAGAAACATATTACAAGCGGTTTAACAGCGGGTGCAGTAAAATAAAAAAGACAGGAGAAGTAAAGATGAGTACATTTTATGAAGATAATATGAACATAAAAAAGATAAACGGTTTTACACTTCAGCAGGTATCAAGGGATGTATGGGCAATTGATGAGTTTGGTATAGATATTATGTATTTGATTATTGGAACGGAAAGAGCCCTATTGATTGATACTGGTATTGGAATAGGAAATATACGGTCAGTAGTAGAAACAATGACTCATCTGCCTTATGATGTAGTAAATACGCATCATCATTATGATCATGTGGGTGGAAATGGGCGCTTTTCAATGGTTTATGCACATAAAAAAGCAATCCCGGTTATTCAGGAACAGAATAATCTGCAGTCACGTAAGGAATTTTTCCGTTCACAGGAAGCCCGTCCAGAATACAATTATGAAGCAAGCCTGGAATTTGATGCATCAATTATGGGTGACTTTGAGATGAAAGGAATAGAAGAAGGATTTGTTTTCCATCTTGGAAATAGAGATTTGGAGGTTTTGGATACACCAGGACATACTAAGGATGGAATTTGTTTATTAGACAGAAAATACAGATTGCTATTTTCCGGAGATACTGTTGTAAGTACGCCAGTATTGATGTTTGATACGTTTTCTGATACAATGAGTACATATCTGGAATCATTGAAAAAATTAGCTCAATTAAGAAATTCATATGAACTTATTTTTCCGGGTCATTATCTCCGACCGATCGGAAGCATCTATATAGATGACCAGATTGCCTGTATTCAGGAAATATTAGAAAAGCATTTGCTTGGAGAAAAAGAAGAGTGTGGTATGACAAAGAGCGAAGTGTATTTTTACCAAAAGGCTTTAGCTTCTGTGTTATATACAGAAGATAGAATCTGCTGAATCAATCTCCGGTATAGACGCATGATGTATGCGCTATATCGGGGATTCCTGTTTGTAAGAGAGGTACTAAAAAGAGATGAAGGAAAAAAAGGACGATTATATAAGTTTTATGGAAAATTAACGATTCGAAATAAATTACTTATTTCCTGTCTCCCATTTGTTGTTTTAGGGTATTTTTTTATTTTTTATAGTACTACAGTTATTATGTTTGATCAGATGAAGCAGATGGTATATGATCAGACAGAACAAAATGTTATGGAAAAAAAGAAGCTGGTTAATACATTATTAGATAATTATAATCAGGCTACCATAAAATTTTTATATTATACAGATGAAGTGCAGGAATATTTAAATACCCGTCAGAGTGTATTAAGCATTGAAGAGCAGGAAAAACTGACTGATATGATTTCTTATCAGATAGGATCTCTTATTACAAATAATCAGGATGCGTTAATGAATGTGTGTATTTATAATAAGTTTAACGAATTATATATTAATAATGCAATTTATTATAATACAATAGAACAGACAAATGATTTTGCAGAAATACTGAAAGAAGCAGCAGAAGAAAAGCATGGAAAGCCGGTGCTTCGTATAAATCCCGTGCGGAAAAATATGATTACTTTTGCAAGAAATATCTCCGTTCCCCAAATAGAAAAAAGTGATGAAAAAATCGGATTTCTGATGATGGATATTGATAAAACGGGTATGGAAAAAATTATACAGACAGGAGAGGATAGAGATGTGAACGCTATTCTCATATTGGATTCGGAAAATAATATCCTGGTCAATGGTTCAAATTTACCTGATGATAAATGTAAAACCATTTTGAAAGAACCATCCGGAAATTATAAAATTATCAGATATAATCTTCAATATGATGGGTGTAGCCTTGTAGGAATTTTGGATAAAAATCTGCTTTTTAAGAGTGTACATAAAATTTTCTTCAAAGAGATGTTGATGATTTTGGCTGCAATTTCAATTATTGCAATTGCATTATTCATAACTGCGGCTAAAATTGCAGAACAGATTCAGAAATTTATTGTAAAATTACGCCAGACTACAGAGATAAATTCCAATGCGTATGTTGAGGTTGATTCCAATGACGAATTTAGAGAATTGGCAAATGTTTATAATGCGATGTTGGAAAGAATTGATTTGCTGATTCAGCAGGTATATAAACAACAGTTGTTAATGAAAGATGCCCAGATTGAATCTCTTCAGGCTCAGATTAACCCACACTTTCTATATAATACATTAGACTGTATTAATAGTCTTGCTGATATGGGGAAGACTGCGGAAGTTAAAAAGACGGTAACGTCTCTTGGAAGCATTATGAGAATGTCCATTAAAGGGGCGCAGTTTTTAAAGATTGAAGAAGAATTAAAGTATGTAAATCAATATTTGTATATTCAGAAAATGCGCTTTCAGGAACATATTATCTGTCTGGTAGAAATACCGGAACAATTATATGAATATTACATTCCAAAGCTGATGATACAGCCACTTTTGGAAAATGCAATTGTCCATGGGGTTTCAGAATTGAAAGAAACAGGAATGATAGCAGTAACCGGGAAGGAAACGGAAGATGCAATTTATATTACTGTAAAAGATAATGGAAATGGGATGCCGGAAACTATTATCAGACAGTTGGAAGAAATAAGAGAAAATGGAATACTGAAAGAGAAGGAACACATTGGTATCTTTAATATTCAGCAAAGACTTTTGCTGCTGTATGGAAAAGAATATGGTTTGACTGTGGAACGTGTAAAGCCATCGGGGACAGCAGTAACCATCTGTATTCCCAAAACAAAGGGGGAAAAAGGATATGAAAGTGGTAATTATAGATGATGAACCATTGATATCAGACAAATTAAAAAGAATCATGGAAACGGGATTACGGGGTATGCATACGGTTTGTGCTTTTGCAGATGCACAGACGGCATTGGATTATATTGAACAGGAAAAACCTGGGGTTATTTTGACAGATATTCGTATGCCGGGCATCACTGGAATCGAGTTGGCAAAGCAGATTAATCAAATGGATTATGGAGCAAAAATTGTTTTTCTGACTGGATATGCAGAGTTTGAATATGCCAGATATGGAATAGAGTATAAAGTTTTTGACTATCTTTTAAAGCCCGTAGATGAACAGGAAGCAATCAAGTGCATAAATCGAGCGATTAGTGCATTTCATGCAGAACAAAAACATACGGAAATGTATCAGATTTTCCAGGATTATTTTGTCAAAAATCAGGAGCTGATCAGACAACAATTTGTGGAAAAACTCTTTTTTCAACCTGTAATTTTTTCAGAAAAACAGATGGAACTGCAAAAGCAGAAGCTGCGGATTGCAATAAACGGATATAGGGTGGTGGCTGTTACATATGACAGGAATCGTATGCCTTTGGAAGAAGAGAGCTATTATAGTTATATAATCCATGAATTCTTTCTGAAAAAATTTAAAGAGATACTGGCATTGGAACATGGTGGTATCTTTTATATGATCTGGCCAACAGAAGAAAAAATACTGTGGAAATTCTGCAGTAAATTAGAGCTGATCAGAAGAGAACTGGCCCAGTTGCAGCCAATGGATTGTATGATAGCTGTCAGTCATTATTCTGAAAATCTGTCTGATATCCAACAGATGAAAAAGGAAGTGTTGAAATGTCTGGAATACGGAAAAGATACAGGATGTATGCAGCTGCTTTCATATCAGGATTTACCGATGGAATACAGGGAAAATGACTTTTTCGATGTTACAGAAGCAATTACAGAACTGATCAGATATCTTCGCTCTGGTAATAAGAAAAAAATACTCGAACAGATGCAGAAGATCATCGATGAGACAGAGAAAGAGACAGAGAAATATTTTAACAATATCATGGAGTTGATAGGTGCCAATATATTTTTATTTCTTTCAGGAATTCCATTGGATAAGGAAAGCAAAGATAAGATTACGGAATCGTTTGAGCAGCAGATTCATGTACAATCGGAAAGAAAGACAAAAGCAGACTATATGAAGTATTGGCTGGAGTATATTGCAGATAATATTCAAAGTATGCATAATAATGACCAGGATCAGCTAATCCAGCAAATTTATAAATATCTGAATGATAACTTTTCACAACCAATCGGTCTGACAAATGTTTCAGAACATGTAAACAGAAATCCCTCGTATATCAGTCGTTTTATCAAACAGGCTACCGGAAGAAAATTTTCTGAAATTCTTGTAGAACTGCGCTTGGAGGAGGCAAAAAAATTATTACGTTCCTCTAATTTAAAGATTACTCAGATAGCAGAACAGGTAGGATATCCCAATCTACAATATTTTACCCGGGTTTTTACTGGTCAGATGAATATGACACCGGCAGAGTATCGGAAAATTACAACTTATTTCTAAATATTACTATGTTGCAACTTTATACAGTATTTTATAAGTATAAGGACAGTCGACTCTATAATGGCAATCTTGCAACGCTACATACAAATAAATGTAAAGGCAAATGCAGTCCCTATATCTGTAAGCAGGAAAAAAAGAGATATAGAGGTTGCATTTATTTTTTTATTAAATCAAGTAAGCACACTGCGTGATTGCGAAAAGCAATAAGGTAAGCGCTTAGTTTTTAGGTATGATAGAAAAAAATCCCCGACTACTTTTCAGTAGCTGGAGCACCTTGACAATTCACATATGATTGATTTGATTCGGTGGCTACGCCGATTGACGACAACGCCGCAGATGAAAAATCAGACAAGTCAATATAGCAGTTACTTAATATTCGCTGTACTAGTGAGTTGACTTTTGTACTGATAAAAATAAAAATCAATAGTTTTGGGACTGCAATCCAAAAACTATTGATTTTTTTATCGTTTTTGGAATATAATTAATAAAAAAGAAAGGAAAATTATTATGATTATAGAAAGAAAAGAATATTTAGAAAAACTGATAGCCTGGAAAGATAAGCAGTTGATTAAAATTGTTACAGGTGTACGACGTTGTGGAAAATCTATGCTTCTGGAAATTTATCGCAATTATTTAAGAGAGCATGGGATTGAGGAAGAACAGATTATTTCTATTAATTTTGAAGATCTTGATTATGAAGAACTGACAGATTACAGGAAATTATATAAATATTTAAAGGAACGTCTGGTTGATGGAAAAATGACATATATTTTCCTTGATGAAATTCAGAATGTAACAGATTTTCCGAAAGTGCTAGACAGTCTTTATATTAAAAAAAACATAGATATTTATGTGACTGGTTCCAATGCATATATGTTGTCCAGTGAGATTGCAACTATGATTTCAGGAAGATATATTCAGATTGAAATGTTGCCGTTGTCTTTTAAGGAATATATGGAGAGTACTGGCAGTATGAATGACAGAGGAATCAAATATGCTGAGTATTTGCAGAATAGTTCATTTCCCTTTACACTGGAATTAAAAAATCAGCCAGATGAGATCAGAGATTATCTGGAAGGAATCTATAATACGATTGTTGTAAAGGATATTATAAACAGGAAAAAAATTACAGATACTATGATGCTTAAGAGTGTCTTAAGATTTGTGTTTGATAATATAGGAAATCCATTGTCATCAAAAAAAATTGCAGATACGATGACCTCAGAAGGGCGAAAAATTGATACAAAAACGGTGGAAAAATATCTAGAGGCTTATAGCGAGAGCTATATTATATATCAGGCAAAACGTTATAATATAAAGGGAAAACAATATTTAAAAACTCTTGAAAAATATTATATAGTTGATATTGGAATGAGGTATATGCTTTTAGGTTCGAGGCAGGCAGATGCAGGACATGTTCTGGAAAATATAGTCTATCTGGAATTGTTACGTCGAGGATATGATGTGTATGTTGGAAAAATCGATTCATATGAAGTGGATTTTGTGGCACAGAATAAAAAGGGAACAGTATATTTCCAGGTGGCACTGACTGTACGAGATGAAAATACACTTTTGAGAGAATTAAGACCATTACAGGCGATACGAGATCATTATCCAAAGATTATCTTAACAATGGATGAAGAACCAGAAGAACAATATGAGGGAATTCGACGTATTAATGCCAGAGACTGGTTATTGGGGATTGTAGACTGAACAATGTAAATTCATGGTAATAATATATAAAAATAGAATATACATTTGTTGTTTTAACCGAATCAAGTAAGTCCCCTGCTTCAACTGTGAAAAGCAATAAGCAGTGGGTGGGGATTTGCTTGTATCAGGAGGAGTGCAAGCTCCTTCTGATAAACTGCGAAGCAGTTATTCGGTTATGAGCAAGTAGCGAAGCGGATTGCGAATATCCGCTTGACTCTGGAAAAATAAACTATTGTGTTGTATTACGACGGATCAGTACAGGTGTAATTTGTTTGTGAATAGGTTCGCCCAATGGTTTGGGAGCACGCTTTTTCTGCTCATCCATCTGTCGGACCAGAAGATCCATGGCGGTTTTGGCAATTACATCAATCTGCTGGCCAACGGTTGTGATTGGAAGGATTGCCTCGCTGGCAATCGGGGAATTGTCAAATCCAACAATCTCATAAGTTGAAGGAAAAGTTCCGTATTTTTGGAAAATTAAATTAAGAAACATATTGGCATAGGTATCATTTGCAACAAAGATACCTTTTTTTTGATCTGGGTATTTTGCTTCTATCTTATTAAAAATTTCCCGGATTACATTTAAAATCTCATGATAAGAATTACCTTCTACACTCAGATCGATATCATATGGAACATGATATTCTTCACAAGTTTCCTGAAAGGCCCGGATGCGGTCATAAGCCGGGATGGATTTATCCACATTGACATTTATATGAATCAATATGTCACATTTATCCCGGATCAACAGGGAAGTAGCCTGAAGTGCACCCATATAGTTATCGGTATTGACACTGCTGATATGTTCTGCCTCACGCTCAATTGCGATGACAGGAATCTGATAGGAAGCGAGCTTCTCGGATGGAAGCGTGTGACTTAAAACAATCAGTCCCTCAATCTGATAAGATAGAAGTTCTTCAATGTACTGTTGTTCTTCTTCAGCTCCATGTTCGCTGACAAAAACAAGAAATTTATAATGATAATCTCTGTAGCTGGAAAGAAATTGTGTCAGCATCTCAGAATAATAATGCAGGTAGAGGTTTGGAATAATGATTCCGATAAATTCACTTTTTCCATTGGCCAGGACCTTTGCCAGCTTATTCTTTTTATATCCAAGTGTGTCAAGAGCCTGTGAAATCTTTTCCTGATTTTCTAAGGTAAGAGAATCAGGATGATTGAAGTATCTTGATATTGTAGTCTTTGAAAAATTTGTGTATTCTGCAATATCTGCAAAAGTTACCTGTTTTTTACTCATAAAAGTTGAATCTCCTTCAATGTGACGGCTAACGGTTTATAATATCCTTTAGTATAGCAATTCTTATGGAAAAACGCAATTGGAAAATAACCGATTACGTAACTGGTTATTTTAATGTATAAAAGTATTGACAGAGTGAGATGGATATAGTATTATCAAATTATAAAGTAACCGGTTACTTAACCGGTTTTGCACGAAAAGTTAAAGGAATGGAGGAAGTAATGCATGAAAAGAATGCAAAACCAAACAAAGTCCGTAAGCAAGCGAACCTGGAGAGAAAAGATGACTTATGTGAAGAAAAACTGGCAGTTATATCTATTCTTCCTGATGCCGGGACTTTTGCTGACAATTATTTTTAAGTATCTCCCGATGGGGGGGCTTTTGATTGCGTTTAAAGACTACAATGTAATCAAAGGAGTTCTTGGGAGTCCTTGGGTCGGACTTGAGTATTTCAGACGATTTTTATCTTCACCAGATTTCATGAACTATCTGATGAATACATTAAAATTGAGTATCTACGGATTGTTGTGGGGGTTCCCGGTTCCGATTATTCTTGCATTGCTTCTGAATCGTATCCGAAGGACAGGAATCAAGAAGAAAGTTCAGCTTTTGATCTATATGCCGAACTTTATTTCCGTCATCGTACTTTGTGGTATGGTTCGTATGCTTTTATCACCTGTAGGGCCGCTGAATAAAGTACTGGGAATCAGCACAAACTGGATGACAATGCCTTCTGCATTCCGGACAATCTATATTGCAAGCGGAATCTGGCAGGCGGCAGGATGGGCATCTATTATGTATACAGCAGCATTGGCGAATGCCAGCAAAGAGCTGGAAGAAGCAGCCATCATGGATGGAGCGAATCTTCTGCAGCAAATTTGGTATGTAGAGTTGCCTGCAATTAAAAATATTATTGTAATTCAGTTTATTTTACAGGCCGGAAATATTATGAGTATAGGTTTTGAAAAAGCTTATGCGTTACAGACAGATATGAACTTGCCGGCATCAGAAATCCTGTCTACATATGTATACCGTATCGGACTTTTGAATGGAGATTATGGATATTCTACAGCAGTAGGTCTTTTCAATTCTGTTATAAATGTTATCTTGCTGATTTTTGTAAACTGGGTTGTTAAGAAACTGAATGACGGAGAAGGATTATAGGAAAGAGGTAGAAAAGATGGAGAAAAAAAAGAAGAAAAAATATTCAAGGACAGACAAAGTAATCCTTGGAATCGGGTTTGCCATTCTTGGTGTATTCGTCCTTTCTATAGCAATACCGATTATCTACGTGGTATTAGCGTCCTTTATGGATCCGACTGTTTTGAATAACCAGGGATTGAGCTTTAAAATCAAGGACTGGACATTAGATGCCTATCGAAGAGTGTTACAGAATGAAATGATCTGGCGTGGATTTTTGAATTCTTTCCTGTATTCACTTGCATTTACAGTTATTTCCGTTTTCGTGACATTGCTGGCAGCATATCCGATGTCTAAAAAAGAATTTGTAGGAAGAAAATTTTTCAATATTATTTTCCTGATCACAATGTTCTTTGGGGGTGGAATGATTCCTACATTCATTTTGATCAATCAGCTGCACATGGTTAATACGGTGTGGGCAATCTTGATTCCGGGGGCATTTAATGTATGGAATATGATTCTTGCAAGAACTTATTATCAATCAATTCCGACAGAATTAAGAGAAGCATCTGCGATTGACGGGGCGAATGAGATCCAGCATTTCTTTAAAGTCATGATTCCGGTATGTAAGCCGATCATTGCAGTTCTGGCACTCTGGTCTTTCGTTGGAATGTGGAACAGTTATTTCGATGCAATGATTTATTTGAATGATGCAAATCTGCAGCCATTGCAGTTAGTGCTTCGTTCTATCCTGGTACAGAATACACCACAGCCGGGAATGATCGCCGATATCCAAAGCACGGCAGAAATGGCAAAAATAGCAGAACAGCTTAAATATGCAACCATTGTAGTATCAAGTTTACCACTGTTAGTAATGTACCCATTCTTCCAGAAATATTTTGACAAAGGAATTATGGTAGGATCGGTAAAAGGCTAATAAGAAAGGAACGATACAGATATGAAGAAAAGTAAAGTAAATGCATTACTTGCAATTGTACTATCTATGACGATGATGGTGGGAGTTGCAGGATGTGGAAAAGAGCAGCAGCTTGCAGCTGAAATTGATCCGGATACACCTGTATCGGAAGTGCAGTTTCCATTGAAGAAAACTGCAGAACTTTCCTTTATTACAAGTGCACCGGCTACATCAACACAGGAGCCAAATGAACGAGTGATCTTTCAGCGCATGGAAGAGCAGACCAATGTTCATATTGACTGGACTTGTTTTGTATCAGATCAGTTTTCTGATAAGAAAAACCTGGCACTTGCTCAGTTTGGAAATCTGCCGGATGGATTATTTAATGCCGGAATGAGTGATTACGATTTATTGCGTTATGCAAAGCAGGGAATTATCATTCCATTGGAAAATCTGATAGATAAATATATGCCGAATTTACAGGCGGTTTTTGAAAAATATCCGGAATACAGGACAATGTGTACAGCACCAGATGGACATATTTATTCATTTCCATGGATTGAGCAACTTGGAGCTGGGAAAGAAGCCATTCAGGCAATCGGAGATATTCCGTATATTAACAAAAAATGGCTGGATTATCTTGGACTTGAGATTCCGACAACAACAGATGAATTGGAACAGGTATTAATTCAGTTCCGTGATCATGCAGATGAACTTGAAAAAGAATTTTCCGTTGAAGGTGATGTGATCCCAATGTCATTTATTATCAATAATGGAGATCAGGATCCTGCAATTTTGATCAATGGATTTGGAGAAGGTTATGGAGATACAGGGGATCATTTTGCTGTAACGGATGAAGGAAAAGTTATTTACACGACGGTTCAGGAGGGTTATAAAGAAGGGATTGAATGGTTGCATAAGCTTGTAACAGAGGATCTGGTTGACCCGGAAGCATTTACACAAGAGTGGTCCACCTATGTGGCAAAAGGAAAGAATCATAGATATGGTCTCTGCTTTACATGGGATATTGCAAATATTGATAACAATGAAGATTATGTTATGCTGCCGGCTTTGACAGGACCGGATGGAATGAGAAATATCACAAGACAGAACAACAGCGAAACAAGCGGATTTGATCGTGGAAGATGTGTCCTTACATCCAGCTGTCGTGACACAGCACTTGCTGCCGCATGGATCGATCAGATGTATGCACCCCTTCAGTCACCACAGAATAACTGGGGAACTTATGGAGAAAAGGATTCTTTTAACATTTTTGAACTGTCCAAGAATAAAGATGGCGGAGAAATGCTGAAGCATATGGATCTTGGAACTCAGTCACCGGTAGAAGTACGTGAGGCACAATCTGTAAATGGTCCGCTTGCAGTACTGAATGAATATTATGATGTATATGTAACACAGCCAGAAGATGCAAAATGGCGTTTAGACAATATGCATGAAACTTATCTACAGGATATGAACAGCAAGTATGTTTATCCAAACGTCTTTATGAGCATTGATGATACCAATAAAGTATCTCAGTACGATACAGATATTAAAAAATATGCAGAGCAAAAGAAAGCAGACTGGATTTTGAATGGCGGAATTGAAAAAGAGTGGGATTCCTATCTAAAGAAAATGGAACAGTACGGACTTCCTGATTATCTTTCAATTAAACAGAAATACTTTGATCAGTATCAGGAGTCATTGAGTGAAAAAAAATAACGACACGAATAATAGGAGAATTCGCATGAGTGAGATGTTAGAAAAGGCTAGAAAATATGAAGATGAACAAGGAAAGCAGATAAAGGCAGAAGACAGACCGGTTTTTCATGTGAGTCCATATGTCGGATGGATGAATGATCCGAATGGTTTTTCATACTATCGGGGAGAGTATCATCTTTTTTATCAGTATCATCCATACGATACACACTGGAACAGTATGCATTGGGGGCATGTGGTTAGTAAGGATCTGCTTCACTGGGAATATCTTCCGGCAGCTTTGGCACCGGATGAAGATTATGATAAGATTGGATGCTTTTCAGGAAGTGCAACAGAGTTAGGAGACGGCAGACAGCTGCTTATCTATACTGCAGTGGATCAGGAGAAAATGGAAGATGGAACTGTAAGGGATATTCAGACACAGGCAGTGGCTGTTGGAGATGGAAGAGATTATAAGAAATATGAGAAGAATCCGGTTCTGACAGCCAAAGATCTTCCGGAAGGTGCAAGTAAAGTGGATTTCCGTGATCCAAAGATCTGGAAAGGAAAAGACGGGAACTTCTATTGTGTTATCGGAAGCAGACCGGCAGACGGAAGTGGACAGATTCTTCTTTATAGAAGCAAGAACGGATTTGAGTGGGAATTTGTCAGCATTCTTGCAGAAAATAAAAAACGTTTTGGAAAGATGTGGGAATGTCCGGATTTCTTTGAACTGGATGGGAAACACGTTCTTTTGACCAGTCCACAGGATATGCTGCCGGAAGGCTTGGAATATCATAACGGAAACGGTACTTTATGTATCATAGGAGAAATGGACAAGGATACATATACCTTAAAAGAGCAGTTTACGCAGTCTGTGGATTATGGAATTGATTTTTATGCAATGCAGACGTTGAAAGCCCCGGATGGCAGGAGAATTATGATTGGCTGGATGCAGAACTGGGACACCACTGCTTATCGTTGCAATGACTCAAAATGGTTTGCACAAATGAGTCTGCCGAGAGAATTATCTGTGAAAAACGGAAGACTTTATCAAACGCCGATCAAAGAACTCGATGAGATGCGAAAAGACAGAGTTGAGTACAACAATGTAGTAATAAATAATGATACGATCTCATTAGATAAAATCGAAGGACGAACCATAGACATGGAACTTGTGATACGTCCGGAAGATAAGGAAAATGTCTATAAGAAATTCGCATTACGTTTTGCACAGAATGAGAGGTTTCATACAGAATTGTGCTTCCGCCCGGATGAGTCTGTCCTGAAAATTGATAGAAAATTTTCAGGAAGTGAAAGAGCATTGGTTCATCAGAGAAGATGTCTGGTAAATGGAGATGCCGATGAATTAAAGCTTCGTGTGATTCTGGATAGATTCAGCGCAGAAATATTTATTAATGATGGCGAGCAGGTTATGTCGGTTGTCATATTTACAGAACAAGAGGCAAACGGGATTTCCTTCTTTGTTGAAGGTGCAGCTAAAATTGATGTAGTGAAATACGATCTGGTTTGAGAAATACATGATAAAACTTACATGGAGTTTGAAGACATATGGATAATGATGGGGGATTCCTGAAACGGGAATCCCCTTTGCAGTATAGGCGCATAGGGTATTGATGATAGAGGTAATATCACTGCTTCCATATAAATAGTTCACAAATTCTTCACAAAATAATTAGCACTCACCTCTTGATAATGGAAGTTGATTTTTGTCCTGTCTTGTGTACTCTGGAAGTGCCTGTTTTACAGGCTTTTCGGAGAATCAGTCATTTTGTCTGGTATTGTAAAGCAGTGTCAGATTTGTTGTAAATGTCGTAAATTTGTGGTCAAAAAATGATGAGAAATGGAGAGTGCTAATAAAATGAAATTAACGTATACGAATGTAAATGGATACCTGATTCCTAATCTCACCTATAAATCCGGTGAGCAGATGGAGCAACTTGGCAAGTATGGTTTTCTTCGCAGAGATTATCTGAAAAACTATCGAAATTCAACCTATCAGGTGATGCTTTTACAGGATACCATAGGAGAGCATCTTCTGGAAGTGGACAAGGCAGCCAGAGAACGGGAAGAGGTAATACTGAAACAGTTAGAAGAAAAAGAACCATTGCCGGATAAAGAGAAAGATCAGATTGCCTGGGTAAGAGCTGCTAATCAACACAAAGCAATTGCAGAAGAGATTATTCTCAAGGAATTGATTTATGTTTAAATGAAGGTGATGAGGTCGTGGATTGCGACCTCATTATTGTATGAAAAATAGCAGTAGGCAGAATGAGAAAAATAGGGTAAAATGGGAACATGGATTTTGGAAACTCATAAGAAATGATTGTGCGGTAAAGTAACTTGAAATGCCAGTTTGGCATTTCAAGTTATAGAGGAGATGGAATGGCGGATCAGAAAGTAAGAGAAATGGAACCAGTGGAAACACAAATAGTTGAAATCATGCCACCGGACGTTGAAAATCTGATTTATGTAGTAAGAAACAAACAAGTCATGGTGGATAGTGATCTGGCAATGCTTTATCAGGTAGAAACGGGAGCGTTAAACAGGGCTGTTAAAAGAAATATTGCCAGATTTCCAGAAGATTTTCGATTTCAGCTTACAAAAGATGAATATGAAAACTTGAAATGCCAATTTGGCACCTCAAATGGCAGTGGAACAGAAAATGGTTATGGTGGCAGACGTACATTACCGTATGTATTTACAGAGCAGGGAATATCCATGCTTGCAAGTGTATTGCATAGCGAGGTGGCAATTAATGTAAGTATAGGTATTATGCGTGCATTTGTAGAAATGCGACGGTTTATAGCCAACAATGCACTTTTGTTTGAAAGGATTAGTAACGTTGAGCTAAAACAACTGGAATATCAGAAAAAGACAGATGAAAAACTGGAGCAGATTTTTGAGTACATATCAGATCATGAGGAGTCTAATCAAAAGATATTTTTTGATGGTCAGATATATGATGCATTCAACTTATTGATAGGACTGATTCAGAAAGCAGAAATGGAAATTGTTCTGGTAGATGGATATGTGGATGTAGGAACATTAAATATTTTGTCAAAGAAGAAAGAAAATGTGGCGGTGATAGTTTATACACAGCAACGGACAAAATTATCTCAAACAGATGTAGATAACTTTAATGCACAGTATCCTAAACTGGATGTGAAGTACACAAGAGCATTTCATGATCGTTTTTTAATTCTTGATAAAACGAAAGCATATCATGTGGGTGCGTCTTTGAAGGATGCAGGTAAAAAATGTTTTGGAATTAATCTGATTGAAGATGCAGGTATTGTAAGAGATATTTTACAGAGATTGGAATTGGAAACAGAAGAATAGAAAAGTAAGTTATGCAGAAAGGCGTGAGTCATAAGAATATGGCTTGCGTCTTTTTCTGTCTGGAAAGGAAGTGGGGAGCATGGCACAGATTTTTCGTGTAGAGAGAACTAAGAATTTTACGGTAATGAGTAATCACCATTTCAAGAATAAGAATCTGACATTGAAAGCGAAAGGTCTATTATCGCTGATGTTAAGTTTGCCAGATGACTGGAATTACAATATGCAAGGACTGGCAACACTGAGCAGAGATGGGATTGATTCTGTTCGTTCTGCAATTAAGGAATTAGAGCATCATGGATATGTGGAACGCCATAGATTGCGTAATGAATATGGCTTTTATGGCGATACCGAATATATTATCCGGGAAGTTCCATTAGGAGAAGAAAATGATTAAGCGAAGGAGAAAATGCCTAATGGTGGACAGTCCAATTTTGGACAATCAGGTCATAGGAAATTTCTATCTCCGGACATCAGAAAATAGGAAAACCAGATATGGTAAATCCCATACTGGACAAACCGTTGCTATTAATAATCCATGTTATTAAATATGAATTATTAAAGAACTAGTAAATAAAATATCTATCTTATCAATTCACGTAAGTATTAATAGGATTGGATAAGAAAAGAAAGAATGAGGTATGATTATGAGAATGATGAAAAATAACAGAAATGAAACAATTATGGTGATCGGGATTGATCATGGTTATGGAAACATGAAAACTGCCACCAGATGCTTTCCATCCGGTGTAGCCAGATATGACGAGGAGCCAATTTTTCAGAATAATCTTCTTGTTTACAATGGAATGTATTACCAGATCGGAGAGGAACACAAGGAGTTCTGTGCAGAGAAAACGCAGGATGAGGACTATTATGTGCTGACACTGGCGGTTATCGCAAGAGAACTTGATGGGAAAGGAATGAATCGGGCAAAGGTACACATTGCAGCCGGACTTCCGCTTACCTGGGTAGCTACACAGAAAGAAGATTTCCAGAAATATCTTCTCCAGAATGAAAGTGTAGATTTTATATTCCGTAATAAAGAGTATCATGTAGAGTTTGCAGGAGCTGATATTTACCCACAGGGATTTGCAGCAGCCTTTTACCGCTTACAGGATTTCAAAGGAATCAACATGCTGGTAGATATTGGAAACGGAACTATGAACATCATGTATATCAACAATTCCCGTCCATTAGAGAAGAAATGCTTTACAGAGAAATATGGAACGCATCAGTGTGTGCTTGCTGTAAGGGAATCCCTGCTGAAAGAATTGGGAACAGTGGTGGACGATCTGGTGATTGAGCAGGTGATCCGTACCGGGACAGCAGATATTGGTGAGAAATATCTGACAGTCATTAGTAAAGCTGCCGGAGATTATACGAAAGAAATCTTCCATAAGCTGAGAGAACGGGAATATAATCCAGAACTGATGCGTCTGTACGTGGTCGGCGGTGGCGGTTGTATGATCCAGAATTTTGGAGAATATGACAAGAGTCGGGTAACGATTGTACGGGATATCTGTGCCACAGCGAAAGGTTATGAAGCAATGACCGTAAGGAAAATCCAGAGAAACGGAGGGATGCTTGTATGAGAAAAGAACGGAAAATCATCAATACAAATATCCGTTTAAATCTTTGTGATGAACAGGACAGGCAGGCATGGGAATATTTGCAGACGATGGACAGGGAAAAATATAAATCGTACACCAGAGCAGTTGTAGTTGCTTTAAACGATTATTTTTCCAGAGAGTACAGGAATGAAGCAGATCCGTATCTGGAAACCAGAGAAAAGGAAGATGCGTTTTTGGAAAAAGTGGAAACAGCTGTCAGGGATGGAGTGAAAGAATCCGTTCCGATGGCTATAGCGAAGAACCTGATGGAAATGCTTGTACCGTTTGTAAAAGAATCGGTAGGAGAAAGTAATCTGTCGGACAGAACACTAATAATGGAGAAAACGGATGGAGAGATCGCAGAAGATAATCTGGACTGGGAGAAAGAAGCTGATATGGATGCAGCACTGGATTTTGCAGACAGTTTTTAGATGGTTATGAAATAGCAGTAACAGGAAAACAAACTGACAGTAAGGAATAGATTTACAAAAACAGAATAGCAGAAAAAGACGATGGCAGTGATGGCATTTCTATTGGTAAAGATCAGTGGAATGTTTACGACTGCTATTATTATGTCTTTTAGCAGAAATGGAAAGAGATCCAGAAAAAGAAAGACAGAAATAACAGGAAAATATAACAGAAAAGCGTTGGCAGATGGGCGGATTGAACAAGCAAGGCGAAGAAAAGAATAAAGTGCCGGATACGGCATAGGATTGTCCGATACTTCGTATCGGAGTGATGCATGAACAGCCTGTTTCAGAAAGAGAAAATCTATGGAAGGGGAGTTTTTCTTTTTCTTCCACAGTCAGTTCCTGCACCACAAGACCACTGTCATCTCCATTTTGATCTGATAACGTAGGGTGGAAAATATGGCTTGGTACGTGTCGGTTCAGTGGTGGGGAGATGACAGGCAAGTTTCGCAAAGTGGCAAGCCACTCTGCACCGGAGCCAGCCTTTGGGCTGTTCCTAAACTTGCCATGGGCGTCTGCCCCTTGGAACCCCGGCACGCCAATGGTGACAATTCTGTGTTAGAAATATCCACTGGATACTTCTTCTCAGATTGCCACGGATTGGCTAAGACGTTGTCTTGCATCTACCAAAGGGGAACGTTACACATCCCCTTATGGAATCCCCTGTTAATTTAGACATAACGCTATGGTTGTAAATATAGAGCAGAAATCAAGTAGAGAAAGGAAATAAAAGCCTATGAGAAAACGAAATCATACAGTAACTATACGGATGAATAAAGCGGAATATGAGCTACTTCAAAGCAAAATAAAGGAATCCGGAAGAACACAGCAAGAAGTTGTGATAAAAGCAATTGCAGACTTGAAGATAGCTTCTACAGAGGAAGTGGAAGAACTGAAAAGATTGAACCAGATGTTTGCAGATATTCTCAGTCAGCTTCGTGGAGCTACTACAAATATCAATCAGATTGCAAGAAAGCTGCATACAGATGGAGAAATTCCGAATGACAGTATGCTGTATTTCCTTAATAAAAATATTCTTAAGTACAGGAAGGAGAGTGAAAAGATATGGCTATTAATAAGAC
Organism: Blautia difficilis; assembly: GCF_014297245.1. Classification (NCBI taxonomy): domain Bacteria; kingdom Bacillati; phylum Bacillota; class Clostridia; order Lachnospirales; family Lachnospiraceae; genus Blautia; species Blautia difficilis. Next base: position 12,147 of record NZ_JACOQG010000026.1, on the reverse strand, counting down.
GATTAATAAGCGGACAAATACACATGGAGCAATGAGAAACTGCATCGAATATGTGCTGCGGCAGGATAAGACTAGTGAACAACTTACCTATGTGACTGGACCGTACTGCCATGATGAGATCAATTATGATCTGGTGTACAGAGCATTTTTAGAGGAAAAGAAGGTGTGGGATAAAGATTCTGGGAGAATGTACGCTCACAACATTATTTCCTGGCATAAGGACGAGCAGATTACTCTGGAACAGGCATTTGAATTTGGAAAAGAATTCGCAGAAAAATGGTTTCAGGGATTTCAGACCTTAGTGGCAGTCCATAAGGATAAAGACCATATTCACTGTCATCTGGTGACAAATTCTGTGAGTTATGAAGATGGGAGAAAACTGCATAACACCAAAAAGGATCTGGAACGTATGAAACAGCTTACCAATCAGATGTGCCGAGAACGTGGACTGACAGTTGTCGAGAAAGGAAAGCACTTTGATGGAAGCCAGATTGAAAAAGGGGAAGTCATTGCATGGAGCAAAGATAAATATAACCTGTTCCGTCAACAGGTAAAGGACAGTTTTGTAGCGGACTGTGCAATGGCGGTATTAAAGGCACTGGAAAATTGTATCAGCAAAGAAAAGTTTATAGAAAAAATGAAACAGTTCGGATGGAGGGTGAACTGGACGGAAAAGCGAAAGCATATCACATTCCAGAATCAGGATGGGAAGAAAGTGCGTGACAGCAATCTGTCCAAAACGTTTCATCTGGATATCAGTAAGGAGGCGTTGGAGCATGAATTTAATGGAAATTACGAAAGGATACGAGCCGAAGCAGAGCGAACAGCAGGAGCAGACGAAGAACTCATTGGGTACTACCGACAGGTGGAAGCAGCTTGTGAAGGAACAGGCAGAAACACTGGAGAAAGTGACGGAAGAGAGGGACGAGTTACAGGTGAGAAATCAGAAGATGAACGAGTTTATCCTGGAATTTCAGAAAAGAACACACAGTCTGAAAATGGAAAAACAGAGGCTATTCTTCGAGAATCACGAAATGCAAGAAGAAATGCAGAAGTCGAATGCCGAAATTCAGCAGATGACAGAAGAATTGTCCGAAATGCGGAAACTCAATCAGTCTTTACAGCAGAGCAACGACGACTTGAGGAACAGAAACGGCTTGATGAGAAGGAACGAGCAAGAGCAGCTCGAAAAAGAAATAAAAGACGTTCGGGACCGGAACTCTAAATTAGTAATGCAGGTGAACCAATCATCGGTGGAAGCGGTTGAACAGGCAAAAAAGAAACAGGAAGAGGCAGAAAAACAGGCAAGGCAGGCAGAGTACCAGATTGAAAGGGAAAAGAACCGGGCAGATATGGAGATACAAAGAGCCAGGAGAAAAGCAAAATCGGAAATTGCTGATATGAAAGAAAATCAGTTCTTTTGGGACTGGGGATATCTTTGTGTAATTTTCTTTTCGTTTCTTCAAAATGGAGCATTTCAACAAGATGTGCTGCAACTAATAATGATACCGATAAATTGGTGCAAAGAATATATAGCATGGTTTGAACGGTTGGAATATATAAGCGATACTGCCGGAGAAATGCTCTTTAAAGGGTTTTTCTCTATGCTTATGATTACTGCTGGGATTCTCGGATGTGTATTCCTTGTTTGGGCTGGAGTTGAACAATATAAGAAGATATGGGATGACCTATATAAAATGGTTTTAATATCCAGTATTTCATTTGTAGCAGTATTGGGAAATTTGATAAGAGAATATCTTCCGCTTAATCTGATACTTGTGATTCTGTTTATAAATATTGGAACTATTTTGCTCAGAGCATATTTGAAAAAGAAATATCCTCAAATGTATGATTGAATAAGAATGTATAGGAAAAGCAGCGGAGTGCTGGAAAGGGTAACATATAGTTATTTCATTCCATTTGTTGCCAATAGTGCAGCCATAGTCTTAGCGGATTCCTGCATACCTCTGCCTATCCATTCTTCAATCCATCCGAAAGTTGTCAAACACAAACGACAAGGTGTGAAATTTGAAAAATCCTCCCGAATAGCCTCACCTTGAGAAAAAGAAAAGCGCAGCCATTCAGACTGCGCTCTGTGAATATTTAGGAAGTTGTTTGAAAGCGATACCCAACCTCGCGGACACTTTCTATAATAAAAGGGTGGTGCGGATCAGCGGAATAGAGCTTTTTGCGTAGGTTTCGTACATGGTATCCTATGGTGCCTCGTTCATTTATTGTTAGAGCTTCACCCCATACCTTTTCATAGATTTGGGAATAGGTCAACACTCGTCCATTATTAACTGTCAGCAGGCATAGGAGACTATATTCCTTTGCTGTTAGGCCCACTTCTTTTTGATTACAGCGCACCAGCCTTTGGCTGGGGTCAATCTCAAGATCGGGGAGAGATAGCACCGGTTCCGAGGAAAGCTCCCATTTTTTTAGCTCTGGATGGAGCTGCAAAAATGAAAGGAAATCTTCAAAAATCTTTTTTTCTTCCTCGTTCAGTTTCATAATGATTATTTCTCCGATGGTATCACCTCCCGGTCATTTATCCAAACGGCCTCTTTCAATTTCTTAAAACTTATCTCACTAATAACATACTCCAGCTTGCAAGCGTCTTGTGCTGCAATATCCTGTGGAACACCAGCTTCCACGAGTCGTTTGGTAAAGAACTGGTGCTTTTCATAGATTTGCTGGGCGATTTGCTGGCCCTGCTCTGTGAGGGAGAGTGTGCCATCGTCCTTTTTTATCAGGCATTTCTTTTTAGACAGTTCTTTGACAGCCCGGCTCACAGAAGGCTTTTTTACATCCAAAAGCTCCGCCACATCTACGCAGCGAACATAGCCCTTTTGTTGCTGAAGCACCAGCACAGCCTCTAAATAGTCCTCCATAGATGATGTTAAGGGCATAATGGCACACCTCCTTCTGACACATATAATTACTTCATTTACACCATACCTGCTTTTTTGAAATGCTTCTTGAGCAGTTTCTTAGCGTTGAGCGCGCCAACAAAGGCGCAAATTGCAACAACGACAAGCATTATGATAGCTGTTACAGGTGATACTAACGTTTGCAAAATTCCCAAATAACTTTCGCCAAACATTCCCGCATACTGCTCAAGTGTTTGATTTGAGAAAAACAAGAAGGGAATATATGTACCACTGAATGCTGCTAAAACCATATAAATGATATAACTGATCGTAAGTGTTTTTCCATTAGTGCAACCTGTTTTCCACGCGATCAACGCAGAAATAATGCCAGCAATAATGCAGCAAATTATCATGGGCGGATAAAATCCATAAATGCCTGTTATCGCACAAAAAATGAACAGTGTCCACGGTTTCTTAGTCTTAGCTGCTACAAGGAAATATGTAATAGCTGCCAATAGTGACCACAATGGGCTTACCACTAACATCGTGTAGGGAGAAAAAGATAGGAACGCACAAAGGATATAGATAACAAGTGCGCACAAAGATAAAAGAGCTGTGACAATCAAATCCTTTACTTGAAAGCCTTTTTTGTTTTCGGTTTGCATGAAATAAATCCTCCTTAAAATGATATTGGTTGGAACGATGTCCATATGACAACCGCAAAAAGAGCAAGCATACCTATCAACAAAATACTATCTCTTAAGCGGAAATCAACTAATATATAGTGAGTTTTTTCACAAGGATAGCTGATGCCTCGCGTTTCCGCTGATGCGGATAATTCTGTCGCCGTCATCAGAAGGCGCATAAGTATAGGGATTAAAAAGCCTTCGTATGTCTGCGCCGGATGACTTACTATTCTCCAAAAAGACAATCCCACGCCCCTCGTTTTCATCCCTTGTTTTATATAAAGCACATCTTGTTTCAAAGATGGAAGAAATCTCAATATGATAGCCACTGGTATCACAATTGCTTGAGGGATATGACTTGCCTGAAGCGCTGCTATCAATTCCGATATTTCCGTAGTCTGAAATAGAATATTCAAAGCAAGTGCAATAGTCAAAATTCTTAGTAAAAAGAATGTTATCACGGAAGATAAATGAATTGGAAGGACTTGCGCCAACACAAGCAGAACTATATAAACTATTGCAAATTTGATACTTGTTTTCCAAAGTCCACTTAGCAAAGCAAACAGGCAAACGACGCCAAAGAGTAACAAGCCTGTTAAGCCTCCACCCAAAGCAAACGCCAAAGCTGATGTCAATAGAATCAACAGAAGTTTTATGCGAGAATCGTAATATACTCCATGCTTTCTCAATTTATTCACCACCTTCCTCAACCATAAAATTCTTTACGATTTTGAAATTGTTTTGTTCCGTCATTTGTAAATCATCTTTAATAATCCCTTCCTTCAAAAGCAAAGCGCGCGAGGCGGTCAGGCTGATAAACTCCAGATCATGCGTAATAATAAAGACCAGCTTTCCAGCCTCACGCATATAATTAACAGCATTGGCAACAGCGCACATATTATCCCAGTCTAACCCGCTTGTTGGTTCATCCAAAACGATGATTGGTTTTTCCGAAAGCATTGCCGCTCCTATTGTCAGTCTCTGTTTTTGACCGCCTGATAAAGCATACGGATGGCAGTCTTTGAAGTTTTCCAGATGGAGCATTTTCAAAATTTGAGACACTTTTTCATCTATGCTTGGAATCCTTTTATTTCCTAACCTCAATTCCTCCGTCACACTGTCTGTATAAAGCTGGTGATCTGCCTCCTGCATAACAAAGTACACATAGTCGGATAATTTTTGTTGCTTCACATTCTTTCCATCAATGTAAAACGCACCTTGGCGGCAGCGAATCAAGCCAGACAGGATTTTCCCCAATGTTGTTTTCCCGCAACCATTTTCTCCAATCAAGGCAATCGTTTCGCCTTTGTAGGCTTCTAATGAAATGTTGTGAAGAAGTTCCGGCATGGCTTTATGCGAAAAGCTCAAATTTCTAATTTGGAGAAATACTTCCGAGCGGCAAATAGATTCTTTCCTTTCTATTTGTATTAAATCCAAATTTAACGGGCGAAGCCTTCTGTTGTGCATTTGGACAGCAGATAATTCTGCCATTTCCTCACCTGTTAATTCTTCGCAGATTTGACCATCCTCCATAATTAAAAAGCGATCTGCGAGTCCGTATAAGTAAAACAATCTGTGTTCTGAAACAATAATCGTGTGTCCAGCGGCTTTCAAAGCAGAAAGAATCCCTCTTACCTGTAAGATTGTATGAATGTCTAAATTAGCCGAAGGCTCATCCAGCACATAAATTTGTGGATTAAGAGTAGTCGCTGCGAGAAAAGCAACTTTTTGCCTTTCTCCACTGGACAGGGCAAAAATATCTCTGTCTTTTAGGTTCTCCATATTCAGTGACTGAAAGGCGCTGTTAACACGTTTAACGATTTCTTTATGTGGAATTCCATAGTTTTCGCAGGCAAACGCAACTTCGCTGGAACTGTTTGTAGTAAAAAATTGACTGCGGGGATCTTGAAAAATTGAAGCAATCTCTTTACCAGCCTCACCGGCGTCCGATTCTTTTATGGAACGTCCCGATACAATGACTTCGCCGGATAATCTGCCTTCAAAAAAGCGGGGAATCAAATTATTGATACACCTGGTTAATGTGGTCTTTCCACATCCGCTCTGCCCAGTAATAACAAGAAATTCTCCCGATTTTATGATAAGCTTTACATCCTTTAGACTTTCCTGAGACTGTCCTTCATACTGAAAAGAGGCATGTTCAAAAGATATAATTGGAAATTGTTTTTTCATGGCAACACACCTCATAGCTTCCAACTGATGGATTTCTCCCTGCACTTCAAAAAAGTACGATAAATCCCTTCTTTTTCTGCTAATTCCTTATGGGTTCCCTTTTGAACAATATGGCCTTGATCAATGACAATAATTTGATCTGCCGTCCGAACAGTAGACAGCCTGTGAGCGATAGAAATTAGTGTTTTATTTTTCGTCAATTCAAAAATTGCGTCCAAAAGAGCTTTTTCATTTTCCGGGTCTACGCTGGATGTCGCTTCATCCAAAATAACGATGGGCGCGTCTTTCAATATCGCCCTTGCTATTGAAATTCTCTGTTTTTCTCCCCCAGACAAAGTGGAACCTGCTTCTCCTATCATTGTTTCATAGCCTTGCGGGAGCGCCTCTATAAAATCATGGCAGCGGGCCCTTTTAGCGGCCTCTACCACCTCCGCATGGGTCGCGTTAGGTTTTCCGAATTTGATGTTATTTTCAATCGTATCATTAAACAGATACACCTTTTGGAATACCATACTTACATATGATAAAAGGCTATCACAAGTAAATTCTTTTACATCGTGTCCTCCAATTTTAACACTTCCAGAATTTACGTCCCAAAATCTTGCAATCATATTACACAAAGTTGTTTTCCCTGAACCTGACGGCCCAACGATAGCACAAGTAGAGTTCTGTGGGATTTTCAAGGTGATTCCATCTAAAACCGGACGGCTGTCATAAGCGAAAATAACATCTTTCAGTTCAATCTCATATGATTTCAGGACAATATCCTTTCCGTCTCCATCTAAAACCGGTATATCTGAGATGAAATCCAGCCGATCCAACTGCGTAGCGAGCATTTTACTCAAAAAGGCCCCGTCATTCATCAATTCCAATTCCATGAACATTAAAAATGCACAGATGATAAATAAAAGGCAATAGGGCAATGTGATAACTCCCCACAAATAGAGCAAAGCTGACAATAAAAATAACAGGCAACTTGTAATCTTAAATACGGCTTCATACAGCTTCATAATTCCGGCAGTAGAAATTGTAACCGCTATATCGCTGCGACACTTATTTTCAAAGGCTTGATCCACTTTTCCTTTTCCTTCTTTGCCTTTTCCGAATATGCGCAGAACAGAAATGCCTTTTATGTATTCTAATGCACTTCCCACCAACAATTCCTGAGCATTTTGCATATCTTCCGTATGCGCGCCGGCCCGCTTTTTTATCTGGCCCAGTACAAGAATTCCCGCTAAAATTCCTGTTAAAGCCAAAAACCCAATCTGCCAGCAAAATATACCCAACATTAGCGTCATGGCAAGCGCCTGTACAAAACCTCCCACCAAAAATGTTAGTGCAAGCATACAATTCCCTTCCAGATCGGAAATTGTTGTTGTCAATACTGTTTGTACGGTGCCGAGATTATTTTCTGTAAAATAGCCCATTGGTGCCCTTTTGAGCTGATTTCCAATCTCAAGACGCTTTTCCCGGAAAATCTCATATCCAGACGCACTCATTAGCACATCGCTTAGGTACTGAAACAAAAAGCGGCCCAAAACACTAAGTGCAACAATTCCAAATGCCTGTAAAATGACAGTCTCTGTTAAGTGTTCGATATTCAACATTACCAATAGCACAGCAAAAAATACAAAGGCAGCGCAGCAGGATTTCAGAGCATTGAAGATCAGTCCGGCAATTACACGGGGACGATATTTCCCAGATAACCGTAAAATCCTTTTTATAATTGAAAACATATTAAAATGTCCCTCCTTCCACTTGATCAGCTGAACTCACATAATCACTCCATAATCTTTGATAAAGTGGGCATTCTGATAAAAGCTCTTCCTGCCTGCCGCAGCCAACAATCTTTCCATTTTCCACCACAAGGATTTGATCAGCCTTCTGGATGGTCGCAAGACGATGAGCTACTACGATGAGGGTTTTTCCTTTTACAAGTTTACTGATAGCGTTTTGAATGAGATACTCATTTTCTGGATCAGCATAGGCCGTGGCCTCATCAAGAATAATTACTCTTGCATTTTTTAGAATTGCCCTTGCGATAGTAATTCGCTGACGTTCTCCGCCAGAAAGTTTTCCTCCTGCGTCTCCGGCATTTGTATCATATCCGTTTTCCAACTTTACAATAAACTCATGACAGCAGGCAGCTTTTGCAGCAGCTACCACCTCATCGTCTGTCGCATCCGGTTTTCCGAGCCGGATGTTTTCACGGATACTTTCATCGAACAGAAAATTGTCCTGTGCAACATAACTGACTTCACCCATCAACTGTGCGAAAGGAATCTCTTTAATATTCTTTCCGCCAAAAATAACTTTTCCTTTTGTGGCGTCCCAAAAACCAGCCATGAGTTTTGCAATCGTTGATTTTCCGGAACCGGAAGGGCCGACAATTGCTGAAACAGTACCTGGTTTGATTTCAAAGGATACATTCTTCAGAACTTCCGTCTCGTTATAAGCGAAAGAAACATTTTCAAAGCGATAGGCTGTTTCATCCAGTGCAACATTTTTTTCTGGACGTTTCAGTTCCGGTTTTTCAATAAAATCCCGTATTTGATCGAGGCAGGCTTTCACCATATTAAATTGTTCAGAATATTTTCCTACTCGCATAAGCGGGGCAATAAATCCAATAGGAAGGATAATGCAAGTGATAAAATCTGATAATGGTAATGTTCCAGTCATATAAAGCCATGCGCCAATCGGAAGCGTTCCCAACAATGTTGTCGGCATTACAGCCTGAATGACTGCTGACCAAAGCCAACTCTGCTTCCACCATGCCAGAGTACTGTCATGGAAGAAGTTAATTGCACCTGTAAATTTACTATAAGAAGCACTTCCTTGATTAAATGCCTTAATAACCTCTATACCATTTACATACTCAACCAGCGTACTGTTCATCGCATTTTGTGATTTCATATAAGTGGTACTTTTATTCACATAATCGTTCATCATTCCAATGTAACCCAAAAGTCCGAGGGGAATTGTAATCAATGCAGCTAATCCCATGCGCCAGTCAAGAATAAATACCAGTAGTATACAGCATAGGGGAGCCACTACATTAGAGGTTATTTCAGGCATAAAATGAGCCATCGAATCCTCTAATTTTGAAACTGTATCTGCCATCAAATTTTTGAAATTTCCGGTCGGCGTATCCAACATGATGCCCATTGGAACCCGAAGCATTTTATCTGCGATTTTGCTACGGATATTTTTCAATATTTTATATGTAGCCTTATGCGACATAAAAGAGGATTGATATGTAAGCCACAGTTTTAATATTTGCCCGCCCAAAGCGACTGCAAACAAGATACATACATTTTGAATAGTAGCTGTTTTGTTAAATAGTTCCGCGACTAATAATGACACTGTAATAAAGGGGGCCATCCCGAATAGTTCGCCCAGCGTTGCAAGAAAGGTTGAAAGATATAGTTGCTTTTTATTATTTCCTGCATAACTCAACAATTGCTGAATTGCTCCAGGTTTCGTTTTTTTCTTCATGAAAAAATCCTCCTTAAATAGGTTAGCAAAAACTAACTATTTGGCAAAAAATAAATGGCAAAAGCCACTTATTTTAGCGGAAGCCCTAATACACCATACCAGCCATAGTGCTGGAATTTTATGATGTTTTTTACATAATCCTCCGCCTTTTCATAAGGAACATCGTGCAAAATACACTCACATAGTGCAGTAATATATCCATGCGTCAAAATGTGTATTTCTATATCGTTTGGCAGACATTTCGCATATCCCGCTTCATATGCCGCCTTTACAAATAGGGCATTCTGTTTCGTATATTGAATTGTAATTTCTTCTATAAAGTTTTCGACGCGAGAACCTTTGCTGCATTTCAGCAAGAGTTGAAATTCCTCCAAATGCTCGTACATATAGTTGACATATGTCATTGCCTGAACATATGACGCTTCAACAGAATCCCTCTCAATAGCTTCTCTAATTCCAACTTTATCGTAAGGTTCTGCATTATCCAGAAAATCTAATGTATAATGGTAAACATCTTCGATTAAGGCAAAAAACAACGCTTCTTTATCCTTAAAATGTCGATATATTGCACCTGTTGTAACCTTTGCAGCGGTAACAATATCTTTAAGCTGCGTTGCCTGAAAGCCTTTTTTTAGGAATTCCACTTTCGCACATTCCATAATTCGCTCTCTTGTCAAGTCGGAACAGTAACTCAAAATATTTCCTCCCTTCTCGGATAATTACTTTATTTAAGATAATCCAATTATCAAACAAAAGTTAGGATAGCATATTTTTGTCTTGCTGTCAAGGGGACGATGCTTTTGTTATTATCATTATGTACCCAGCCGCCTGCGCGGCTGGGCTTCTTCTTTTTTGGGGCTGTTAATAGGCGGGTGTGCCATACCCGTAAATCTCATAGTATCCCACGGGGTAGCTGTTCTGACGCACAGAGTCGCCAGAGTTGCCCTCCACCGTGTAGACGCGGCCATTCTCCACCTTCTCCACAATCCCCACATGGTCGGAAGAACCGTCCTGGCCTCCATCATCCCAGTCGAAAAAGATGATGTCGCCGGGGCGCGGCTCATAGCTGTTATCCTGCCACAGCCCGCGCTCCTTAAACCACGGGACGCCTTGGGACGCACAGGCTGCAAACTTTGGAATAACACCAGCGTCGATATAGCCGCACTCATTGGCACACCAGCTCACAAAGCAGGCGCACCATTCCACACGGCTGCCAAAGCCGTACCAGCTCCAATAGGGCGCACCGCCTGTGTTCCCCACCTGAGAGAGCGCCACGGTGACGATCTCGCCGTCGCCTCCGGTAATGCCGTAAAGCACCTGGCTCCAGAGGGAATTGTTCTCATCGGCCAGAAGCTCCGCCATCTGTTCCCGCTGATCTTCGTGAAAGCTGAACTGATCGGCCATTTCCTCCGCCGTCTTGTGGCTGACGGTGATATACAGATAGGTGCGGGTGACGGTGACTTCCGTTTCTACGATGTTCCCGTTCCCATCGTCTGAGGTTTCAATGATGGTTTCCGTCTGGGTAGAGGTGCTGGATGAGATTTCATTCATCTGCCAGAAAATATCCTTTAAGAGCTGCTTTTTGGAATCGTCCATGGTGGCCACTTCCTGGGCAGCGTCCGGGTCGGTGGTGATCTTGACGGCATACACCGCAAGCACCTCTTTCCAAACCGCCCGGCTGCCGGACATCTCCAGCACGTCGTAGGTGTGGGATGTTTTGATTTCCTCCAGCTTTTCCTCGTACTCGGCGTTGATGTATGGAAGGGATCATGGCAGAGGGAAAGGCATATTATAAGGATTACGATGTTGAGATACCAGAAACATTGTCTGCTTATGGATATGGAGATAGTCCTCTGACATTTGTAAGCCTGTCAGATTATAATGGCATGCGTAAACTACAAGGTATGGACAGCGTTGATTTATTAGAAAACAATTATAGAATTTTATATAATAAAGAAAATGTTCGTGGACTTGCAGAACAATTTCATGATAAAAGTATCAATCTTACTATTGAGGAAAATGTACTTTCTCCGGTGAATGAAGCTGAAGAATTTACCATGTCAAATAGTGACATGGGCCAAATCATATTTGTAGTCGCAGATACATGGATGAAAAATATGAATGTCGATACGATGATATGGAATGTACAGTGCGTGAGTGAAGACGCAGCAAAAGAATTTGATACATTGCTGGATAATTATCAGAAAAAGAGCAAAAGAGAATGTGCCTTTGCCTATTATGTAGGAAAGCAGCAGGCATATGAATCCTCGGTCACTACAAAGGCAATCATAGCATTTCTGGCAATTTACCTTGGTATTGTATTTATGATAGCCTGTGCAGCAATCCTTGCTATTCAGCAGCTCTCCGAAGCCACTGACAATGTAGAACGATACAAGCTCCTAAAAAAACTGGGTGTAGAACACCGGGAACTGAATCGTGCACTGTTTATACAAATTCTCAGCTATTATCTGCTTCCACTTTTACTGGCTGTGATTCATTCAGTCGTCGGCTTGACGGTGGCAAGCCGTGAAGTTATTAAGGTGTTTGGAGATATGAATGTAGCATCCACGATCCTTGTAACATCAATATTTATTGTGTTCGTATATGGAAGTTATTTCCTGTTGACATATGTGGGAAGTAAAAGCGTTATTAACAAAGGATAGCAGAGGTAACTGTTGCATTGTATCTTTTGACTTGATTGAAAGGGACAAGCTGCGTCGGTATATTGAAAATCCGTATCTTTATTCACGGGTGCAGCATACGCAAACACTTCCACAGGAACAACGTGGGCTTACTATACCAGCGGAAATGAGTTCCTTATTTCCAAAATCCAGTATTCTTTGGCAAAAAAAGGCAGATCGGTATGTAACTTTTTTGCTGAGGGAAGAAGTGACAGAGGGGTTTCC
>NZ_JACOQG010000025.1:0-53860 GCF_014297245.1 Blautia difficilis | reverse complement strand
GGTAATCCTCAACAGCAGCAATTTTTTCTTCAACTGTACACTTGGGTTTTCTACCCATAAAAATACCTCCAAAGTAGATTTTGGTTATTTAACCTGTCTACTTTAGAGGTATCATATCATATTACAGATGCCTTACTTAATCAAAGACATAATTACGTGAGACAAAATCCATAGTTACATCAAAAAATAAAATCAGAAATAGAAAAAACGAAAGGAGCTAATTATGAGTAAAAAAAGAAGAAATATTCTTTTAGCATTTATAATTCCGGCATTATTATTCTATGTTGTATTCTGGATCTCCCCGGTGTTAATGTCATTTTATTATGGATTGACAAACTGGAGAGGAATGGGTGATTTTGATATTGTAGGTATGAAAAACTATGCAAATCTGATCAAACAGGGAACATTGTTTAATTCCATGGGAAATACAATAAAATACACATTGTTCGTGGTTATCTGGGGAAACATTCAGGCACTTGCTTTGGCAATGATCCTGAATATGAAGCTGAAGGCAAGAGGTGTTTTCAGGACGATCTTCTATATTCCTGCACTTTTCAGTACCATTGTTGTAGCTTTTTTGTGGAGCTATGTATACGCCCCGCATTATGGAATGATCTCTGAAATTTTTAATCTGTTTGGATCATCTAATGCGCCAAATCTTCTGGGATCTAAAGCAACTTCACTTTTTGCAGCTGCATTTGTAGAGACCTGGAAAACTTCCGGAACTATGACAATCATTTATCTTGCAGGTCTGCAGAATATTTCAGAGGAAGTTATTGAATCAGCTAAAATTGACGGATGTAATGGTTGGCAGGCAATCCGTTATGTGAAGATTCCTATGCTGGCAAATACGATCACTGTAAATGTCATGCTTGGTCTCATCGGTGGCTTTAAATCTTTCGATTATATATTTGCATTAACAAAGGGTGGTCCGGGAAAATCTTCCGCAACATTGATGTATACAATTTACAAAATGGCATTTGTGGAAATGCAGTATGGTAAGGCAGAAGCACTGGCTGCTATGGCATTTGTATTTATTCTGATCATTTCGGTGATAACACTTACATTTATGAAGAGAAAGGAGCTTGAGGCATAATGAAAAAGAAATCCAGTACAGAAGTTTGGGTGACAATTGGATTGGCAGTTTTTTTCCTGATTTTCCTGTCCCCTATCATCATTGCACTTTTTGGCTCCTTCCGTGAAATGGGAGATACTTCCAATTATCTGCACTTATTCCATGCACCAAGCCTGGAGAGCTACAAAACTGCATTTGGTAAGATGAGTTATTTCCGCTCTCTGAAAAACAGTATCCTTATTACTGTGATCAGTGTGATTCTTTTACTTACATTCTGTTCCATGGCCGGATATGCGATCGCAAGATTAAGAGGAAAACTGGGGAGCTTTTTACAGATTTTCTTCCTTGCAGGTATGATTGTATCAGCACAGATGTCCATCATTCCAATGTATAAGGTAGTAAATCAGGTTGGAATTGGAAATACGATTGCAGCACCAATCGCACTTTATGTAACAGCAGCATTGCCTTTTTCCATTTTTCTTTACACCAATTTTATTAAATCAGGTGTACCTTACAGTCTGGAGGAGGCAGCGCGTATTGACGGAGCGAGCATTCCTTTTACATTTGTAAGAATTGTCATCCCATTGACAAAACCGGCTCTTTCATCATTGGTGATTACACAGGGAGTTCCAATCTGGAATGATTTCTTCTTTGGTATGCTGTTCTTGTCAACACCAACCAAAAAGACGCTTCCTCTCATGATGCTGAACTTTATTGGAGATATGGAAAATGCTACACAGTGGAATATGTTATTTGCAGCTTGCTTCTTGAGTGCGATTCCGATTCTGATCGTATATTCATGTCTTCAGAGATATTTTGTAGGTGGTTTGACAGTAGGTGCTGTGAAAGGTTAATTTTATAAAAATTAAAAAAATAAAACAATTTTGTCATTAAAAATAAAATACGGTATAATGGTAAGATAATGCAAGCGCAGGAGGTTTTTTATGAAATTAGTAAAGAGTATCCGGTTAAAATATATTATGTGTTTATTGTCTGTATCCATTTTACCGGTTTTATTTTTTGGAGTTTATACAGAGTTTAATAATAATACTTTTTATAACAAACAAGTGGAAAGTGCCAGTCGAAATGAAATTCACAGAATTTCTGCTGATATTAACCGAAATTATGAAGATGTAAGAGACTTGATCAGTTCTCTGATTTTCAGTACTTATGACAATATTAACTGTATCACCAATATTGCGCAGCAGGAAGGGGGAGAAAAAGAACCTACATATAGTAACAGACTGAAAAATTATAGAATGTTCAAATATGTTTGTTCGAATCTCCTGGAGAATGCCAGTCATGCAGATGGCGTCTATCTGTTTTGCAGCAATGGGCATGTCTATTCTTATATGAAAAATCTTGATTATGGAATTGAGAGAACCTATAAGACAGATCAATGGTATCAGGAATTGACAGAGAGTAAAAACAGTGTGGAAATTGCAAAATTTGTTGAATTGAAGAAGAATCTGTATGGACAAGGAAAGGAGTGTTTTCTGGCTGCCAGAAAGTTTAAAAATATTAAGGATAATGGTTATACCGTGTTGGCAGTTGTATGCAAAAATACATTTTTTGATAATATTAAAGAAGAAAATTCACTTCCGTGGGGAACCAGCGTAATAGTAGACGAAAAAGGAAATGTAATCTATGGATCTGATACAAAAGGATATGATTTTTCTGCCTTAAAGCTTTCGGATGAAAAAAAGCAGGGAATTATCCATAATCTGAATGATAAAACACAGGCAGCAGCATATAGTGAACTGGATTTTAATAATTGGAGGGTTGTCAGTGTATTATCCCTGAAATCTTTTTATGATAATTATGTTCACAACAGGCGAATCATGTTCTTACTGTTGGGGATGGATCTGATATTTGTACTTTTTATTTCCTTGTGGATGGAAAGACAGGCAATCAGTCCCATTGTGCATCTGGCAAAAATAATGGACAATGTATCTGACCAGAATTTTCAATTTAATAATGAGTACAAAGGCAGGCAGGATGAAATAGGAATTCTCTATGCTGATTACGAAAAGATGTTGAACCAGATTGATATGTTGATCAAAGAAAAATACGAAAGCCAGATAAACATATTGAAATCCAGACTTCGAAATCTTACATCGCAGATTAATTCTCATTTTCTCTTTAATACGTTGGAAAATATTTCCTGTCTTGCACAACTGGAAGGCAATAAGCAGATTGTTATTATGACTAAATCATTAGGGGATATGCTTCGCTATACTATGGATATAGATGGAGATTATATTACTTTGGAAAAAGAGATCGGTCAGATGCAGAGATATCTGAATATTCAGGAAGTGCGTTTTGGAAATGAAATCAAGCTGGAATTGGACCTGGAAGAGGGAGTTTCCAAGAGAAAGGTTATGAAATATATGCTTCAGCCTATTGTAGAGAATGCAATTGAGCACGGAATGTCGGGCAAAGAATTTCCCTGGAAACTTCTTATTGCAGCAAAACATGAAGGCAGCGATATGTGTATTGTTGTGAAGGATAATGGGACTGGAATGGATGAGAAAACACTGGAATGTGTGCGGAAAAGAATATATGACAAAACAGCGCAGGAGGAAGAAGAAAAATATTTTAACATCGGACTTAAAAACATTCATGAACGAATCCAGCTTCTGTTTACAGAGAAATATGGAATGTGGATAGACAGTACTCCTGAAGAAGGGACCATAGTAACCTTGCATGTTCCATGGATCTGATTAGAGAAATGGATGAAATAGGGACTTGTATGATTTTACATTTACTATTTGTGATGGGTAAGGAGCCATATAAATGTATACATATATAATTATTGACGATGAAAGACTGATTCGACTGGGTCTGATCAGTAAAATTGAAGAGATTTCAAGTGAGAAATTTGAATGCATAGGAGAAGCAGAAAACGGAAAAAAAGGAATAGAGCTTCTTGAAGAAATCACACCGGATATTATTATTACAGACATGAAAATGGCAAAAATGGATGGTGTGGAGTTTCTGAAAAATCTTCATGAAATCCATCCGGATATTCCGGTAATCGTAATTAGTGGTTATAAAGCGTTTGATTATATGAGTCAGGCCATTGAACATGGAGTAGTGGGGTATGTTTTAAAACCATTTTCAACTGAGGAAATAGAAAAACAGCTATTAAAAGCAGTATCTCGCATTGAGCAAAATAAAAACCTTACCAGAATGCGCGAAAAAATATCAGATCTGGAACAAAGCCAGGAAGATATGGAATTTATAAAAGTAATTACAGAGCCTTGGAATGAGGAAGAAAATGGCAAACAGGGATTTTGCAGGGACAACTGGCATGTTCTTATTACTATTTATACGAATGTTCAGGATGAGATGAATATTCTCAGGGAATGCACAAAACGGTTATGGGAAAATTGCGACTATATATGTTATGAAAATAAAAATATATATGGGCAGTATTTTGTTCTCTTCACAGTAAAAGAAGAATGGCAGGCTGCAAAGATCATAGATGTGATTCCGGAATTCTTTTCTGCAATGAAAATACGAAACCATACAGGGAAATTCTATGGGGCAGTAAGTGAAAAGATTCATGAGATTTCACAGATTTACCGGGCTTACCAGGCAAATGAGAAAATGCTTCGTAATATCAGGCTTGCAGATCGCATGAAAATTTTTTATGACACAGAATATTCCGGTCAGAAGAGAAAAATTTATACAGACGATGAAATCCAGGATTTAATGGTGACGTTCAAATATGAAACAGAAGGAAGCCATAAGGCTATGCAACAATTTTTTGAACGATTTTCTATAGAGACAGATACCTTAAGGGAAATAGGAGATTCCTGCAAAAAGATTCTGTCCAGAATTGATGAGTGGGCAGTTGAAAATCAGGTTGAAACAGATGATATTATGAGTGTATTTTATACAAGATATCGTTTTTGCAATGATCTGACAAAAATGGAAAAAGAGATTTCCGGATATGCAAACCTGATTTCTCTTTCTATTCAGCGTAAAAATCATAGTGATGACTATATTTATGAGCAGATATGCAAATATATACAGGAAAATTATTATAAAAAAATAACGTTGCAGATTCTGGCAGAAAAATTTTATCTGTCTGCAGCTCAGTGCAGCAATATTTTAAAGCAACATATGGAAAAAGGTTTGAATGTGTATCTGATGGAAATACGAATCAGAAAGGCAAAGGAGCTTCTGGATAAGACAGAAATGAGTGTGGAGCAAATCTCAAAAGAAGTCGGGTATCCAAATCCAAAATATTTTTTCCGTATGTTTAAACAGGCAACTACGTTTACTCCTATTGAATATCGCAAAAGAGAGGGAAGAAATGATGTTTTATAAGGAAAAAGAAGAACCAGAATTAAGAGAAGAATTGTTTGAAAATCCGGGTGCAGCATATAGAGGAGCACCTTTTTGGGCGTGGAATAAAAAATTAAATAAAAAAGAACTTGTTGATCAGGTGGAACAGTTCAAAAAAATGGGAATGGGTGGATTTCACATTCATTGCAGAGTGGGGCTGGATACGGAATATCTTGGGACAGAATTTTTTTCCTGTGTGGAAGCCTGTGAAAAAAAAGCAAAGGAAGAAGGGCTTCTTTGTTATCTTTATGATGAGGATCGGTGGCCGTCCGGCAGTGCAGGGGGGCTTGTAACAAAAAATCCGGAAAACAGAACCCGGTTTTTAGTATTATCACCTCTTGGCTATAAAGAGACGGAGGAAGAGGGCTATATGGCTGCGGCAAAAGCGGTTCGCAGTAAAAATCGTACTCATTTGGGATATTATGAAATCATATTGAATGAAGACGGTTTTTTAAAGTCCTATCAGTATTCTGAGAAAATACCGGAAAATGATAAAAATATATGGGAGGCATACCTAGAGGTTTCAGGCGATACCCCATGGTTTAATAATCAGGCATATGTAAATACACTGGATAAAAGAGCAATCCGTAAATTCCTTGATATTACACATGAGCAGTATTATGAACATCTGGGCGATGATTTTGGGAGCGAAATAAAGAGTATTTTTACAGATGAGCCACAGACGACTCATAAAGGAATGTTGATAACGCCTTTTGACAAGGAGCCGGTTATTACACCTTTTACAGATGATTTTGACATAACTTTTCAGCAGAAATATGGTTATTCTCTGATTGAAAGATTACCGGAGGTTTTCTGGGAAACGAAAGATCAGACAGGACTGCAGGTGAGATATCATTATCATGATCATGTATTGGAACGTTTTTCAGAAGCATTTGGTGATCAGATAGGAGATTGGTGCCAGAAACATAATATTTATCTTACAGGGCACATGCTTAATGAGTGGACACTGTATTCTCAGACATTGGCAATTGGCGAATGTATGCGTCCTATGAAAAATTTCGGAATGCCGGGTGTAGATATGCTTTGTGACAGAAGAGAACTTTCTACATTGAAGCAGGCACAGAGTGTGGCAAGGCAGCAGGGCCGGGAAGGGGTAATGTGTGAGTTATATGGTGTGACCGGATGGACATTTGATTTCAGAAACCATAAACTTGCAGGGGATTGGCAGGCTGCTCTTGGAGTAACCTTCCGTGTTCCGCATCTTACGTGGATGTCCATGGAAGGAGAAGGGAAAAGGGATTATCCGGCATGTATTGGACGACATTCTCCCTGGTATGAAAAATACAGCATCATTGAGGATCATTTTGCAAGGTTAAATACTGCACTGACACGTGGAAAGCCCTGTGTGCGTGTTGGCATGATTCATCCTGTGGAATCATATTGGATGTATTGGGGGAATAAGGAACAAACTTCGCTGAGACGGCAGGTATTAGAAGAAAATTTTGAAAATCTGATTAAATGGATGCTGTATGGATTGATTGATTTTGATTTCATATCAGAATCCTTACTGGCAGAAGAAGACTGCGAAAATAATGATCAGGAACCAGGAAAGTTCTCTGTTGGCAAAATGGATTATGAGGTGGTAGTAGTCCCTGAATGCGCTACCCTACGTAACAGCACAGTGAAAAAACTGGAAAATTTCATCCAATCTGGTGGTAAAGTTGTGTTTATGGGGGAAATTGCCGGGTTTGTAGATGCTGAGCCAAGTGACAGGGTGAAGGATCTGGAAGAAAAATCAATACATATTCCATTTAACCGGGTAAGCCTTATGAATGTACTGGAGCCTCAACGAGAACTCAGTATAGATGTATTTCCTCTGGACGGGGTAGATCCTGCCAGGATGAAACATAAAGAAAACGGGAATCAGGCAGATAACCTATTTTATCAAATGCGCCAGGATGGAGATAACAAATGGCTGTTTATTTGCCATGTGGACAAGCCGCGAAATGAAGCAATTGCATGGAATGAAAGATGGGATATTAAAATAAAAGGGGAGTATCAGGCGGTTTGTTATGATACCATGGATGGAAAGATTTATTCGGTAAAGGTTGCAATCAAGGATGGGAATACTATCATACATCACATTGCATCCCTTCATGACAGCTTATTACTGAAATTGATTGCTATAGAAAACAGTAAGAAGGCAGACCCTGTAAATGCAGTGGACAATGTGGCAAAAGAGGAAGTGTTTAAGATTCCGCAGAACCAAAAAAATTTACCGGAACCTTTTCAGTACAGGCTTGAAGAACATAATTCCTTGCTTTTGGATATGGCTCAATATGCATTTGATGAAGAAGAGTGGCAGGAGCGAGAAGAACTTTTGCGTATTGATAATCTGTTTAGGGAAAAACTTCATTATCCCCTTCGTATGGAAGCACTTGCCCAGCCTTGGATTGAAAAAGATGAGCAAAAGCCAGAACATGTACTGAAATTGCGCTTTCATATATATTCAGAAGTTGAAATGAATGAAGTGGAGCTTGCAATGGAGCATCCTGAAACAGCAGAAATATGTTGGAATGGGAAGGCAGTAGAGTATGCAGATTCCGGATTTTACGTAGATGAAAGTATCCGTACCTGTAAATTGAAAAAGCTTCAAAAAGGCGAGAATACACTGTTTGTGAAAATTCCTTTTGGAAGAAAAACAAATGTGGAATGGATGTATCTTCTTGGTGAGTTTGGAGTAAAAACCATAGGAAAGTATGGAATTATAACCAATCTTCCCGCAAGATTGTATTACGGAAATATTACCACACAAAATCTGGCATTCTATGGCGGAAATCTGGAATATAAGAGTAAAGTTAGTACAGAGGCGGGCATTATGAATCTTGAAGTGAGTCATTATAAAGGTGCTCTTCTTGAAGTATTTCTTGATGGTGAAAACAAAGGTTCTTTGTTCATGGCACCCTATAGAAAAAATTTAGGAAAAGTCGAAAAGGGAGAACATGAAATCACTATAAAAGTTTATGGAAACAGAAGTAATACTTTTGGTGTTGTCCATAATGCAGATCGAACAGAATCATGGTATGGCCCCAATTTGTGGAGAACTACAGGCAATAAATGGAGCTATGAATACCAGCTGGAGCAGATGGGAGTGCTGGCAACTCCTGTTTACTGGATAGAAGAGGGGACTGATTAATGGGAAATGACTGGAAAAAAGTATTTGAAAATCCTGGAAAAGAATACAGAAGTGCGCCTTTTTGGGCATGGAATGAGAAGATAAATGAGCAGGAATCAAAATTTCAGATACAAGAAATGTCTGATAAGGGAATGGGTGGATTTTTTATTCATTCCAGGGAAGGATTAGAGACCCCTTATCTTTCAGAAGACTGGATGAAACAGGTCGATGTGGCTGTCTGGGAAGCAAAAGAAAAAGACATGGAAGTCTGGATATATGATGAAGACAAATGGCCATCAGGATGCGCCGGAGGATTAGTTAGTCATGCAAATCCAAGGGAATATTCGGCGAAAGGCTTAACCATGGAGTTGATGTCATCAGAAGAAATAGAAAAAGCGGTTAAAAAAGGCAGAGCTTTTGACACTGAAAAAGAATATGAAGACGGAAAAATTCTGAGGATTTATACAATCTGGACAAGCGGATATAAGATTTTAAAGCTGAAAAATGGAATCTGTGAGGAATCATTACAGGATAGCGGAAGCCAAATTCTGATTCTGCGAAGAGAAATTTCCGGGACCAGCGAATGGTATAACGGTTATGCACCAACGGATAATTTAAATCCCAAAGCGGTACAGGAATTTCTTCAATTAACACATGAGTCTTACAAAAAACATTTTAAAGATGAATTTGGAAAAACCATAAAAGGCTTTTTTACAGATGAACCGAACTGCTGCGATTTCTATTCTGTTTTTACAAAAGGACGCCCCTGGATTACCTGGACCGATGATCTACCGCGGTATTTTCGGGAAAAGAGAGGATATGATTTTTGGGAATTGTTACCTTATCTGTTTTACGATGGGGAAGGATGTGAACAAATCCGCCATGATTATTGGAGAACAATTGCTGAACTTTTCCAGGAATCCTATATGAAACAAATTTATGAATGGTGTGAAAAAGAAGGGCTTGAACTTACCGGACACATGTTGTACGAAAATGATCTGGGATATCAGACAAGGGTATGTGGTGCGGCAATGCCTCAGTATAAATATATTCATAGACCAGGGATTGATCTGCTGGGAGAACAGACAAAAGAGTATCTTACAGTGAAGCAGTGCACAAGTGTGGCGCATCAGTATGGGAAAAAGCATACAATTTCCGAAACTTATGGATGTACAGGATGGGATTTTGGGTTTGATGGTCAAAAATGGCTTGGAGACTGGCAATATGTAATGGGAATTGACAGGCGCTGTCAGCATCTTGCGCAGTATTCTATTTCGGGTTGCAGAAAAAGAGATTATCCACCGGTGTTCAGCTATCAAACTACCTGGTGGGATTACAATAAAAAGATGGAAGATTATTTTTCACGTTTATCTATGTGTGAAAGTATGGGAGAAGTTGTGCGAAAAATTCTTGTAATTCATCCGATGTCTTCCATCTGGACAAAAAGCAGGAGCAGTTTTGATGAGGATTTCAACCATATTGAGATGAATATGGGATGGATGGATAAACATATTACAGATCTCAATAAATGGGGGGAAGAATATAATCGACTGGCCAAATTACTTATGGCATTTCATATGGATTTTGATTTTGGAGATGAAATGCTGATAGAAGAAGATGGCAGAGTGGAACAAGGAAGGTTTTGGATCAATCAGGCAGCTTATGAGGTGGTAGTTGTTCCTAAGGTAGTATCTTTGTTTGAAAGTACAGTAAGATTACTTTACGAATATTCCAGACAGGGAGGAAAAGTTTTGTGGATAGGTGACTTTCCTGAAATGGTAGAGGGATCCAGAGAAAAAGCAGAGCAGATAGAGTGGGAAAAATTTACAGATATCAAACAGCTTGAGAGTTATGAAGAACTTCCGCAGGAACTTGAGAATAGCTTGGACTGGAACATAAAAATAAAAACGAAAGAGGGAGTAGAAGATAAAGATATTCTTCTTATGACGAAAAAAACTTCTGAGGGATATTTACAGATCGTGGTAAATAATGACAGAAAAAATGAGCATGCAATCATGGTAGATTTTCCGGAAGTAGGAACAGTTTGGTGTTACCAGCCGTGGACAAATAATATGGAAGAGCTTGATATAGAAATCAGTAAAAAAGAAAGAATGCGTTTCTTTCTGGAGTTGGAACCGGCTCAGACAGTTATTTTGTTGGTAAAGACGTGGAACTCAGACAAAGTGAAAGCTGACCTGACACAAGATAATGAAATAAGCTCTGGTGTATCCTTGGAAATTGGTGAACATGTGACATTTCCATATAAGCATCCTCATTCTGCTGATCCGGTTTTTGCCATATTAGGTCCGAAAGCAGAGATAAAAAGAACTATGGAGAATGTTCTTATTTTGGATTCTTGTTCTTATTATGTGGAAGATAAGATTTACGGTGAGGAAACGGATGTCTGGAAAGCGCAGAAGGACATCAGAGAGAGACTGAATATGCGCCAGATTTATTATAACGGAGTTCCACAAAGATATTTCTGGCTGGGAGAAAAGAATCAACAGGATCAAACACCTTTTGGTTTAAGATTTCGGTTTCAAGTGAAAGAAGATATAGAAACAACTTGTTTTGCTGTTATTGAAAAATCAGAGAAGTTTATCGTATGCCTGGACGGTGAAAAGGCAAAACTTACAAATGAATTTTTTATGGATCATTCTATGAAAAAGTGGGAACTTCCAAAACTTTCAGCAGGAGAACATGTTCTGACCATTGATGGCTTGTATTCACATGAAATGGAACTGGAGGATATTTTTATTATCGGTGATTTTGCTGTAGATACAGACCGTGCTCTGACAAAGGAACGCAGTACCTTACACTTTGGGGACTGGACCTCGCAAGGTTATTATCATTATCCTGGTTCTATTGTCTATAAATTCGCAGTTCCGCCAAAGGAAAAAGAAGAGCATAGATATATTTTGGATATGGGAGAATTTGAAGCAACTCTTATAGAATTAAAAGTGAATAAAAAGTCTGTTACATATCTTTTAAAAGATTCTGCAAGAAAAGTTGATATTACGGATTATCTTCTGGACAGGGAAAACACAATTGAATTGTGTGTGGTTGGAAGTCCAAGAAATATGTTTGGACCATTTCACCAGACTTATACCGGATGCAGCCGTATAAGTTGGGAAGATTTTAGAACTACGGGAAGGTTTTATACGTCAGATTATGTGTTAAAACCATATGGGCTCATGGGCCAGATTACTATTTTTATGAAATAGAACTTTGCTTGAGTCATGATATATAATCTCATGTGCTGTACCAGGCAGATACTTTTTACCCGGTGGGATGTACGAAACTATATCACACCGGGGGGAAGCTCTGCGGAAGTATTCATCATGCTTAGCCAATCAATTTCTTATTCACATACTCAAATCCGAGACGTTTCACAGTATCTGCAAATCGTTCTCCTGCGATGCCTTCATTTTTGAAGAGAAGGATTGCTTTTTCTATGACTGCCATTACTTCTTCTTCCTCTGTGAAAATTCTGGTAAGAGCCTGACCGTGTGAGATTCGCTTACCCCAGCGGCCTCCGATATAGATTTTATAACCATTTTGATATTCCGGTACTGCGCCGAAAGGACATTTTCCCTTGCAGCGTCCGCAATGGATACATTCTTCAGGATCAATGTAAAGTTTACCGTCAACTAATTTCGGGACATGGACAGGACAACTTTTTTCAATCTGACATTTCTTACATCCCCGGCATTTCTCAACATCCGGTTTTGGGATCCTCTGACCTATAATTCCCATATCATTCAGATTAGGCTTTACACAGTTATTAGGACATCCGCCAACTGCAATCTTGAATTTGTGCGGGAGCACTACATCGTGATAACCTACATAAAAATGCTCATGGATCTTCTTGCTGAGTGCAAAGGTATCAATCAGACCATACTGGCAGGTTGTTCCCTTGCATGAGACAACAGGACGCACTTTGGCTCCGGTTCCGCCTGTCATCAGGCCGTGTTCTCCAAGGAAGGCAATAGTTTTCTCAATATTATCATAAGGAACTCCCTGGATTTCCATACTCAGGCGGGTTGTCATAGCGATTTGGCCATTTCCGAATTTATCTGCAGCGTCTGCAATGGCACGATGTTCATCTGTGGTCATATGTCCATTTCCTGTGATGACCCGAATATTAAAGATGTCATCATATCGTTTGTCCTGAAGACATCCCAGACCCTTTACCCGCTTGATTTCCTCGGGACTCAGTTTTTTGTTGTCAGATGTTACTGGCTTTTCCTCATTCATGATTCAGTATCTCCTTTATGCTGCCGTTATTGTTCTCTGATGTATACGGCGTTTCTTTTGTTGATTATAGGCTTTATGAATGATAAAATCAATTTATGAGTTTTTATTATAAGATAAGTAATACTTATGAAAATCTGATATCAATAGAATGGGAGAGTTCAAAAAGATTATGTTAGATCACAGAACGGAAACCTTTATGGCAGTATGCAATGTTATGAATTACAGGGAGGCGGCAGAGCTGTTACATATTACCCAGCCGGCAGTTACCCAGCATATCCAGTTTTTGGAAAAGGAATATGGCTGCCGTCTTTTTCTTTATGAAAACAGAAAACTGACCAAGACCCCTGCAGCGCAGATGCTGGAGGATTACCTGCGATCGGTTCAGCAGCGTGAAAATTTTCTCAGGGAAAAGATAAAAAACAATGGTCTCCGGGAACTGCGTATCGGTGCAACCAAGACCATTGGTGACTATGTGATCACAGACAGGATTCACGATTTTTTAAATCAGCCGGATACGGCACTGACTCTGATCGTGGATAATACAAAGCATCTTTTGCATCTATTGGAACAAAATACTCTGGACTATGCTATCATAGAAGGATTTTTTGACAAAAACAGATTCGGAAGCCAGTTATATCGACGGGAACCTTTTGTGGGGATTTGCCCGAAGGATCATCCCTTTGCAGGCCGTGAAGTATCTGTAGAGGAGATTCTGAAAGAAACTCTGATCCATCGCGAAAAAGGCTCCGGAACGCTGGCTATCCTGGAGGAAAAGCTTCTTGAGCATAATGAATCTTTGGAGCGTTTTCATCGGCATATATGTATTTCCAGCTTTAAGATGATCATCGACCTGATCAAGTCCGGGTATGGAATCTCATTTGTATATGAAATACTTGCCAAAAGCGACCCGGAGCTTGGAATCTTTACACTGAAGGGTGAGCCCATAGTCAGAGAATTTAATGTTATTTATCTGAAGCATGCGGATGTGAGGGAGAAGATGGAATGGTTTTTATGACCGCGTCTTTCGCACTCTGCTGAACTGTCTTAAATGCATTATTTGGCATGGACGAACATAAACTAAAACGGGTATGTTCTCCTTGGCAAATCTGTTTGGAAAGGCTATGATGTACCTAGTGATCGCACTATGGAAACTTGAGAAGCCCATAGTCCGGAAGGCTCCTTCGGGGGCCTTTCGTTATTTATACGAACAAAATATTAAAACTGGTGAGAGGTGGTGAAAAACTTGGAGAAAAAGCAATTTTCAACATATGATGAACAGATTACTTTTCTGGAAGAAAAGAAAGATCTGATAATTACTGACAAAGAATATGCCAGAAGGATGTTGCTTAAAATCGGTTATTTCTCACTGATCAATGGATATAAAGAAGCTTTTAAAGAATCCGTCAGCAATCAGTTTCAAAAAGGTACAACCTCAATGTGGTCAACCTAGCGTCAACTTAAGGGCATATTAGTGAATATCCTCCAATGCAAACTACAAAATAAATCGGTTTATGACAGAAAACAGTTGCTGTTTTGTTGGAAACCAGAAGATTTATAAAAATGACCGCATTTAAATAAGCCTATTGACGAATGCTGGTTCTATTTTAAAAAGAAACTTTTTTATTTCGGAAATGCGAACGTCCCTTGGATTTCAATTTCTTCCTTGGAAATGTACCGCCCGCCATTATCGCCGAAACGGCAAAATCAAATCAGATGGATGTCTTTTTGCGCTATATTTTGACTATTCACGCAAAAATATAGACGGAGAAACTGAATTCAAATAATATATATAATATAGATATAAAAATAGTTAAAAGAAGGAAGAAAAATAGAGAAAGTTTTTACCAGATATAGTAAAAAGTTCTCAGGCTATGATGGTATAAAAGGATAATGGAGGGGGTTAAATCAATGAAATTTGATGTTAAAACACAGGGAAAGAAAATGGAGGTTGCTTTGGAAGGAAGAATGGACTCTGCAACAGCACCGGAATTTGAGAAGGAGATTTTCCAAAAGCTTGATGGAGTTACCGAGCTTGTTCTGGACTTTACCGATCTTGCATATCTTTCCAGTGCCGGATTAAGAGTGCTTTTATCCTGTCAGAAGAAAATGAATGCAGCAAAGGGAAGTATGGTTGTAAAGCATGTCAATGAAATTATTATGGAAGTATTTGAAGCGACCGGATTTGACAGTATTTTGACAGTCGAACAATAAAAGACGGATGAAAATGGGGAAAAGAATATGGCAATTGAAGAGAGAAAATTAACACCTGCCGGACAGGGAAATCTGCAACAGATCAAATTGGGAATACCGGTAGTGGAAGCATTGAATCGGATGGCAGAGGATCCCATGGGGGAAAATGAAAAGCTGCTTTTAAGGATTCTGGAACAGAATAAGGATACGGAATATGGAAGGAAATATGGCTTTGCGGATATTCATTCCATAGAAGAATACCAGAAGAAGGTTCCGGTCAGTGTATACGATGATTATGCAGGCTATATTTTAAGAATGAGTGAGGATGGGGAGGAGAATCTGATTACCTCCGGTAAGGTTGTACATTATAACAAGTCTTCAGGAACGGTTGGAAATCCCAAGCGTATACCGTTGACGGAAGAGGCTTTTCAGGTTTTTCAGAAGTATAATGGTCCCTACCGTATGGGGCTGGTCGCAAAAGAACTCGGAGAAGACTGGATCAACGGACGGAATATGTCCATTGCGGAATCCATTGCAGAGATCCAGCACGTGAAAAGCGGTGTTACTTATGGAGCTTTGTCAGTAAAAATGATCGGTGAATTCCGCCCTTACCTCGGAATGAGTTTTACATCTCCCGATGAAGCAATTTATCCGGAATCGGAAACCAACACCAGATATCTGCATGCACGTTTCGGACTGATGGACCAGGATCTTACGAATATGGCAGCGAACTTTCTTGGATTTTTACTGGAAGTATTGCGTTATATGGAACAGAATTGGGAGCTTCTGGTTAATGATATTGAACAGGGAACGATTGATCAGGGTATTAAAATGTCAGAGGAAGTCCGTTCCAGTCTCTTAAAGAAAATTCAGCCCATGCCGGAGAGAGCGCAGGAACTGAGGGGAATTTTCATGCAGGGGTTTGAGGAACCGATTGTACCGAAGCTGTGGCCTCATGCACAGTTCCTTACCGGTGTCGGTTCCGGTGGATTTAAGGTTTATGCTGATAAGATCAAAGAGAAATATATGGGAGAAAAAATAGCCCGTTATTTTACCGGAATTAATGCATCTGAAGGCATGATCAGTGTCCCGTACCGGTTAAATGATGAGAAGAGCGTGCCGGTTCCGGACAGTATGTTCTATGAATTTCTGCCGACAGACGCAGATGATGATTTCTCCAAAATAGTAACGATAGATCAGATTGAGACAGGTAAAGAATATGAAGTGATTGTTACGAATCTTTCCGGTTTTTACCGGTATCGTATGCGTGATGCGGTAAAGATTGCAGGAAAATATAAGAATCTGCCGATTCTGGAATTCATCGGACGTATTGATCAGACAGTCAGTGTTATGGGGGAGAAGACAACAGAAGTGGCACTCAGGACTGCCGCAGAGGATACAGCAAAGCAGCTTGGCTTTGACATGATTGATTTTACAGTATATCCGGATGTTGAACATGTTCCTCCACGTTATACTTATTTTATGGAAATCGAAAGCCTTCCGGAGGGGATGAAAGCAAAGGAAATCCGCTTTTTTCTGGAGAGGAATCTTGCTAAGGCCAATCCGTCCATGGGAGATAAGGTGGCAAAAGGAATCTGTGCGCCAACTAAGTTAAATATCTTAGAGCCGGAGACATATAGCTTATATCGTGATCTGATGATAATGAAGGGAATTGCGCCGGCACAGCTGAAGCCTGTGCACATCATTCGGAATGAACTGCAGCGGAAATTTTTTTTCAGTCAGACAGAATACGGGGTGGAGCTTGTAAAATAAGTAAAAGGAGGAGTCTATGAAAATTTTAGCTTTAGTAGCAAGCCAGGACAGTACTGTGGAAGATGTTAAGACAAATGGAAGAAGGCAGATGCAGGCACTGATAGGTAAAGATAAGGAAGTACTTTTCTGCGAATATTCCACGATTGAAATTTGCAGGAACGGGGAGCTTGCGATCATCTGTCTGGGCGAAAAAATGGAAAAGCCGGATTATTTCTGGCCACTGCTTGGATCCACGGATGGATTTATTCTGGAGAATATGCTTCAGGATGCGGGAATTCCATCTATTTTAAATCTGCGTGAGCTTCAGGTCGCAAGAAGTAAGATTGCAACTTATCAGAGACTTGCACAGAATGGAATACGGGTGCCTGATACGATGGTGTTTTTCAAAGATTCTGATCCCGAAACACTGTCTGGTCGTTTTGGTTATCCATTTGTTGTGAAGCCGGACAGTGGATTTGGCGGGATTGGTGTAGAACTGATCCATAACGGCCAGGAGCTTAAGGATTACTTTGCAACTCTTTCCTATGGACAGGCTTATGTGGCACAGGAATATATTGCTACTTCCAAAGGAAGAGACATCCGTGTTGTTGTTCTCCATGGCAGATATTATTTTTCGATGGAGCGCCATGCATCGAATCCTGATGAATTCCGTTCGAATGTACATGTGGGTGGAACTACACAGGAGAAGACTCTTACCGAAGAAGAAAAGGTATTCTGTGAAAAGGTGGCGTCCATATTTGATCTTCCGATTATCGGACTGGATCTTATGATTGGTGATGGAGAGTATGTGCTGGCAGAGGTAAATGCATTTCCGGGTATGCCGGGGCGTAAGATGATGGATGCATATGCTTCCGTTATTGATGATTTTATGGAGGGACAGGCATGACCGGATTTTTGCGAAGAGTATTAAGCCCATACAGGGGACTTTTGATACTGGTCATTTTACTGCAGCTTGGTCAGTCCTTTTTAACCATGTATCTGCCAACAATCAATTCCAGAGTGATCGATTATGGTGTGGCGAATGCGGATGCTGCATATATCATGCATCAGGGAATTCTCATGCTGGGAATAGCCTTTATCCAGTTTCTGCTATCAACCTTGGCTGGTATTTTCGGAGCAAAGGTGGCACTGATGACCGGACGGGATTTGAGGGAGCAGGTTTATGAGAAGCTGATGCATTTTTCACGCAGGATGATCGGAAGCATGGGAGCTCCTACGCTGATTACCAGGGCAACAAACGATGTACAGCAGGTAACCCAGTTTATTACGTTCTTATTTACCGCGATTATTGCAGCACCGATGATGTTTATCGGAGGTCTTGTGCTTGCCTTGTCCCAAAGCGTGAAGCTTTCGGTGGTATTGCTTGTGACGATACCCCTGCTGCTTGGGGTTTCTGTGGTATTTTTAAAGCTGATCCTTCCTTATTATAGAGAACAGCAGACGAAAATAGATGAGATGAATACCGTACTCAGGGATCAGATTTCCGGTGTCCGTGTGGTAAAGGCCTTTACGAAGGAACAAGGCGAGAAGGAACGCTTTGAACGGATTAACGGAGATCTTTCAAGGATTAATACCAGCATCGGTAAGATTACAGGGCTGATGCAGCCAATCTTTACCCTGACAATGAGCTTTGCCAATATTTCGCTGATCTGGCTTGGCGGCCGTATGGCGGGAAACGGTCAGGTACAGATTGGACAGGTGATCGGCTTCGTAACCTACATATCCTTTATTCTGACAGCAACCCTGATGGCTTCCATGATTTTTATTATGCTGCCAAGAGCCGAGGTATCGGTTACACGTATTGAAGAGATTTTAAACAGTGAAAGTGAAATTCAGGACAGAGAGGATGCTTTTTTGCCAGAGCAGTTCCGGGGAGAAATATGTTTTGAACATGTGGCGTATTCCTATGCACCGGATAATGAGCAGGTGGAGCCTGTATTGAAGGACATTTCCTTCTGCGCACAGCCGGGTAAAACGACGGCGATTATCGGATCTACCGGATGTGGTAAGACTACCTTGCTTGATATGATTCCACGTCTTGCAGATGTGACAGAGGGGACGGTCTTCGTAGATGGCATGGATGTCCGGAAGCTGTTAAGGCATGAGCTTGATCAGGCAATCGGCATGGTTCCGCAGAAGGCTTTCCTGTTTTCGGGGACACTGGAGGACAATCTGCGGGATGGAAAACCGGATGCAACACAGGAAGAACTCTGGGAGGCTCTTTCGATTGCGCAGGCAAAGGAGTTCGTGGAGAAAAACGAACGTGGTCTTAAGATGAAGGTTTCCGAAGGGGGAACAAACTTTTCGGGCGGGCAGCGGCAGCGGCTTGCAATCGCAAGAGCAATTG
Source organism: Blautia difficilis (assembly GCF_014297245.1). NCBI lineage: Bacteria > Bacillati > Bacillota > Clostridia > Lachnospirales > Lachnospiraceae > Blautia > Blautia difficilis. Next base: position 34,726 of record NZ_JACOQG010000025.1, on the reverse strand, counting down.
TCCGCAGACCCTCCATCTATTTGTTTGATGATTCGTTCTCTGCACTGGATTACCGGACAGACCAGAAGCTGCGAAGAGCACTGAAGCCGGTTACACAGAATGCGGCTGTGATTATTGTTGCACAGAGAATCAGTACCATTAAGGATGCTGACCAGATCCTTGTGATGAATCAGGGACGTATTGAAGCGGTTGGAACACATGAAGAACTCATGCAAAGCAGCCGGACTTATCAGGAAATTGTGGCTTCCCAGCCCACAGATAAGGAGGTGGCATCATGAGTACAAAGCAGAAAAAGACCATACAAAAGGGGTCTTTCAAGCGGCTGTTAAAGCTCTTCTTCTTTAAAAATAAGATGCTGACCGCTCTTATGCTGTTCAGTATTATTATTTCAGCGGTTGCTACAGCGCTGGGACCGCAGTATCTGGGGTATGCAACGGATTCCATTGTACAGGATATGTCAAACCCGGTAAGCAGTAACATTCACTGGGACCGTTTTTTCTTCTGGGCAGGGATATCGAGTGTGATTTTTCTGATCCAGTTCGTATCGAAATGGCTATCCGCATGGTTTTCCACACGGATCATCTCTGATACGGCGAAAGAATTGCGCAGTCAGGTAGAGACAAAGCTATGGTCGCTGCCATTAAATTATTTTGATACAAACAGTCACGGAGATATCATGAGCCGGACCACAAATGATATTGATAATGTGGTCACGACTCTGAATTCTTCCGGTGCAGATACGATTTACAGTATTTTCCAGCTGGTCGGGATGATTGTCATGATGACTGCAATTAACTGGAGGCTGGCATTGATCACTGTGATCATTATTCCGGTCTCGGGCTGGATTGTGACCCTGATTTCCAGGTTTGTGCGTAAGGAATATCAGAAGCAGTGGTATTATACCGGAATGATTAACAGTAATGTGGAAGAGAGTGTGAACGGACACAATATTGTGAAGCTTTATGGTCAGGAAGAGAAGTTCGTGGAAGCTTTCAGGAAGCAGAATCGTCTGTTGTATGAATCTTCCTTCAAAGCTATGGCCGTATCGAACTTGATTCAGCCATTGTCCCGGTTCTTTACGAATCTGAATTATGTGATTGTGGCATTGGGAGGTGCTTTACGGGTAATATCCGGACAGATGACGGTCGGAGATGTGCAGGCATTTATTCAGTATACCAGACAGTTTCAGACACCCTTTTCCAAGCTGTCCCAGGCGTATTCTTCACTGCAGTCCGGAATAGCGTCTCTTGACCGGATCTATGAGCTGTTAGACAGTGAAGATCAGGCTGAAGAAAAACCGGAAGCCAGAGAGAGTTACCGGTTGCAGGGAAAGATCGATTTCCGGGATGTGAGCTTTTCTTATGTACCTGAGAGGAAGCTGATCGAACATATGAACCTTGTTGTAGAACCGGGCCAGATGGTCGCTATTGTTGGAGGAACTGGTGCCGGCAAGACAACACTTGTAAATCTGATCGAACGATTTTATGAAGTAAACATTGGAGAAATTATTTTTGATGACAAAGTAGAAATTCACGACCTTACAAGAGCATGCCTGCGGGAGAACATTGCAATGGTTCTGCAGGACACCTGGGTGTATAAAGGAACGATCGGAGACAATCTGAAATATGGTTTGAAACGGGAAATCACGGAAGAAGAATTCCGGAATGCATGCCGGGAGACCTTCGTGGATCAGTTTGTAAGTACACTGCCTGATGGTTATCAGACTGTAATTTCCAATGAAATGTCAAGCCTTTCTGCCGGAGAAAAGCAGTTGTTGACGATCTGCAGGGCATTTCTTGTGAAACCGAATATTCTCATTTTGGATGAGGCAACAAGTTCTGTAGATACCAGAACCGAAGCCATGATTGATCAGGCACTTGATAAGCTGCGGGAGGGACGGACAAGCTTTGTCATTGCCCACCGTCTGTCCACAATTCGCAATGCAGACGTGATCCTGGTTATGGAGAACGGGCATATCGTGGAGCAGGGCAGCCACAAAGAGCTATTAGCACAAAACGGAGCCTATGCCAGATTATATCAGGCACAGTTTGAATAATAGAAAATAGGCGGAGGAAGAGATTATGCGTATTGTATTTTATAGTGCGTCAACATCAGCACATTCCAATTCATCAACAAAAACAACCTACCAGCCGTTCCGGGCAGATACCTGGGATGAAATGGACCGGCTTTATCCGGACTGCGAATTTGTTGTAGCAGGACCCCTGAATGGTTCTTACATTTTTGACGTGGCAGATGGGGAAATCTGCAAAAAACCTGAGAAGGTGAAATACGTGCTTTTGGAGAGTGGAATGAGTGCGGAGGATACGGCAGAGTTGATTGCACAGCAGAAGCCGGATATTGCTGTAGCAATTGCATCGGGAGCCGTTCCCTTTGACTGGGTACCGATCAAGACCGCTCTCATTGCTGAGGAATTACAGAAAAGAGGAATTGCAACCATTGCCAATAATACGCTGGTGTCAGTGGCAGCATTTGATAAGTGGCGTAGTAATATCATGTTCCGCAGCTTTGTCAAAGCGGCAAAGGGAATCTATATTCACCATGAGCTGTTTCTTGCGGAGAAGAAGAATCCGGGTGTCAGTATAAATGTATATAAGGAATATGTTTTTTATCGGATTAAGGAAATGAACTTTCCGGTCATTGTGAAGGATACATTAGGTGCAGGGTCAATCGGAGTGGAAGTCATGAACTCCTATGAGGAAGTAGAGAGCTTTCTTAATTCCGATCGAAACAATTCAGATATAATGGTGGAAGAACTGATTCAGGGAGAACAGTTCGGAACGGAAATTCATGGTGTAGAGGGACGTTACAGTGTCCTTCCGCCGATTGCCTTTTCTGTAACAAAAGAGGGCATTACAGATCCGTTAAGCTCTGTAAAATTTGGTCCGGTGACGGATCCTTCCTATCATTTTGAAAAGGTACAGGAAGAACTGCTTAATATGGCACAGAGTTTGAAATTTGAAGGAACAGTGCAAGTCGATCTGGTTTACCGGGCAGGAGAATGGTATATTATCGAAATTAATCCAAGATGGTCCGGAATGACAACAACAACGGCTGCCATGGAGGGAAGAAATCCACTATCTATTTTTGTGGACAGCATACTCGGAACTGACAAAAATTACAGTATGAAACGGAACCTGAAATATGCATTGAACTTTAAGATGAAAGCAAGGTCGCAGGAGGATCTGATCCGATTATATGGGAATCCGCATGTGGATTATATTATGCAGCTGGAAACCTCGGTGGCAGGTATGGAGAAGATCAACTATTGCGAGGTTGTTATCAGCACCGATCAGGAAAAAGAAGATATTCTGAATATCCTGAATGAACTGGAAGAGGAATTCCCGGGGCTTGTTTCCGATGATGTGAAAGCAAATGCCGGAGAGCTTGTTGCAAAATATCAATGAGAAAACGGCGGTCGATAAGACCGCCGTTTTCTGCTGTTTGCATTTATAGCTGATTGACTGATAAAAGATAATTGCCAGAGATGAAATAATTTTTGAGTTGTTTGGAGAAATTAAAACCATTTTGCAGCGTATTGCTGTAATTGTTCCTGGACATCCCGGTAGCTGTATTTGCTGACCGGGATTATTTCATGATTATTCAGTGTGATTTCAAAGCGTCTGATTGAACGGACAGCATACAGAGAAACAATGTAGCATCTGTGACATTGCACGAAGATATCTTTCGGCAAAATTTCACGGACTGCAGAAAGGGACTTATATATCTTTGTGACAGTACCGTCCTGAAGGTGAATCTGCAGTTCTTTATTGATTATTTCAATATAGGTAATATCCCTGATATGAAGGGATACAGTTCTGGACGGAGTGTCGATTATAATGGATTTCGGGATCAGATGTCGGATTGCACGGGTTAGTGCTTCTGCAAGTTTTTGACGGCTGACCGGCTTGAGGATATAACCTACAGGTTCAGCAGAATATGCATCGAATACAAATTCCTTACTGCTGGAAATGAAGATAACGGGAATTTGGTTTTCAGTGTCACGGAGACATTCTGCAAAGCTGATCCCATTGTTTTCACCCAGCATAATATCAAGAATCAGAATGTCACAGTTTTTGGGAGTATTCTGCAATGTATTTTTTAATTCTGCAATAGAAGTATATTTTCGAATCTCGCAGGATTCTCCCATGGATGCTAAAATATCGCTGATCATTTCTGATATCTGTGTTAAAAAAATCGGTTCATCATCACAGATGACAATATGGTACATAGTGAAAGCCTCCTATTATTCGTTATTTTCGTCAAGACAAAGCGTTGTTGTTACAGCAAAAAAGCCATCATGTACCCGTACGCTCAGTATACCATTGTATTTTTCGGCGATTCCATTGATGATCTTAAGGCCGTAACCGTGTCTGTCACTGTTCTTTTTACTGGATTTATAGTTTCCATTCGTGATTCTCAAGTTATCCTCATTGCAGGAGTTTTCACATTTAATAAACAGAAAATTTCCCTTTGAATGGAGATTCAGCCGGATGATCCGCTGTCCTTCAGAAACATTCTGACACCCTTCTACTGCATTTTCCAATATATTTGTCAACATCCGGCACAAATCAATGTCTTCCATGTTGAGTCTTCTACCAATGATAATACTGTACTCCACGATGGCTTTATAACGGCTGGCACGTTCTGCAAATTCCGAAAGGATGGAATTGACCAGAGCATTGGCTGTGTAGGTGACAAAAGGAAGCTGTTCGGCTTCTTCAGTAAATTTCTGTGTATACTGTCTGGCACCTGCATAGTCCTCCTGTTTAAGATAGGAGGACAGGGCATTCATATGATGTCGGATCTCATGGTGTATTTCCAGAATATGTTCGTTGTTTTCTGCCTGATTCCGGTAGTTTTCCAGTATGCGCTCAGAAATCCGCTGTTCTTCCTGTTTACTGCGGATGTATCCCATGACACTGAAGAATACGGCATACACCATGAAAGCAAATACTGCAAACAGTACAAACATAACATGGACAACTATATTATTGGAAAGATTTATTATGCTTGAGAACTGTGCAATGCTGGCAATCAGAATAAACAAAGCAGGGAGGGAGCAGAGAATCTTCCAGATCCGTGATTCCAGATCTGCATTGATCATAGTACGGATTCGCTCCATCAGCATGAGAAATGGTTTCGCAAGAACCAGATTTATGATAAGTGTGAGAGCCAGTGCAAAGGGCGGATACATAAAATAATCGGATGGGAACCGGAAAGTACGGTGCAAAAAGGTAACAGTGCTTGTAACAAAGAATCCGTAGCTCATTACAACAAAAAATACAAACAGTTTTTCTGCTATTTTTGCCTGGATGATAAAGCAGTACAACATTCCGAACAGTAACAGGGCAATATAAAAAATAGCATTCGAGATCAGCTCTTTGTAATCACCGCCAATGTTGAACTGTGCGATAAGAGAAAACGGAATGACCATTACAATAAAAATGGACAGTGCCATGAGCATTGTCTTTTTTGTGCTTAGGCGGAAACAATCCCGGAATGGATACAAACAGAAAAATGCATAAGGAAAAATCTGAAGAGAAAATCCGCAGAAATAACGCAATGCTATCATAAAACCCTCCCGTCATAAAGATAGATAATGGCCAGGTTACTTATTAAAAATAAGTATACCATTGGCAGATGGTAAAATCAAACCAGACAGAGGTCTTTTTACGCCATATTTTGACTATTCACGCAAAAACATAGACAAGGGAATTAAATTCAAATAATATAAATAATATAGCCACAGAAACATTCAAAAGAAAGGAGACTAAAAAATGAAGAAAAGAATGATTATTGTGACGGCACTGATTATGGGAACTCTGGGAGCAGGATGTGTGAGTGTTCAGGCATCGGATACGTTACCTGAACTGACAAAAGACAATGCACTGGAACAGATGATGAAAGCAGGAGAAACAGACAGTCTTGTAAGCAATCATAAAAGCTATGAAGCTACCTGTGAATATATACTGCAGAATACAAAGGTATATGACTATGAAGATTCTGAAGTGATGTATGTAGATATGTATGGTACTACCCAGATGCTCTATAAAGAGGGCGAATTAAAATACGGAAAAGAAGGAGATGAGTATCTCTCCTGTCTGTATATTGATGAAGCAGATGGAAATGCAGATGATCTTATAAGCTTTTACACAGATGAAACCATAGAGGAAGAAGTGACGGATATGAAGGAAGATGGTGATACGATCATTATACAGACAAAGGTACCTGAAGAACTTACTCAGAGCGCATTGAATTCTCAGGGAGATGGAGAATCCTACACAGAGGGAGACTGGATTTCTATGGAATATGTGGTTGCTTCGGATGATTACAGACCACTGAAACATACTCAGATTCTGAATCATAAGGACGGCACTTCAGAAGAAGCTTCGAAGATGGAATTCTCCTACGGCGTGGACAGACCTGAGGATGTAGCAGATCTCTGTGAAAAGTACGAAGAAGCAGAAAAAGCAGAAGGTGATGTACGTAATGTGACGGTTACTGCAGCTCCTGGTACAGAGCAGGAAAAGGATTATGCAATCACGGTTCCAGCAGATAATTATGTATGGATCATGCTTCATGACGATAATTCTTATTATATTATGTATACAGATAAGGAGTGTAAAGAACTGTACGAGCCAGAGGAAGATGTGAAAGAAGATACACATCTCTATGCAGAGATTGAGTCTTATGAAGAGGCGGAGGATGAAGTATGAGGAATTTGAGTGTATTTATCAGGAATATTATCTGAAAATTTTGACATTTATACATAAAAGAGTTCCTGATCTGTATGAAGCGGAAGAACTGACTGGAGATGTATTTCTGTCTTTTTACAGGAATATGGACAGTTATGATGAAGAAAAAGGTAGTATAGCTACCTGGTTGTATGCAATCACAGCAAACCGCCTGAAAAACTATTATAGGGATAAAAAGACTCATTATTCTCTGGAAATCCTGAAGCAGCAGACAATTCCCCGGGAAAAAATGCCGGAGGAGATTGTGGCAAAGATTATGAGAGAAGAGACATTAAGAAAAAGTCTGGAGCAGCTTTCTGACAGAGAACGGGAAATTCTTCTGGGAAGATTTTATTATCAGAAAAGTTCCACAGAGCTTGGCAGGCAGATGAATTTATCACCGGGAAATGTAAGGATGATACAGAAACGTGCTCTGGAGAAGTTGCGAATGATTATGGAAAAACAGGGGGAATAGGCGTTCAGGCTACAGAGACTCTGCCTGAACTGACTGGGGATAATGCATTGTAATAGATTATGAAAGCCAGATGACATATTTCAGATATGAGATATTTGCATATGGGCAGTTTGATGAGGAGGGAATTGTATATGTGGACAAGGAGAGAATTGAAAGAGTGTGCCAAACAGCTTTTAAAGATAAATTATTGGAAAGCAGTTCTGACAGGAGTTATATTATCCCTGATTGGAGGTTCGGGAGTGGCCTCGGTAGTAGAAAGGTCTTCTTCCGGAAGTTTTGATGAAGTGATAGGCACAGTAGGAACTGATGATTTTGGCCTTGTTTTAGGAATTGCACTTGGAATTGTGGCAGTGGCGTTGCTTGTTAACTTTATTGTGACGATTTTGATTTGGAATCCTCTGGAGGTGGGATGTAAAAAGCTGTTTATTCAATGTGAATACGGAACAGCAGAGACGAGAAGTATCTGGTCGGTGATCAACAGGAGAGATGGAAAGAATGTTGGCTGGATTATGTTTTTACGGACATTGTTTGTAAGCTTATGGAGTCTTTTGTTTATAATTCCGGGAATTATAAAACAGTATGAGTATATGATGATTCCGTTTTTGTTGGCAGAGAATCCACAGATGAATCGAAAAGAAGCTTTTGAAAAGAGTCGTCAGATGATGAAGGGAAATAAGTGGGCTGCATTTGTATTAGATCTGTCTTTTATAGGATGGAGCCTTTTGGGAATTATAACATTCGGGTTGGTTAATATATTCTTTGCCGGACCATATCAGTATTTAACACAGTCACAGCTTTATTTTCGCCTGAAAGAACAGCAGAAAGAGGAAAGCTATGGATATTGAGTATTTATTGTACCTGCAACAATTTCGCGAAACAGTCGGCAGTATCCTGACACCGCTTATGAATGCAGTAACAAAGCTGTCCGCAGGATTTTTACCTATTGCAATGATGTGTATGATTTACTGGGCATTTGATCGGAAGGCGGGACGAAAAATCCTGGCAGGACTTGGGGGTGGTCTGTTTATCAACGGATTTTTAAAGCTTACTTTCTGTGTCTATCGCCCATGGATACGGGATACACGGATTTTACCCTATGGTGATTCTAAAACAGCAGCTACCGGATATTCATTTCCAAGTGGGCATACAACGCGGGCGACGGCTATGTTCGGTGGAAGTGGACTTTGGTTCATGAAAAAAAGGCACAGTGTCGTTGCTGGTCTGTTGTTTGTGCTGGTATTCCTGACTATGTTTTCACGAAATTATCTGGGAGTGCATACTCCGCAGGATGTTCTGGTGGGATTTATATCAACAGCAGTTATGATGTATCTGACCGGGTGGTTGGAATTGTGGAGTGAAAAAGACAAAAAAAGAGACCTCATGATTCTTGTGGCAGGGCTTTTGATCTGTATTGCTGCTGTGCTGTACTATGAATACAAACCATATCCACTTGATTATCTGCCGGATGGATCACTTCTGGTTGATCCTGCTAAAATGCGGGGAGATGCATATGAAGGAGTCGGATTTATTGCATCCTTTGTCATCTGCAGGATACTGGAAAAAAGACAATTAGATTTTGACAGAATTTCGCAAAAGCTAAGGTTGTTTATCAGTATTTTTGCATTAATTCCTTTGTACTGGTGGATAAATACAGGGTGCCCATACATAATAGAAGAAATAAGCCGAAGCCTTGGCAAGTTCCTCAGATTTGGGCTTGGAATCATATATATCATGGTGTTGGTGCCAGGAGCGGTGGTACTGGCAGGAACTCTGACTAATCGTGGAAGTGATAAGGTGACCAGAGAAAAACAGGGGCAGCCCTAAGGCTGCCCGGAAGGATTGATATAGTTATTTACGAATAGAACTTCAACGCTTCAACGCTTTTTGAATTTCCTCCATATTCATGCCTCGTTTTAACATATTGTTTATCCTCATCTGCTCCCTATATCTGGGATCATCCATAGTAGGACGGCCAAAACCACCGGCAACATTTTCTAATTCTTCTTCAGATAATTCGTTTGTAATGTTCTGTTTGATTTCGCTCATAATAGTTCTCCTTTCCTGTAAGAATTCGAATGCTTCCTATCTGTTTATAAACATCAGAAGAGAATTTGTCACATTATATGAAGAAAAAATTATTTTTATCTGGAGATCTTTGATGCAAAGCGTCAGAGACCAGATACAATAAACAAATGATAAAAATACAGCATCAGTCAGATGATATGATAAACAAATTGCATACTGGAGGATGAAAAAGTGGATAAACAGAGTATATTTAGAAGGGAAAGTCTTGATCGTGTTGAATCTCCGGAACAATTAGATGCATATATTAAGGTGTCTCATCCGAAGGTTTGGTTAATTATGGCGGCACTTCTGGTGGCAGTAATATCTGTGATTGTATGGAGCGTTGTAGGAAGTCTTCCACAGACGATGACAGTGAAAGGAGTTACTGTTGGAGGTAATGTGATTAACTGCTATGAATGTGTAGAAAATGCCAACACAAACCTGATAGGATGTAAGGCAAATATTACACTGCCTGATGGAAGAAACATCAGTGGCAAAGTGGAAGCAGTGAGTCAGAATCCTTATTCACAGGAAGAAATTCGTGCTGAAATATCAGAAGACTGGCTTGCGGATAATGTGCTTGATGGAAACTATTCTTATGAAGTTCGGGTTATAGCTGAAGAAGACATTCCCTCAAATATGCTGGCAACAGTTATCATTACAACAGCCGAAATGAAACCAATTCAATTTATTTTGAATTAGAGCGTGTTTGAAAAATCATTCCCGCAATCTGCACGCCCCACTTTGCGGTATATTTTGTCCAAATTCGGTTGCCGTAGCCCGCTACGACGCCCTCATCCGGACAAAATCTCCCATAAATTGTGACGCACATCTTGCGAAAAGCATTTTTCAAACACGCTCTAGGAGAGTGCTATGAAAAAGAGAAAAAAAAGAATCACAGTTCCGGTTATTATGCAGATGGAAACCCTGGAATGTGGTGCAGCAAGCCTTGCTATGATTCTTGCGTATCACGGCAAGTGGTTACCGCTTGAACAAGTTCGTAGTGATTGTGGAGTATCAAGAGATGGAAGCAAAGCTTCCAATATTGCAAAAGCTGGAAGAAGTTATGGGCTAGAGGTAAAAGCGCATCGATATGGGGTAGACGAAGTAAAAGAGAATGTTACTTATCCTGCAATTATCCATTGGAACTTTAATCATTTTGTTGTGTTATGCGGTTTTACCAAAAATGCAGCTGTAATTAATGATCCTGCACGTGGAACGATCAAGGTAACAATGGAAGAATTTGATCATTCTTTTACAGGAGTATGTATTGAGTTCACACCAGGAGAAAACTTTGAGAAGGGTGGAAAGCCGGAAAGTGTATTTAAGTTTTTGAAGGATAGACTGGCCAATACAACGGCTTCTGTGATTTTTGTAATGATTACGGCTGTCCTTGTTGCTTTTGTAGGCTTGGTTACTCCCGTGTTTGCCAGAATATTTACGGATCAGATTTTGCCCGGACATAATATGCATTGGCTTGAAATGCTTCTGGTGGCAATGCTTTTCACTGCTATATTCCGAATGATTGTTGGTTTTCTTAATGAGATATATCTTTACAGAATTAAAGGAAAGCTTGCTATTGTATCAAATGCCTCATTTATGTGGCATATGCTTCATCTGCCCATGGATTTTTATGCACAACGAATGGTGGGAGACCTTGCTGGCAGACAAAAACTGAATGATCAGATTGCAGAGACTTTGATCGCAAAAATAGCTCCGGTATTTATCCAGATTATACTGTTGTTTTTCTATTTTATAATCATGATACGTTACAGTGTGGTTTTGACTTTTGTAGGTTGTATTGCGATTGTGTTAAATCTGCTTGCGTCTCAGATCGCATCACATATGCGGGTGGAAACTACCAGAGTTCGTATGAGGGATGAAAGTAAAGTGGATTCTGCAACTATGTCAGGAATTGATATGATAGAGAGTATTAAAAGCTCAGGTGCAGAAAATGGGTTCTTTGAAAGATGGGCTGGATTTCAGGCTTCAGCAAATATCCAGACAGTAAAGCAGTTAAGAAATGATAGCTTCTTTCTGAGCATTCCGGTTTTGCTTCAGGAATTGTCGAATGCGGTAATTCTTACCATTGGTGTGTGGCTGATCATGAAAGGAAAATTTAGTGTTGGTATGCTTGTGGCATTTCAGAGTTTGCTTCAGCAATTTATGATGCCTGTGGAAAGCCTGCTTGATATTGGACAAAGTATTCAGGAAACACGTACTTCTATGGAACGTGTACAGGATGTTATGAAATATGCTTCTGACAACAGTTATGTAAAGACGTTTTCAGAGGATGATATTACTGAATTTGAGAAGCTGAAAGGAACAATAGAACTTCGGCATGTGACTTTTGGATACTCGAAATTGGAGGAGCCGCTTCTGAAAGACTTTAATCTGATCATTCATCCCGGAGATAAAGTTGCTTTTGTAGGACCATCTGGCTGCGGAAAGTCTACGATTGCAAAGCTGATTTCGGGGCTCTATGAACCGTGGGAGGGAGAAATCCTTTACGATGGAAAAAAGATAACTGAGATAGAGAAAGAATTTCAAATAATAAACAACAGCTTCAAAAGGCATACTGGAATCTGGCATCAGTTGTTATGAAGGAGACCAACGGGAAAGATACATAAATAGCCAAAAAGTACGTATACTATCTTCCATGTAGAAAGTAAATTTTTATACAGGAGGACAGACATGGACAACAGCACAAAGAAACTATTAGAAGAATGCAGTGTCGGATGCAAGATGGGAATTGAGAGCATGGAACAGGTACAGCATCATGTGACAAATACCAAAATCGCAGCAACGATTGAAAAATCCTGTTCAAAACACAAGGAACTGGAAGAGGAAATTTCCAAAATACTTCTTCGCGCAGGCCAGCCGGAGAAAGAACCGGGTGTTATGGTATCCACATTTTCGTGGATGACGACAGGTGTAAAAATGATGACCGGAGAAGATGAGAATAAACAGGCGGTTAAGATCATCATGAATGGCTGCAACATGGGAACCCAGTCTATCACAGAAGCCATGCACCAATGCAAAGATGCGTCGTCCGAAAGTATTTCCATTGCAAAGAAGCTTATTGGAATGGAAGAGAATCTGCGGGATGATATGCAGAAATATTTGTAAGCTGAAATGCTGTCAGTTGCGGAACAAGTTTGTAACTGATGGCATTTTTATTTATAGGTTGTAAAAAGCTGTATTCCGTTTGATGCACTCAGAGCATTTATCTGCATTAGCAATTCTCATAGAATACATATAATATAAGTAAGTGTACAATGAAAAGGAATCATTTATGCCGGACCAGAAAATAGATAACCTTTTAAATCTTGCGATGGATGCAACACCACAGGAGCGCAGAAAGTCGGGAAATCTTAATGTAGGATATGATCCTGCAACCAGGTTATGGGATGTGATCATAAAGTATAGCGGACCGGAAAGTGGTCTGGCTGGAAATGGAATTCAGGTAGTGCCACTGTTAGGCGGCTATGCAGTGGTAACTTTGCCGGAAAGTGAGATTGATAAGTATTCCCACAGAGCGCAGGTGGAATTTATGGAGAAGCCAAAACGGTTATATTTTGAATTGTTTCAGGCAAAGGGAGCGAGCTGCATCCGCACAGTGCAGACCGGCAGGAATGGACTGACAGGAAAAGGAATCCTGACAGGAATTGTGGATTCAGGAGTGGATTATTTTCACCCTGATTTTCGAAATGTAGACGGAAACAGCAGAATTTTACGTTTATGGGATCAGAGCATACAGGGAAATCCACCCCAGGGATATGTGACAGGAACTGAATATACGAAAGAGCAGATCGATGAGGCGCTTGCACTTGGAGAAAACCAGGGCAGGCGCCTTGTTCCATCTGTGGATTACAGTGGACATGGAACCTCAGTGCTGGGAATCGCGGCAGGAAACGGGAGAGCTTCCGATGGAGTCAATCAGGGAGTAGCTTATGAGAGTGACCTGATAGTGGTAAAAATGGGGATTCCCAGAGAAAATTCTTTCCCAAGAACAACCGAACTGATACAGGGAATTGATTATTTGGTGCGTCAGTCATTGTCTTTGGGGCGGCCGATGGTTATCAATATCAGTTTTGGAAATAACTATGGTTCACACAAGGGAGATTCCCTTCTTGAAACATATATAGATATGGTTTCTTCCGCAGGACGTCTGGTTATCTGTACAGGTACAGGGAACAATGGCAATCAGCCTCTGCATGAGGGAGGAACCCTGAGACAGGGACAGACCAGACAGATAGAATTATCTGTGAGCAGCAGGGAACCAACATTAAATGTGCAGTTATGGAAATCCTATGAGGACGAGATGAGCATTTATATTGAAAATCCATCCGGAAACCGGATCGGTCCCTTAGATGAAAATCTTGGCCCTCAGAGGTACAGACTGGGAAATACAGAGCTTTTAATCTATTATGGCAAACCTGGTCCTTATCATCTGACGCAGGAAATCTACATAGATTTCCTTCCTGTGGAAACTTATGTGGACAGTGGAGACTGGAAAATCATTCTAAGTGGAAAAAAGGTCAGAGGCGGGGAATATTACCTGTGGCTGCCAGGTGGAAATACCCTGAACAGAGGAACTGGGTTTTATGAACCAAGGGCATATGGGACTTTGACCATACCCGCTACAGCCCGGCGGATTATTGCAGTTGGAGCATATGATTCGCTGGTTGACTCCTATGCGGACTTTTCCGGAAGGGGCAGCAGGATGCTGCCATATCTGAAACCGGATCTGGTGGCACCTGGAGTGAACATAGTTGCTCCTGTACCTGGTGGTGGTTACAGAACAGTAACAGGGACTTCCTTTGCAGCACCCTTTGTCAGCGGATCCGCAGCATTGTTAATGCAATGGGGGATTGTAAATGGAAACGATCCCTACCTCTATGGGGAAAAAGTAAAAGCCTATCTCCGAAGAGGCGCCAGACCACTGTCGGGGTATGAAACGTATCCGAATGAAGAAGTCGGGTGGGGGGAGGACGTTATAATAAGGTTACATTGAAGAAAGTCAGTAAAATCAAGTGTTTTGAGAATAGGACAATGCTTGCTTAACAACATCTTCATTAGATTACGAACAAAACCATTGCGTCCGGACTCACAAAAAATACAGCCAACAGAACAACCAACTTGCGTACTTACGCAAACAGTCCCACCATCTCGCCGTTTAATAAAAACCGTTTCAATATACCTGTTATCTTTCAATTCATAAACATACTTTTCAGTATCGCTACTTTTATAGACTTTTTTTGTTGATATTGATAGATTTTCTTTGTGAAATGGCTGTTTATACAATTCCGTATATAAGGCTCTTGCTTTATCCTCTCCAATTACTTCCGACATTTCTTTGTAAGTAAATCCGTATGGGTCATTCAATATTTCCGTAGGTGTACTTTTAGGTAAGTGTTTCATTTAAATATCCTTCCTTTTCAAAATTAAAAAGTTTGTTTTTCAGAGTTTTTGATTATGATTTCTAGTTTTTCAACATCAACGATATGCGTTAATTTACATTTAGGGCAGAAAAGAGGAAAATTTCTTAATACCGTATTATAAAATACTTGAACCCTCGTCTTTCCGTTACAAATTGGACATTTTATCCAATATTTTTCAAGCATAATATTTCTCCTTTTGCGCAAAAAAATGCAGGTCAATTCTCAACATGAGCATTGACCTGCATTTATACATATAATACTACAACAAAATTAAGGCATAGTTTTTATACTATGTCTATACGTCGTTAGTTTTGTTGTATAGCATACGCAAAATAAGCATGACAAAAAAGCCCATATTGAAAATGGGAAAAATCTTTTTTGATTTCAATGCTTATCGAATACGCATGCTATGTAACATAAACATTCCCCCCCTTTTATATAATATTATATACAAAAGCAGCTTGTTGTCAACATATATATATGAATTATTTTGGCTAACTGATAGAACTATGTAGACATATCCAAGAAGAAAGGGGAACAGTAAAATGTAAGAGGATGAATAACTATGGCAAAAAGACCAGTACCAAAATACGACTTCAAGGCTTTTGGGGCAGCGATAAAGGCAGCGCGTGAAGGACGCAAGGAAAGCCGCAAGAAAGTAGGCGACGAAATGTTTATCTCGCCGCGCTACCTTGCGAACATTGAGAACAAGGGGCAGCACCCAAGTTTACAGATATTCTTTGAGCTGATACAGCGTTACCATATATCCGTAGACCAATTCCTGTTAGACACGCCCGCTGCAAAGGACACAAAGCGGCGGCAGCTTGACGCGCTCCTTGACGGTATGAGCGATACAGGCATACGGATTGTGACCGCAACGGCAAAAGAGATTTCCGAAGTCGAAAAAGAGGGCGAATAGGAATGTCCGGCTTAAAACTGAACAGGATTTAGAGAGCGTTGTAATCTTTTTTGAGATTGCAGCGTTTTTCTTTTGCGGAAGTTTGGCAAAATCGCTTTTTCTCCGTAGTAGGGGATAAGAGCCTAAAGGATAAAAACATTCGTAGCAAGCATAGGAAGCGGGTACCCACTTCCGTATTTTCCCCCTCCCGCGCTGCGGCGCGTCGGTTGAAAATTGCTTGTTGGGAAGTGTCCCAAACCCTCGGAACGGAAAGGAAAGGAGCGAATACATGGACGGACGCAAAAGGACGGTACAAATCAAATTCAGAGTGACGGAAGCGGAACGGGATTTAATACTGGAAAAAATGAAGCTCGTACCCACCCGGAACATGGCGGCGTATCTGCGGAAGATTGCCATTGACGGATATATCATTCAGATAGACCACGCCGACATAAAGGCTATGACCGCAGAGATACAAAAAATCGGTGTCAACGTCAACCAGATAGCACGCCGCGTAAACGCGACGGGGAACGCATACCAAGAGGACATAGAGGAAATAAAGGGGGTGCTTGCGGAGATATGGCGGTTACAAAGATTAAGCCTATTAAAAGCACTCTAAGCAAAGCCCTTGACTATATCGAAAACCCGGACAAGACGGACGGAAAAATGCTTGTGTCCTCTTTCGGCTGCTCCTATGAAACGGCAGATATTGAGTTTGAATATACATTGTCCCAAGCACTCCAAAAGGGGAACAATTTAGCCTTTCATCTGATACAGTCCTTTGAGCCGGGGGAAGTGGATTATCAGAAAGCCCATGAAATCGGAAAGCAGCTTGCCGACGCGGTAACAAAGGGGCAACATGAGTATGTTGTGACGACGCACATTGACAAGGGGCATATCCATAACCACATCATTTTTTGCGCGGTCAATTTTGTTGACTACCATAAGTACAATTCCAACAAAAGGAGCTATTACGGTATACGGAACATGAGCGACAAGCTGTGCCGGGAAAATGGCTTGTCCGTCGTCGTCCCCGGCAAGGGCAGCAAGGGAAAGAGCTATGCAGAGTACCAGGCAGAAAAGACGGGTACAAGTTGGAAAGGCAAACTGAAAACCGCCGTTGACGCACTTATCCCCCAAGTTTCCAGTTTTGAGGAATTGCTAACGCGGTTACAGGCGGCGGGCTATGAGATAAAGCCGGGGAAATATGTATCATGCCGCGCCCCCGGACAGGAACGCTTCACCCGCCTAAAAACCCTCGGCGCAGACTATACAGAGGAAGCCATAAGGGAACGGATAGCGGGCAGACGGACAAAGGCGGCGAAAGCCCCCAGAGAGCAGCGCGGCGTTTCGCTGCTTATCGACATTGAGAACAGTATCAAGGCGGCGCAGAGTAAGGGCTATGAACAGTGGGCGAAAATCCACAATCTGAAACAGGCGGCAAAGACTATGAACTTTCTCACCGAAAACAAGATTGAACAGTACGCGGATTTAGTTAGCCGGATTGAGGAAATGGCAGCGGAAAGCGGACAGGCGGCAGACGCATTGAAGAACGCCGAAAAGCGGCTTGCGGACATGGCGGTGCTTATCAAGAATGTTTCCACCTACCAAAAGACAAAGCCCGTCTATGACGCATACCGCAAGGCAAGGAACAGGGAGAAATACCGCGCCGGACAGGAACAGGCGATTATCTTACATGAAGCCGCTGCAAGGTCATTGAAAGCAACGGGCATTGCAAAGCTCCCGAACCTCGCCGCGCTGCAATCGGAGTATGAAGCCCTTCAAGTGCAGAAAGAAGCCCTTTACGCCGACTATGGGAAGCTGAAAAAGAAAGTCCGGGAATATGACATTATCAAGCAGAACATTGACAACATTTTACAGGCAGACAGACAGCCGGAACGGGAAAAGGGAATGGAACACTGATTAAGCAAAAAATGATTTTCGTATAGAAACAGAAAGCGGTATGTGGTATAATAAAATTATCTACAACTTTTGAAAGGATTTGATAGTACATGACAAAAGGAACACCAGCTAATATTAGTCAGCTTGTCAAAGACGCAAACAATAAATCATCATGGAAAATTAGGCTTGCTGCGTTGAATGAACTAAAACAATATGATTGTCAACAATCAAGAGATGTTATTACTCGTCTTGCTCTCCATGACAAAGTTTATAAAGTTAAAGAGGAAGCATTTAGAGCAGCACAAGCTATGGGGATTACTTACCGCGGAAATCCTATTCGCTTAGGACGTAAAGATATTGGTTTTAAGACAAAAGACTTTACTAAAGTTTTTCTACGTATCAAACGTGAAAAATCAATGGAAGAATTAGATTTACAATTATTCAAGGAAGCGTTCAAAACAATCGCGGCAGAAATGTATGATGTAATGGAATTTGAAAAGGGTCAAAAATTTGATGATTGGATTACAAATACATACAAATGTTTGCCAAAGAAATAAAAAGAACAGGGCGCGGAAAGTCAGTATATGACTTCCGCGCCCTGTCTTTTTGTGGGTGCTGTTGTGGTAAATGTTACGCAATAGAACGCCATTTTCGGGGGAAAAGGTATAAAGTATCGCCTATCCGATTTTCCCGCCCGGAAAGCCTTGCAAATCAAGGGATTTTCCGCGCCTACTGCGTAACAGGGGCGCGTCTTTTCCTCATGCGCTCGGCGGCCTGTCTGCGGGTGATACGCTTCCGGCAGTCGGGGCAGTATTTGACGCTGTTAGAGCTTGACGCAAAGGACGTGCCGCACTCGGTACATTTCTTCCTGTCCCCGGTTTGGTAAAGCTCCGCATAGAGCAGCTTATCAGCGGGAAGCACCGCAACCTTAAACCACTTGCAGAGAAGCGAATAGGAAATGAGCTGCGGACATACGCACTCGTCCCCGTCGTCCAGTAAGATACAGTTTCCATTATCGCAGTTGCAGCACGTCCGGCGCACAAGGGCGTTGACTTTCCGGCTCTGGGGCGGCGTCAGCCGCTTGACCTCGCTCATACTTCATCAGCGGCGTAAATGGGAAGCCCCGCAAACTCCGCTTCGGTCATGGCTTCCACTTTGGAGAGGGTACGGGCAGCAAAGCCCCGCATTTCCCCGTCCATAAAGGGCAGCGCGGCGTTCATGGCGACGATAAGCCCCTGTCGGCTCCCGGTCTTGTAAATGCTCAAAAGGTTTGTTTCTTCTACGGTCAGTTTTGTCATGTTCACACCTCCAAATCGTGATTTTTATTCTTTGCCGCCGCCTTTTTCGGGGCGGTCTTTGCCTTGTCTGTTTTAAGCTGCGCCCGGATAGAGGGGCGGGGCTTCCGTATCTCCCTGTCCCGGTTCTCCCTCTTGTCAATCAGCGCATACGTCCCATGTCTGCCCTCGATTTTGGAAAAGGAAAGGGTCTTGTAGGGCAGCATGGAGAAAAGACGGTCAGTGTCCTTTGTAGCCGCAAGCTGCATGAACGCCGGGGAAAGCTCTACCATGAAATGGGTCTTGTTTGGGCTGTTCGGCGTGTCGTGCCGCTTCATTTCCCACACAATGCGCCGCGCTTCCGTTTCAATCAGCCCGTCCCGCAATGCGGCGATATGCGCCTTGAAATCTCCCGGCGGAAGCTGCTCCCGGCTGCGCCGTTCTTCCTGTAAGAGCGATTGCAGCGCGTCCGGGTCGTTGGGTACGGCTTCAAAGCGTTCAAACTTCCCAAGCTGCGGGTCTGGGGTTCCGTCAAAATATCTCCCGGCTTTCTGTACCCTTTCCCCACGCTCATAAAACAGCTTCACCGTATCGGCGGGCAGCTCCTTTTCCTTGACGCGCTCATAATGGCGGGAATAGTCAAGCTCATACAGATTGCCCTTGATTTTCCCGCGCTCCTTTCCCGTCAGCTCGATTGCATAGGCAAGTACGCGGTCGCTTGTCTGCTCCATGTAGAAACGCCATGTATTGTGGGGCGCGGTGTCCTTTAGGAAAACGTCGCGCTCCCTAAAGCAATGCGTCCCGGACGGGCGGCAGAACCACAAAAGGGTCTTGTCCTCCCTGTGGGGGCTTGCCGCCGCCTTTGCGATAATCTCCTTGTCAATCTCCAAGTCGCTCTGGTAAAAGCCTGTATTCTGCTTCATAATCGCTTCAAGGGAAGCGAACAAATCCACGTTTTCAAATCTGCTCTGTTCCGGCATGGGTCAGCTCCTTTCCAAGTCCTGTGACTTCTGCTTTGCGTTTTTCTTCTGCGCCTTTTCCTTGTCGGCTCTAAGCTGCGCCCGGATAGAGGGCTTCTTTTCCGGCTTCGCTCCCTTGACGCGCTCCTTGTCGGCTTTGACCGCATTAGCCAGGTCAACAAGGGAAATCGTTTCTCCCGCCTTGACCTTTGCTTCCAGTTCGTCAACGGTAGGGGTGTTGTTGATGATACCGTCAAAGTTGTTGTCGTTCTGCTCTACGGTGTCCTCGACGTGCTTCAAAGGGTTTGCCTTTTCCGGCTGCTCTGCGGCAACGGCAAACGCCCGCGTCCCGTTCCCCATAATCAGATACTTTCCGTCGTCGGATTGATGATGAAAGCCATATCCGGCGGCTTCTATCTGCTCCCGGCTCATGGCGGTTACATGGAAAGTCCCTCTCGATGTTTTGACAGTTTCGCCCGTTTCCAAGTCGTCCGGGGTAAGCTGTTTCTGCTCCTGTAAAAACTCCGGCACTTGCCGGAAACCCGCGCTGTCAACATAGTGCGCCGCGTCCTGTCCGTCCTGATGAAGCACTACCACGTCGGAAACGGAAAGGCTGTGTCCCTTAAAGTCTTTGGGGTGGTCGATATTGAAACGGGTATAAATATCTTCAAGGGAAGTCCCCGGCGCAAGGGGCGCGGAATAGACAAGCTCATAGTTCGCCCTGTCAACCACATTCCCCGCCGCCTGCAGGCGGTCGTAAGGCTCAAAGCGCAAGTCCCTTGTTTCGTCCCCGCCTTTTATCTGGTAAATGGAAAAGGTGTCCTTGTCCGGCTCGGCGGTCTTTGCCGTTTCCTGTGCCTTTGCGTAGAGCTGCTTTACGTCGCCCTCGGTCAGCTCCCCGCTTTTGAGCTGCCCCATAAGCTCGCGGCATTTCTCCGGCGTTCCGGCGAAAAGAACGTCGCCCATTTTCGCCCGCCCGTTCTCCTGTGTCACATAGGCTTGCAAGAGGTAGCTGTTTTCCCGGCTGTCGCCGTAAGGGTTCCGGCGCACTCTGTAAATCGTTTCCGGGGTAAAGGCTTCTTTCGGGGCTGCGTCCGCTTTTTCCTGTGCGCCGGATTTCCCCGGTGCGTCTGCTTCCGGCTCCGGCTTCTCTTTCCCGGCTGTATCTGCCTTTTCCGGGGCTTCCGGCTGCGGCTGCTCCGGCGCGGCTGCCTGTTCCTCTCTGGTGGGCTGCTCCTGTCCGGCGGTTTGCTCCTTGTCCTGTGCCTTTTGCAGTTCCGCAAGATTTTCGTCTATGGAATTGATAATCTCGGCGGCTGCGCTGCGTATCGTTTCAAGGGAGCTTTTCAGTTCGGACAGCTCCCGCCCGCTGCTCCACCCGGCGACGTAGCCGAAAGAGTAGTCCGACGTGTCAAGCCCGTAATGTTGGCAGACGGTATAGGCGACGCTTTCCGCTTCGACTTCGCGGGTGCGGCGGTCAACGCGGGGCTGCTGTTCATCTTTGGGCGCGTTGAGGTCAATGTCGTGCAGCTTCGCATGGGCGATTTCGTGAATGGTGGTCTTTAAGGTCTGCAATTCGCTCATGCCCTCGTTGATAGCAATGCGCTTGTCCTCCAAGTGGTAGTAGCCATGAGAGCCGCCCTCGATATTCTCAAAGGCGATAGGGACGGGGGAAGTCTTTTCAAGGGCTGCGAAAAAATCCTTGTAGCGGTCAACGTCGCCCGTCAGCTCGTCCACCGCAATGTCCGGCAGCTCCTTTCCCTCGGTCTGGGAAACGTCGAAAACAGACACTACCTTGTAGGCGGGTATCTTGATTTCCTTTTCCTCGGTGACGGGCTTTCCGTCCTTGCCGATAATGGGCTTTTGTGTGTGCGGGTCTATCTTCTCCACTTCCTGTCTGATTTTGAACGGCGACGGGGCAATGATTTTAATCCCCTTTTGCCCTTTCATCACGTTGCGCCCGAAATTATTCTTCCAAGCGGAAAAGCCCGCCACAAGGGAAGCGTCCGGCTTCTGCATGGCGATAAGCAGCGTATTGTTGAAGCTGTAATTATGGAATTTTGACATGACGCGCAGATATTCCTTGTAACGCTCGCTGTCAAAGAGTTCCGTAATGCCCTGTTCCAGACGGTCGGTAATCTCTTTGAGCTTTTCGGCGGGCTTCTCGCTCGTCAGCACGATAGGGATAACCGGGCGCGGCTCCTGTGGCTGCTCTGCGGACTGTGCCGTTCTCTGCCCCGGCGCGGCTGCGTCCATTTCTACCTTTGACGGGTCGGGGCGTTCTGCCTGTGGGAAGCTCATTACTTTATACTCTTTGGGAATATCGCTTTCGCGCCCGTTGTACCACTCCGTAAAGGTGTTCTTGTTGTTGTAGATATAGCCCTGGTCGGTAAAGCGTCCCCCGTCATTGATAGCTGCGTCCCGCCCGTATTCCTCATACATGAAATACTTTTTCGCTTCTTCGGGAAGCTCCAATTCGTCCAGCTCGTCGATAAGGTAATAGCCGTAATCTTCCTCGCTCTGTACGGTAGGATAGAGCCAGTAACAATCAAGGTTCTGTGCAAGGTTGATAAGGTCTTTGATGTTCCCGGCGCGTTCCCCAAGCGTCACCGCCGCCGTAAACTTGTCCCTGTCCTCGTCGCTCTGCATTTCCAAGAGCTTCCCCAGATAGTTCAGCTCGTCAATCCCCGCGCTCTGGATAACGGCAAGCGGCACGTCAAAGGGCTGCTGCTCGGTGTTGGCAAATCCATTGATGAAAAAATCCTGTGGGTTGTCTGCG
Source organism: Blautia difficilis (assembly GCF_014297245.1). NCBI lineage: Bacteria > Bacillati > Bacillota > Clostridia > Lachnospirales > Lachnospiraceae > Blautia > Blautia difficilis. Next base: position 12,176 of record NZ_JACOQG010000025.1, on the reverse strand, counting down.
GTAATGCCGACGCTTTCCATAGCCGCGTGAAGCTGCTGCGTTGTAGTCGGCATGGGAAGCCACACGCCGCCCGGTTCGCCTGTTTCAAAGCGGGTGCGGCTGTCAATCAAAATCGAAAACTGCTCGCTCATTTTTTCTCTCCTTTCCTGTTCCATCATGCGGTGCATAAGCTCAAAATCTTCAATGCTCATGCTCCCGTCAAATACATAGGGGTTAAAATCCTCCCCGTCCCGGTAGGGGTTTTCGGAAAAGGGAAGCCCCGCTTCATGGGCGGTGGCTCTTGCTTCCTCGATAACCTCCGGGGGAAGCCTGTCGTCATGCGCCCCGATAAAACCGTCAATATCGTTCATGCTGTTTTCGTAGTGGTAGCGCACTCCGGCGGTCAGCTCGTCAAGGCTCATATCCTCGCCTAAATGCCCGCAATAGTAGCCGTTAAGGATAACGGCGGCGGGGTCGGTGCTTTTGATTTCCTCTAACCGGCTCCTGTCCTCCGGGTAGAGCGTATCGTCCATATCAAGATGAAAATATTCCGCGTTCCATGAACGCCCCTGTTTCCAGAACGCCACCCATGCGATACCGTCCCTAAGCTCGTCCTGATAGTCCTTTACGGTGTCCCGTAAACTTGCCATAGTTGAAAAACCTCCTTTCTCTGGGGCAGCGTCATAAGCTGCATTTTTTGGCTGCATAGCCTACTACGGCACACCCGCATTTCTGCCAAAGTTTTTTGAAGATTTTCAGAGGGTGAAGCCCTCCGCAAAAGAGGGTTTGGGAAACTTCCCAACAAGCAAAATCCCCGTCCGGCGCGTCAGCGTCGTAACGGGGATTTACGGAAGTGGGTACCCGCTTCCTATGCTTGCTATTCAGTTATTTTTTCTTTGGAAGTTCCACCCGGTAGTTGACATATTTCCCGCCCGTATCAGCCAATACGATAGTTCCGTCGTAGGTTTTGCCCGTCTTTGGGGAATAGAGCTTTTTCACATTTACCTTGCCGGATTGTAAGAGTGCAGCGGCAATTTTGGGGGTAAAGGTTACTTTTCGTTCTTCAAAGAAACGGTCATTTTTCCACATGGTAAAGATACATTCTTTATTGCTGCAATAGTAGTTTTTCTTTCCCTCATAGACAGGAGAACCGCAGCGGGGGCAGCTTCCCAACGCTTCCCGTTCCGGCTTGAACATCTGCGCTTTATCATCAGAAAGAAACGGATAGGTCTTTACCAGTTCCCGCGCCATATCCTCGATACCCTCCATAAATGCGGCGGGGTCTGCCTTGTCTTTTGCAATCTGCGTCAGATTGTTTTCCCATTCTGCGGTAAGCTGCGGGCTTGTCAAGGTGTCCGGCAGGACGCACACAAGGTTGATACCGTCCTTTGTGGGAAGTAGCTGCTTGCCTTTTCGCTCCACAAAGCCGCCCTTTACCAGTTTTTCAATGACGGCGGCGCGGGTGGCGGGAGTTCCAAGCCCTTTGCGTTCTGCGTCCGGGTCGGTGTCCTCACTTCCGGCGCGCTCCATAGCAGAGAGCAGCGACGCTTCGTTGTGAGGTTTTGGCGGTGTTGTGTCATGCTCCGTTACCGTTGCCGCTGGATTTTCAAAGGTCTGTCCCTCGGTAAACGGCGGTAGGGTCTTTTCTGTGTCGCTGTCTGCGTCGTCCGTTTCGGGCTTGTTCTTTAAGGCTGTCCTGTATTTTCGGTCAATCTCTTTCCACCCGTCGGACAATACAGTTTTTCCCCTTGCGGTAAAGGACTGTCCGGCACACTCAAAAACTGCCGTAACTGCTTCAAAGGTATGCGGTGCTGCGGTCGCCATGAGTAGACGCGCCCCGGCAAGGGTAAGGATATTCCTTTCGCTTTCTGGCAGCGCGGCAAGGTCGGTCTTTGCAAGCTCCATAGTCGGGATAATAGCATGGTGGTCTGATACCTTTTTACTGTTCAGCACCTTTCCAAGCTCCGGCGTGAAGTCTTTTCCCGCCATAAAAGGAAATTTCCCACAAAGCAGCTTGATAATGCCCGCCGCTGTGTTGCCCATGTCGTCAGTCAGATAGCTGCTGTCTGTTCTCGGATAAGTAAGAAGTCTTTTTTCATACAGGGCTTGTGCAAGGTCAAGGGTCTGCTTTGCAGTATAACCGAACAGGCGGTTTGCTTCCCTCTGTAAAGAAGTAAGGTCAAAGAGCTTCGGCGGGGCTGCGGTCTTTTTCTCTTTCACAAGGGAAGTGCAGGCTGCCCGCGACGCTTCGCAAGCAGCTTTCAGCCTGTCAGCTTCGGAACGGTCAGACAGTTTTTCACTTGCAGCTTCCACGTCGGATAAGACAAGGCGTACATGGTAGTATTTTTCTTTCTTAAATGTGGTAATCGCTGCGTCCCGGTCAACAAGCATTTTTAAGGTCGGGGTCTGTACGCGCCCCACGTTCAAGGTATGATTGTAAAGGACAGAGAAAAGGCGGGTGGCATTGATACCAATTAACCAGTCAGCCTTTGCCCTGCATAATGCGGAAGCAAAGAGCGCGTCATATTCCTCGCCGTTCTTCAGACGGGAAAAGCCCTCTTTGATTGCACTGTCCTCCATAGAAGAAATCCAAAGGCGGCGCATAGGTTTCTTGCAGCCTGCCATTTCATAGACAAAACGGAAAATGAGTTCTCCCTCGCGCCCTGCGTCGCAGGCATTGACGACTTCGGAAACGTCTGCCCGGTGCATAAGCTCCTTTAAGGTTTTGAATTGCTTTTCCTTGTCAGCGGAAACGGTGTATTTCCATTCCTGCGGCAAAATCGGTAAGCTGTCATAGCTCCACTTTTTATATTGTTCCCCGTAGGCGGCAGCTTCCGCAAGCCCTACCAAATGTCCCACGCACCAAGAAACGATATAGCCGCTTCCTGTGAGAAATCCGTCTTTCTTTTTCTTTGCCCCAAGTACGGCAGCGATTGTCTGCGCCACACTGGGCTTTTCTGCGATAACTAAAATCAATGATAAATCCTCCTTTCAGCGTTCCGGCTCGGCTTCTTTTTTCTTCTGTACCTGTTTCAGACAGTACCCCACACAAGTGGACTGTCCCTTGTAAGGGCAGGAAGCGCAAGCCGGGGGATAAGGAACAGGCGGCGCATTATCACGCCGCCCGTCCGGTTTCTGTATCATCATCTTTTCAAAGGGATTGTCGGTAAACAGGGTCATAGGGTTTCTTCCTCCGTTTCTTCATCTTCGGGAGTTTCCCCGGTATCTGTTTCCGGCTCGTCCTCGTCGTAATCCTCAAATTCAAAATCTTCAAGGTCAGTGTTCCCTTTCACGTTCTGCTTCGGTTTTAGAAACTTAAAGTAGTAGAACGCTGCGCCGCCACCAAGCAGGGCAAAGAGGACTAAGGCAAGCACCACACCGGGATTGCCGCCTTTTTCTTTCGGTTCTTCCGACTGCTCTGTTGGTGTTGGGGTGGGTTCTTTGCCTGTGCAGCCTGTCATACTGGTAACACATACCGGGCAGGACGTGTTTACCTTTCCGGCTTCGCATTTTTCCGTACAGTTACAGATTTCCGGCTTTTTGGCAGCTTCGCCGTTTTCGGTCAGTGCCATAAGGTCGGCTTCGTCTACTTGATTTAGGAAATGTACGGTCTGTTCGCCCTCGGCGGCGCGGTCAATGAGGATATAGAAATAGTTGCCGCCTTTGGTGGTAACAGTGATAAGCTGCTTATTGCCGCCGTAATCGTCAACCAGTGTTGCGTTTCCCTTTGGGGTAAGGGGCGGCGTTTCCTCTTTTTCCTCCACAATCACGCCGCTGTCATTAGTCGCGTCCCCGGCGGGCGGCTCTGTGGCTGCGCCCTGTGCATAGGCAGGGACAGAAAAACCGCCCATAAGGATAAGGGCGGCACAAAGGGCAGTCATGGTCTTTTTCAGTTTATTCTTCATCTGCATTTTCCTCCTGTTCGTTTTCTTCTGCGGGTGCGGCAGTCATGCCGGGAATACCACCGCCGGACAGCATAGCGTTAAGTTCCTGCGGGGTCAGACGCATAGCTCGTACAAGCTGCACGATTTCAAGGTTTTCCGCTTCGGTTTTCTGCGCTTCCAGTCCTTTTAACTTGTTCTGATACTCTGTGATTTTCTCGCGGGTCTTTGCGATTTCCTTATTGATACGGTCGATTTTATTGTTTGCCATAGGTCATTTCTCCTTTCTTTTTGGGGCTGCTTTACCAGTTCATCAGCCCGTAGCCTTTGATACATTGATAGTTAAGGTCATAGCTCTTTATCTTGCAGGCGTCGCCGGAATTGCCCTCAACGGTATAGACGCGGCTTTCGTCCCTGCCAAGCACAAGCCCCACATGGTCGGCAACGCCGTCTAAATCCCAATCGAAAAAGATAGCGTCGCCCGGTGCGATATTCTCATAGCCGCGTGCGCCCCATTGTCCCCTTGACTGAAACCAAGGGACACCCTGCCATTCGCAGCCCGCAAAGCGCGGTTCGCTTTTTCCGGCTTGATTGTAGCACCATGATACAAAACAGGCGCACCATTCCACGCGGCTGTTAAAGCCGTACCAAGACCAGTAAGGGTAGCCGCCCACATTTCCGACTTGCTGCTTTGCAAGCTCCATAAGCTCTTGATTTCCGGGGCGCGTACCGTTTACAAACTCCACGCCGCTTAAATCCTCGGATGGGCTTCCGTCGGGAGAACCACCGCCAAAAATCAGCGGTTTGTTGCCGCTTGTTTCCAAGTAGACATGGAACATTTCAAGCTGCTGTGGCGTTAAAAGCTCCGATACAAAAGAGGAAATCGGCTTGTTTGTCAGTTTCACATTCAAGATGTAATACTCATAAGGGACTTCCTCGGTGGTGGTTTCCCCTGTTTCCGGGTCGGTGCTTGTTTCGGTGCGGTAGCGTATTTCCACTTCCTCGGTCAATGTCAAGGTGTACTGCATGGAAAAGATACGTTCAAGCTCTGCCTGTGCGCTTTGCGGGGTGTAGCTCTGCAAGAGGGCGGTCAAGTACGACGCTAATTCGTGGGGGTTATGCCCGATACTGTCAAGGTCGTAGCGGTATTCATCATAGCCGGGGTGGGTGCTTTCGATATTGTCAATCTCACTTTGCAGCCCGTTTTCCAATGCAGCATAGTTGTTTTCAACTGCCACAAGGTCGCTGTCCTCGGACGTGTAGGAAGTGCCAAGCACGCCATTAGTCAAGCCGGAAAACATAGCCCCGCAAGAGGACAGCCCTGCGGAAATCATAATAAAGAGAAGCAGCGCGGCAACTGCAATCAAAACACCCGCCGGGTGTCTTGCCGCAAATGCGGCGGCTTTCCTCGTTTCCTCGGCGGTTTTCTTTGCCGTCTTTCTTGTGGCTTCCGCTGCGGCTTTTGCCCCGCCTTTCTTTGCCGCCTTTGCATACTGGCGTTTTATCTGCTGTTTCTGCATGAAACGGGAAAGAGGGTTAGAAGTAAGCTGCGGGTTGTCGTGCAGGGTCTTGTGATACTGGAAGTTGACGTTTGCCTTAAATGCTGCCTTTTCTGCCTTTGCTGCTTCCCGGTAAGGTTTCAGCTTATGGCTGCGGTAGCCCTGTTTTAACTTCCGCGCCCCGTATTTCGCGCCGCGCTCGGCAAGTTCCTCCGATTTATGCGCCCCCTCAACGCCGGAATTGTCCTTTTCAACCGAATGTATCTTGTTATGGACGAAAATCCCCGCTTCCTGTGCGGGGCGGGACAGCGGGTTTCCCTTTTTGCTGCCGGGTATCGGTTTTTCCTGTTCTTCAAAGCGTAAGCGGGTCTTTGCTTTTCCTGTGGCTTCATCAAAGGTGCGCTCATTAACCAGTTTCTTTTGCTTCGGGATAGCTGCCTTTGCCGCGTCCAGTCGGTCAGCGGCTTTGTTTGATTTTTCAATATAGCGTTCCAGTTCCAGCGTTGCCCGTTCCTCGTCGGTAAATTGCAAGCGGGAAGTGGAAGTACGCAAAGCAGTAGCTTCCTGCTCTTTTTTGACTGCCTTTTTGTTTGCCTTTCGGGTATGTGCTGCGTCAAGATGTTCTATGACGCGTTCCGCTGCGGCACTGTCCGGCTGTGAAAAGTCGCTGTCTGCTTCCCGGCTGCTGATACGCTCGGCGGTCTGCTGTGTTTCGTTGACTTCCACCACGCCGTCGCGGGTCATTTTTTGTGTGATTTTATCGCGTGGTTTTAATTGCTTGATAGTCCTGCACCTCCATTCTCTGAAAATACGCACCATTCCCGGCAGCGTCCAAGCTCTATGTCTGCGATATACCTAAGTATCGGATATACCTGTGCCGGAACAACGGCATTACCTAGTGTTTTCAGTCGCTTTGCTCTGTCTTTTTTGTCCGGGGCAAGGCGGGGAATATCTGCCGGCTCTATGCCCCATAGGAGATTTCCGTCCACCCCTGTGGGAAGCCCATCAGCCATTCCACCCATTCCGGGTTGAAGCGTAAAGTCAAATCCGGGGTCGGTGTGAGAAAATAAATGGTTTCCGACAGTTTGGGTGTCCAGTATGTCCCGTCCTTTTTCTGTCTGCGAAATGCTCCTGCCTGCGTTATACTTATCCGTTCCACATTTGCCTTTGAGCCTGTGTCGGAAGCAAGGGGCGTGGGAAACATCAGCCCCCACGATAAAAGTTCGCTTGCGTTCATGCCACGCGCCGACGGCGCAAGCAGGAAGTACGAATGTCCAAACTGCATATCCCGCCTGTTCCAAGTCAAAGAGCGTTTTGTGGAGCCCCATATTGATGAAGTTAGCAACATTTTCGCCAAGCACCCAACGGGGGCGCAGTTCTTTAATGACGCGGCACATTTCCGGCCAGAGATAACGGGGGTCGGAAAATCCCTGTTTCGGGCCGATTGCGGAGAACGGCTGGCAGGGAAACCCCCCGGAGATAAGAGTGATTGTTTCCTGTCCTGTTTTTTCAATAAAAGCCTCCTTTGTTACGGTTGTAATATCTTGAAAGCGCGGCACATACGGCCAGTGCCTTTCAAGCACTTTGTTGGGGTATTCTGCCCATTCACACTGGCAGACGGTAGAAAACCCTGCCGCTTCTGCGGCAAGGTCAATTCCGCCAATCCCGGTAAACAGGCTGAAATGCGTTAATCTTTTCATAGGCTGCTCACTTCCTCCGGCTTCGTCGTCATTACTCGGTAAAGCTCGGTATCTTTCGGGAAGCGGTCTACAAAAGGCAGCACCACATTTCCATAGAAGATAAGCCCCTCGCCCGCTTCGGTGTGGGTAACATACTTCATCTGTTGCGGGGAAATATTAAGCTGCTTTGCAAGGATAGTACGGTCGCCCTGCGCTTGATTGAGCATGAGGACAAAATCGCTGTTCTCAAAGATATTTTCCACCTCGCGGCTTGCCAAAAGGTCTTTGACGTTCTGCGTAATGGCTGTGGGGATACCGCCCCATTTACGAAAACGCTTCCAAATCTCCACGCTGTAAGCGGCGGTCTGTTCCTCTTTTAAGAGCAAGTGAAACTCGTCCATATAGTAGCGGGTGGATTTCTTTTCTGCCCGGTTTATCGTTACCCTGTTCCATGTCTGGTCTTGCACAATGAGCATACCTAACTTTTTAAGCTGCTTCCCAAGCTGCTTTATATCAAAGCAGACAAGGCGGTTAGAAAGCTCCACGTTGGTTCTGTGGTTGAATACGTTAAGGCTGCCGGAAACATACAGCTCCAATGCCGCTGCGATACGGGCAGCTTCCGGCTCCGGCTGCCTTAACAGCTCGTCGTAAAGGTCGCCCAAGATAGGCATTTTTGCCGGGTCGGGGTCTGCAAGGAACGGGCGGTACACATTTCTTACAGCCCTGTCAATGACGGTCTTATCAACAGGCTGCAACCCCTCCTTGCCGCCGATAACAAGCTCGCAAAGGGAAAGGATAAAATCAGATTTTAAGGCTAACGGGTTGTCGTCCTCGGAATAGTTAAGGTTTATATCCATAGGGTTTACATACTGGGGCTTGCCGTCAATGCCCCTGCCCGTAGGGGAAAGGCGTATTACTTGCCCATTAAGACGCTGCACAAGGGAAAAATACTCGGCTTCCGGGTCGCAAATGATAATATCGTCGTCGGTAATGAGAAAAGCGTTTGTCATTTCTCTTTTGGCAGCGAAACTCTTACCGCTTCCCGGCGTTCCCAAGATAAGCCCGTTTGGGGTTTTGAGCTGCTTGCGGTCGCAGAGTATCATGTTATTAGAAAGGGCGTTCAAGCCATAGTACAGGGCTTGCCCCGTCTGAAAAAGCTCCTGCGTGATAAAGGGAATGAAAATAGCGGTGCTGCTCGTTGTCAAACCTCTCTGAATAGGGATAAGGTTTTCCCCAATCGGCACACTGGATAAAAGCCCCGCTTCCTGCTGATAGTCAAGGCGTGTCAGGCGGCAGTTGTATTTCTGTGCGATACCCGCCGCAGCGAAAATGTCATTTTCCAGTTTCCGCTTCGTGTCTGCCATGTTTACCACAAGGAACGTAAGGAGAAACATTCGCTCGTTGCGGCTCTGTAAGTCCTGCAACAAGTTCTTTGCTTCGCTGCCAAAGGTGGCAAGGTCGGACGGGATTATATCCATGTCATAGCCGCTTCTAACCGCTTTTTTCTGTTCCTCAATCTTCATCTTGTCAAGGTCTGTGATTTTGCGCTTAATGGTCTTGATTGCTTCCGACTGGTCGATACTGCGGATATGTAAGTTGACGATTACACCTGTTTCCAAGTCCAGTATGTCGGCAAGCATACGGTCGTTGAGTTCCGGCGTAAGGATTTCAAGGAAGCTCGCTGCACCGATTTTCTTCCCCATGCGGAAATATCTGCCCTCGCCAAAACGGAAAGAGGACGGGGCGATAAAATCCTTTGTAGACAGCCCCGACGGGGTAAGCCAGTCAAAGGAAAAGGAGAACGGCTCGCCCTCCGGGTGGAATACCCCATGCAGCACCTTTAAGCGTTCATAGCCGGATAAGGGGCGGGCAGTTACGCCAAGCACCTTGAAATTGTTAAGCACGTCGGTTTCGATACGGGAAAGCCTTGACTTTGCAGCCGCCTTGTTATCGGCTTCAACGGTAAAGGTAATGTATTTGTGCTTCACAAGCCCGTTGTTGCCTTTACTAAGCTGATTTTTCAGCATATCCGAATACTCGGTGCGGATAGAGTTAAAAGCGTCCTCCTGTGCGGGGATAGAGATTGCTTTTTCTGCCTGTTCCCGCTGTGTCCCTTGATTGATGAAAGAAAGCTGCACGCTCACGCTCGCGTCAAAGTAATTGAGGAAATCGCACCAGTTTTCAAAAATGGCGGTCTTATCGTCAGCCTGTGCAAGCTGATAATTGATGTCCTCGAACATGACGCACTTTGAATATCTCTTTTCCGTAACCTTGCAGATACCGTCCGGGTACATGGCAAGGTAGGGAATGGTCTGCTGTGCGGTGCGGGCTTTGCCGTCGCCTTTAGCCTTTCGGATAGCTTCGGCAATCTGTTTCTTTTCGGCGCGGGTCAGCTTACGCCTGTTTCCTGCGGCTTCCCGCGTCTTTTTTGTTTGTCCTTTTGACAATCGCTGATACCTCCTTTTCTAAGTTTCGTTGCTTTTCCAAGACAGCGTATAGGTTTTCGGTTCTGTAAGGTCGCTCCTTTGGGCGGGTAAACTTTGTCTGAATGACGTTTCTTACCACCACTTCAAGGGGCTGTCCATGCTTTTCATACATGGCAAGCAGGAAGCAGGGGAGCATGACGACAATCATCGCCATAGCCGCAAGGTTCGTCCCTGTGCTGCCTTTGAGTAAAAAAAACAGCGGCAGTCCGATTAAGAGAGCCGCCGCAAAACAAACGATTTGCCGCTTTGTCAGATTGAAAGCGACTTTTGTTTTGACTTTGGAAAGGTCTTTGGGTACAGGTACATACGCCAAGAAAAAACCTCCTTTCTGCCCTTAGTGGGCGTTGAATATGGATTTTGCCAGTGTGCCGGATTTGAACAGGGAAAAACAGAGGATAACCGTATAGGCGGCAAGGGAAAATACCGCGCTGTGCAGATTGTCTGCAATTATCATGTCGTTTACCAGTACGGCGTAAATACCGACACATATCATAATGAGGAAGCCTTGAAAACCAAGAGCGAACAGCCCTTTTAGGTAGTTGTTTCCAATCTGTCCCCATTCTCTGTTGGTCATGGTTGCAAATGGAATAGGCGATACCGAACAGTAAAGGTAAATCTCTATCATTCTGCCGTAGAGGATAACGGTTATCAGTACGGACATGATTTTCATGCAAAGGCTCACAAGGCTTGTTTCAAGCACAAGTAAGAGCAGTTCGGGGATTTCCATATCTTCAAGCCCCTCCTGCATGGCGGCAAGGGCTTCGGCAACGTCGATATTCGTATCGCCGCCGATAACCCCCGCTGCGCCGGAAACGATATGCTGCGCCATATCAAAGACCGCCATTGTGATGTTGAACGTGTTGGTTACGATAAACACCGCAACAAAGGCTTTGAATATCCACTTAAAGAACATGAATGTTTCTATGTCGTGCATATTGTTCTTTTCCGTTACCATGCTGATAAGCTCGTAGCATAGGACATAGGTAATGACAAGCCCCGCAATCGGGACGATTACATTTTCAGAAAGGGTCTGTATCATACTGAAAATGTTTGCGTTCCAACCCTGCGGGGTCTGTCCTACCTCGTTTGCGATAGTCCCGACTTTTTCGTTTACGTCCCCGAACATAGTTGACAGATTACCGTTTATCGCTCCGATAAGGATTTCCTTTATCCATTCGTTAATCGCGTCAAGTATGCTCTGCATAGGCAGCTACCCGCGCTTAACCGAACAAGCCGGAAAGCAGAGGTACAAGGATAGTGCCGATAAGGGCAACGCCGCCGCCCGCCATGAGCTGTTTCATCCCCAATTAGGTGTAAAAACTCTGCTCGATGGCGGGCGGCGGCGTACAAAAAATCTATATGGTGTTGTTAAGAGAACCGTCCCGGCGGGACAGGTCAGGCAGTGACCTGTTCCACCTCCGGGATGGGTTTGAGATTAAAATGAATTTCGATAGAAATGTGTCTTGTTTTATCTTCGTCAATGCGCTCATGCACAACGATTTCTTTGATTAAGCGGTTGAGGGTGGCTGCGTCCAGCTCTGTGATGTTGGCGTATTCCTGAATGGCTTCCACCCATTGTTTTGCATCATTGGCAAGCTGGACTTCATCGGACAGCCGCTTTCTGCCCTCGGACACTTTTGTTTTAAGCTCCGTCTGCTCGGTCTGTGTCTTTTCCAGCATGGTGTTGAAATTCTGCTCACTGATACGCCCTGCAATCATATCCTCATAAAGCCGCATGACCATTTTGTCCAGAACCTCAATCCGTTCCTCGTCCCTTGTAAGGGAGCGTTCCATTGCTTCCCGCTGTTCCCGCTGCTCGGCTTCACAGGTATTGGTCAGGCGGTCGGCAACCGCTTCCCCGTCCATCAGGGCAGCTCTGGCACATTCCCGGATTTTCCGCAGCACATGGCTGTAAAGGGTGTCATAATCAATCCGGTGCTGGGTGCAGTGGTTCTTTCCAAAGGCATTGTAGGTCTTGCAGGAGTAAATCCGCTGGGGATGTTTAGCGTTTGTGTAGCGTACCGTCAGCGACTTCCCACACTCGCCGCATTTTAACAGTCCGGCAAACAGGCTGATTTCATTGGTCTGCCCCGGACGCTGGCGGGATTTCAGCTTGTTCTGCACAATGTCAAAGCTCATGCTGTCAATCAGCGGTTCATGCTGTCCCTCCACCACAATCCAGTCCTCCGGCTTCTTTTCCCCAATCGTGCCGATTTTGAAGCGGTAGTCCTTTTTCTGGGAAGCAATCGCCCCGGTGTAGACGGGATTCATCAAAAGGTCTTTGATAACGGAGAAGTCCCACATATACCGCCCGTTTTCTGGGTCTTTCTTTTCCCATTTGGTGCGGGTATTGCGAAGCCCCCGTTCCCGGTTCCACCATGTAGGGCAGGGGATTTTTTCTTTCTCCAGCCGTCTGCGGATATAGTTCGGACCATGACCGTTCAGGGCATATCCGAAAATCAGCCGCACAATCGGGGCGGTTTCCTCGTCAATGAGCAGATGGTTTTTGTCCTCCGGGTCTTTCCGATACCCAAACGGGGCAAGACACCCGGTAAACTGTCCTTTCTGCGCTTTCAGAAGATAAGAGGAATGGACTTTCTTGGAAATATCCTTGCTGTACATCTCGTTCAGGATATTCTTGAACGGGGCAAT
>NZ_JACOQG010000024.1:0-53946 GCF_014297245.1 Blautia difficilis | reverse complement strand
TGGCCGTGGAATAAATGTTTCATAAACATAAATACCCGCCACATCAAATCAGACATGGCGGATACATTTAGAAATTCATTTTGAATATTTTGCTTGTCTACTTGACAAGGGGCAGATCAAAGCAGGTGCTTTTTGTTTTCAATATTTTATTGAGAAAAGCCTGAGAAAAGTTTAAAATAGGAAATAATAAAAAATAAACGAAAGGAGTTTTTATCATGAATAAACGAACAGAGAGAATGAGCCGGAGTGCAGCTGAGAGAATTAACCGCAAAGATACAATGATCAGACAGAATAATGCAGAACTTGAGGAGCTGAGGAGTCAGTATGAGAATCTGGATATCTGTGAGGAGGATAAGCAGGTGATTGATGATTATATTGCCTGCAAAGATGCCAGAGCTGACAGGATGGCAGAGAAGCTCTATGAAAAGGGAAGAAAAGATGTAAAGAGATGTATCCGTATTCGAAAACTGATCCGCAGATGCATAATTCTGTCTGCCATTGTTACGGTGGTGCTGGTCCAGTATAATAAGAATGAAAAGCTGAGAGAAAGTATGGAGGAGCTGCTGAAAAGGTTACGGGATGGAGTGTCTGGTGAAGATTTATAACTGATATAAATAATGCAGATAAAAATGTACTCTCGGAATCTTTTTACAAAAGCAAATACAAGGAAGACTCCGAGAGTGCATAAACGAAAAGGAGCAAGACAGCATGGAAACACAAAGATATTCAATTTTGTACAGCAGTAAAACAGGGAACACAAAGAAGCTTGCGGAGAAGATCAGGGAGGTACTGCCTGAGGAAAACTGTGACTATTTTGGAACAGAAGGAGCAAAGGCTCTCTCTTCCGACATATTATACATTGGATTCTGGACAGATATAGGGAATGCAGATCCTGCAACACTTGAACTGTTAAAGAGTCTGAAAAACAAGAAGATCTTTCTGTTTGGAACAGCAGGTTTCGGAGGCAGTGAAGCCTATTTCCAGCAGGTTCTCGGGAAAGTTAAAGAATCTGTGGATGAGAGTAATACAGTGATGGGAGAATTTATGTGTCAGGGGAAAATGCCCCAGTCAGTCAGGGACAGATACGTAATGATGAAGGAGAAGCCGAATCATGCGCCGAACCTGGATGAACTGATCCAGAATTTTGACAGGGCGTTGTCTCACCCTGACAATGAGGATCTGGACAGACTGGAAGAAATAATCAGAAGAGACCTGAAAAAATAATTAAGTCTTGACTAACAGAGGGAACTGCGGTATAGTGCTCGTTACTAAAAAAGGTAATTCATAAATTTTTATAGATTTTCGCGAAAGAGAGGTAACGAGATATGACATTTTATCAGGAATTACAATTGAGTTCGACCGGCTCCAAACAGCTGATCAGAAGCACCACAGACCCAAAAGAGAAAAGACGACACATTTTAATCTATAATTTTAAAGTGTATCTGGTCATGGCTTTTTGCGTAGCAGTGGTGAGCATGTACAGCAAGCTTACAGGAAGCAGCAACAGTGTAGTTGGTGTTACTGTTCTACTGGCAGTGCTTGTGCTGCGACAGGCAGATTTCGGGATCAGGACGACACATGGACTGCTTTCCATTGCAGGGATCTTCGGTATACTTATGGCAGGCCCCCGTCTGGCAAATATGGTGCCTCCGTTAGCTGCGTTTGCAGTGAATGTTGTGTGTATTTTATTGCTGATGATACTGGGCTGTCACAATGTGATTATGTACAATCATTCCACCTTTGTGCTGGGATATCTGCTGCTTCTGGGCTATGATGTGACAGGAAGGGAATACACCTTCCGTGTGATCGGGCTGCTGGTGGGAATGGTGATCTGTATGATCGTATTCTATAAGAATCAGAGAAACAGAGCTTATCGAAGAACCTTCCTGGATCTGTTCCGGGAATTTGATCTTAAGTCAGCAAGAAGCAGATGGTATGTGAAACTGACACTGATCGTATCCAGCGCAATGCTGTTTATGAATCTTCTGGGACTTCCCAGAGCAATGTGGGCAGGAATCGCCTGTATGTCCGTATGTCTGCCTTTTACAGAGGACTGTATCCCAAGGTCTGTGAGCAGAGGAATGTTTAATGTTGTGGGCTGTCTGCTGTTTATTGTGCTGTATCTGGTACTTCCGGAATCCATGTATCCGTACATTGGAATGATCGGAGGAATCGGAGTTGGATATTCAGCAGGATATCCGTGGCAGACTGCATTTAATACATTTGGAGCGTTGTCTATTGCAGCAGGAATCTTCGGAATGCCGGCAGCAGTAGCACTTCGTATAGGTGCCAATGTTCTGGGAGCAGCCTATACGGTGATCTGCAATAAAGTGACAGATAAAGTAGCAGAATACATAGGTGCAAACAGATGCACAGAAAGTCTCCAGGGATAAAGGGAACATTAATATATAATTAGCAGAGGGAGGAGAAAGAACATGAAACAGAATACCCTGGAAGGCAGGGCGAAAACGAAAAATGGTGTAAAACGATTATGCTTTTCTGTAGTATGTATTTTATTGGAAGCAGCTTTTATCATTGCTATGCTTACAAAGCTGAATCAATATGCGGAGATTGTCAATCTGATGACAAGACTTCTGGCAGGTGTGCTGGTTCTTAAGCTGTATGCATCAGACCAGACCTCATCTATGAAAATGCCCTGGGTTATTTTGATCCTTGTATTCCCCATTATGGGAGTAGGATTGTACTTACTGATCGGTCTCAACGGCGGCACTCATAAAATGCGGGAGCGCTATGACCAGATTGACAGGGAACTTCTGCCGCTGCTTCCTGATGACAGTGAGTGCAGAGAAACGCTTGGCAGGAAGATTCCAAAGGCAGGCAATATCGCTGATTACATACAGAGAAATGCCTTCTATCCGGTCTATCAGAATACAGATGTTATTTATTATGATGAGGCAGTTAAAGGGCTGGAGGCTCAGCTTGCAGACTTGGCAAAGGCAGAGAAATTTATTTTTATAGAATATCATGCCATTGAGGATGCACAGGCTTGGCATAAAATCCAGAGGGTTCTGGAAGACCGCGTAAAGGCGGGAGTGGAAGTCAGAGTGTTTTATGACGACATGGGTTCCATTGGATTTATCAATACAGACTTTATTAAGAAAATGGAAAATGTGGGAATCCACTGCAGAGTGTTCAATCCTTTTACTCCGGGTCTGAATGTGTTTCTGAATAACCGGGATCACCGCAAGATCACAGTAATCGATGGAAAAGTAGGATTTACCGGCGGTTATAACCTTGCTAATGAATATTTTAATTTCACACATCCTTATGGACAGTGGAAGGACACAGGTATCCGTCTGGAGGGGGAGGCTGTCCGTTCTCTGACAGTAACATTCCTGGAGATGTGGAATGCTGTCAGTGATAAGGATAAAAATGACAGTGATTTTACCGAATTTCTGGTTCAGACAGATTATCAGGCAAAGCAGACAGGATTTATCCAACCCTATGCGGACAGTCCTATGGATCATGAACAGGTAGGTGAAGAAGTGTATATCAGTATGGTGAATAAAGCGGAAAAATATTGCTGGTTTATGACTCCGTACCTGATCATCACAGATGAAATGACCCATGCTCTGTGTCTGGCAGCCAAGCGAGGGGTAGATGTAAGGATCGTTACACCTGGTATTCCGGATAAAAAGATGATCTACAATATCACACGATCCTTTTACCATGGACTGGTAAAGCATGGAGTGCGTATTTACGAATGGACACCTGGTTTCTGTCACGCAAAGATGAGTGTGGCAGATGATTGTATGGCAACCTGCGGAACCATAAATCTGGATTACCGAAGTCTGTATCATCATTTTGAAAACGGCTGCTTTATGGCAGACTGTCAGGCAGTTCTGGATATCCGAAATGATCTTGCAGCAACCATGGATGAATGCCGTGAAGTGACAGAACAGTACAGTACCGGACGTAGCGCGTATCTGCGCCTGGGACAGCTGTTTATGAGATTATTTGCGGGATTGTTATAACGTTACTGCTTACTCCGTTCACAGTAACATTATAACACTTGGAAAAAAGCAGAATATCGTGTACAATGGAATGAGTAATAGCAAAACTATTAAAATATGGGAGGAATTTTAACTATGGATCTTTCAACCTTAGTAAAAATGTCAAATACTTATGGAAGCAACCCTGCTTATGTTCTTGCAGGCGGTGGTAATACTTCAGTAAAAGACGACACCACACTGTATGTAAAAGGCTCTGGTACACAGCTTGCCACAATCAAGGCAGAGGAATTTGTGGAAATGAGCAGAGCACGTTTGAATGAGATCATGAAGACAGATTATCCTGAAGATGATGTCAAACGTGAATCACTGTATCTTGCAGATGTTATGGCTGCAGTAACAGATGCTGACAAAACAAAACGTCCAAGTGTGGAAGCACTGCTTCACAACTTATTTGCTTATACTTATGTACTGCATGTTCATCCTACACTTGTCAACGGACTGACCTGCGGAAAAGGCGCAAAGGAACTCAGCGAACAGCTCCTTGGAAAAGATGTACTCTGGATCGATATCTGCAAACCAGGTTATACACTTGCGCGTATCTGTTATGAGAAAATGAATGCTTATAAAGAAGAATTCGGAAAAGATGTTCAGGTTCTTCTGCTTCAGAATCACGGAATTTTCGTTGCAGCAAATACTGTAGAGGAAATTGGAGTTTTATTTGACGATGTAATTGGCAAGTTGGAGAAACAGGTGAAGAGAACTGCTGATGTCAGTGATGCTGTTACACCTGAAAAAGAGCAGGCAGCAGAGAAGCTTTCCCAGTTACTGGGACATGCAGTAGAAGTGGTACCTGTAGCAGAAGCTGATCATTTTGTAAAAGATAAAGCAGCGGCTGCACCCCTTCTGAAACCATTTACACCGGATCACATTGTATACTGTGGACCATATCCGTTATTTGTAGAAAATATTGATCAGGCAAAAGATGCGCTGGACACATTTATGAAAGAGAATGACAAAGAGCCAAGACTGATCCTGGTACAGGGAGTTGGCGCCTTTATTATGGAAGATGATAAGGGAAAAGCTGCAAAAGCACAGCTTCTTGTAAAAGATGCGATCAAGCTTGCAGTATATGCAGAAAGCTTTGGCGGACCGCTTCACATGACAGATGATATTACATACTTTATCACACATTGGGAAGCAGAAGCATACCGCAGTAAGAAATGATATAATAAGGGAGTGTGAAAATTTTTTCACACTCCCTTTTAAATTATTTTCAGGCTTTTCTGAAAGCTGCTCTCTTACGTTCTCTGGAATCCAGCAGTCTCTTACGGATACGGAGAGACTCCGGTGTAACCTCCAGAAGTTCATCCTGGTCGATGAAGTCGATAGCCTGCTCCAGGCTGAGAACTCTAGGCGGGGTTAATTTCAGCGCATCATCAGCGGAAGAAGAACGTGTGTTGGTCAGATGCTTTGTTTTACATACGTTCAACTCAATATCTTCAGCTTTGCCATTCTGTCCGATAACCATACCACTGTAAACCTTTGCTCCAGGTCCTATGAATAAAGTACCACGCTCCTGAGCTGCGAACAGACCATAAGTAACAGCTTCGCCAGCCTCGAATGCGATCAGAGATCCCTGTTTTCTGTACTGGAAATCTCCCTTATAAGGAGCATATCCGTCAAACATAGTATTGATAATACCGGTACCCTTGGTGGAAGTAAGGAATTCACCGCGGAATCCGATCAGTCCACGTGAAGGGATGTGGAATTCCAGACGGACAGTACCATCACTGGCGGTACTCATACCCTGCAGTTCACCCTTACGTTCGCTGAGCTTCTGGATTACAGTACCGGAAAATTCTTCCGGAACATCTACATAAGCAATTTCCATTGGCTCAAGCTTTTTGCCACGCTCGTCTGTTTTGTACAGAACCTCCGGTTTACTTACTGCGAATTCATAACCTTCACGTCTCATGTTCTCGATCAGGACAGACAGATGAAGTTCACCACGTCCGGAAACCTTGAATGCTTCTGTTGTCTCAGTATCTTCTACTCTCAGGCTGACATCAGTGTTCAGCTCGCGGTAGAGACGGTCACGGAGATGACGGGATGTGATGTATTTACCTTCCTGGCCTGCCAGAGGACTATCATTTACGATGAAGTTCATGGCAATGGTAGGCTCGGAAATCTTCTGGAAAGGAATTGCTTCAGGGTTCTCTCCACCGCAGAGAGTATCACCGATGTGGATATCTGCGATACCGGAAATAGCAACGATGGAACCAATCGTAGCTTCCTTTACTTCAACCTTGTTCAGACCGTCAAACTCATAAAGCTTGCTGATCTTAACTTTCTTACGTTTGTCCAGATCATGATGGTTTAACAGAGTCAGCTCCTGATTTACTGCAATTGTACCATTCTCAACTTTACCTACACCGATACGTCCAACATATTCGTTGTAGTCAATGGTACTGATCAGAACCTGAGTATCTGCATCAGGATCTCCCTCCGGAGCCGGGATATATTTCAGGATAGCGTCAAACAGCGGAGCCATATCCTTAGGAGTATCATTTAAGTCGATCACAGCATGACCTGCTTTTGCAGAAGCATACAGGAACGGACAGTCAAGCTGCTCATCAGAAGCACCAAGATCCATAAGAAGTTCCAGAACTTCATCTACAACCTCGTCAGGACGAGCCTCCGGACGATCGATCTTGTTGATACAAACGATTACATGGAGATCAAGTTCAAGGGCTTTCTTAAGAACGAATTTAGTCTGAGGCATAGCACCTTCGAAAGCATCAACGAGAAGAATAACACCGTCTACCATCTTAAGTACACGTTCTACCTCGCCACCGAAATCAGCATGTCCTGGTGTGTCGATAATGTTGATCTTTGTATCTTTGTAATGAATAGCTGTATTCTTGGATAAAATAGTGATGCCACGTTCACGTTCGATGTCATTGGAGTCCATGACACGTTCCTGAACTTCCTGGTTCTCACGGAATACACCGCTCTGCTTCAGAAGCTGGTCAACCAGAGTTGTTTTACCGTGGTCAACGTGTGCGATAATGGCTACGTTACGGACGTCTTCACGTTTTGTTCTCATAAAATGATTTCCTTTCCTCTTTAAATCTGAATGATTGGTAATGTATTTATTCCTATTATATGTGTTTTTTTCTTCAATAAGTTACCCGATTTTCCAGTTTACCACATTTTCCACAGATTACAAGGTGTTAAAATAATTTTTTTTATTTTTACCGATTCTGGTTCTAAACAAGAAAGCCTGTACATAACCTTATAAAGAACAATATAAGGTACGCCAGGGCAGGAGAACTGAAACTGCAGTCTGTCCTGAGAGGAAGGAGAACAAATTATGGCAGATAAAATTATTGAAAACAATCAGGTATCAATGATGGGCAAGATTGCAGCAGGATTCACCTTCAGTCATCAGGTGTTTGGTGAAGGCTTTTATATGACAGAGCTTATGGTAAAAAGGCTCAGTGATTCAGAGGACAGGATTCCGGTAATGGTTTCGGAACGGCTGATCGATGTGACACAGGATTATATTGGAGAGTATGTAGAGATTCACGGACAGTTTCGTTCCTATAACAGGCATGAGGAGAAACATAACCGTCTGGTGCTTTCTGTGTTTACCAGAGAACTGAAATTTGTAGAGGAAGAAGATGATACAGTTCCGGTAAACCAGATTTTTCTGGATGGCTATATCTGTAAACCTCCGGTATATCGGAAAACTCCTCTGGGACGGGAGATTGCGGATCTGCTTCTGGCTGTGAACAGACCTTATGGAAAATCTGATTACATACCTTGCATCTGCTGGGGCAGAAATGCCCGATATGCTTCTGCCTTTGAGGTGGGCGGCCATGTACTGATCTGGGGCAGAATCCAGAGCAGGGAATATATGAAACGGACAGGAGAAAATGAGACAGAGAAAAGAGTGGCTTATGAGGTATCTGTGAGCAAATTGGAATATATAGAATAAAAAAGAGGTTTTGTGAACAGCGCCGGGAAATAACATTTACTTGCAATTATTCAGAAACTGAGGTAATATAAGCGTATTCAAAAACAATTCAGGTCAGAGGCAGATACCTTTTGACTCTGACCTTATTTTATTAGATTAAGAGGAATTGTCTGTCATGGAAAAGGAATTTACAGAAGTTTACTGTGGAAGTGGGAAAGGCAAGACTACTCTGGCAGTTGGCCAGTGCCTGAGAGCTTCTGCCAACGGTAAGAGTGTGATCATTATTCAGTTTCTGAAAGGTAAGGAGCGGCGAGAACTGGATTTTCTGGAGGAGCTGGAGAATCAGGATATCAAGATTTTCCGGTTTGAAAAGATGGAGAAATGCTATGAGCAGCTTAATGACCAGGAAAAAGAGGAAGAAAATAATAATATCCTGAATGCATTGAATTTTGCGAGAAAGGTAATCGCTACTCAGGAGTGTGATTTTCTGCTGCTGGATGAGATTCTCGGACTGCTGGATTATGGAATTGCCACAGAGGAGGCACTGGAGGAGATCCTGAAGCTGAAGGATGACAGTATGCATATTATTCTTACAGGAAGAGTTTTACCGGAGGGACTGCGTAAATATGCAGACAGTGTAACCACGCTGACTACAGAACTTCTGCATTGCGAAGCGGGGTGCTGGGAACGGAGTGAACAGTAACGTAAAAAGGCTATTGAGACAGAAAGTCGATAATAAAAATAATAGATACAGAAGAACAAGGAGGAAAGCAAATGGCAATTTTTAAAGGTGCGGGCGTTGCGATTGTAACCCCTATGTATGAGGATGGTAAGGTTAATTATGATAAGCTGGAGGAGCTTCTGGAGTTCCAGATCGCCAACAGTACAGATGCCATTATCATCTGTGGAACTACAGGTGAATCATCTACTATGACTCATGGAGAACATCTTAAAACAATCAAATTTGCAATTGACAAAGTAAATAAAAGAGTGCCTGTTATTGCAGGTACAGGTTCCAACTGTACAGAAACTGCGATCATGATGTCAAAAGAGGCTGCTTCCTATGGTGCAGATGCACTGCTGGTGGTAACTCCTTATTATAATAAGGCAACACAGAAGGGCCTGATCGCCCATTATACAGCTATCGCTGAGGCTGTACCGGAAACTCCGATCATTATGTATAATGTACCAAGCCGTACCGGATGTAACATTCAGCCTGCAACAGCAGTAGCTCTTGCAAAGAACGTAAAGAACATCGTTGGTATCAAGGCTGCAAGCGGAGATCTGTCACAGATCGCAACGATGATGTCCATGGCTGACGGATGCATTGAACTGTATTCCGGAAATGATGACCAGGTACTGCCGATCCTTTCCCTTGGCGGACTTGGAGTGATTTCCGTACTTTCTAACGTGGCTCCAAAGGAAACTCATGATATGGTCATGAAATTCCTGGAAGGAGATATCAAGGGTGCGGCTGAGATCCAGTTAAAGGCAATCCCACTGATCCATGCATTATTCAGCGAAGTAAATCCTATTCCTGTAAAAGCAGCCCTGAACCTGATGGGTAAGGAAGCAGGCCCGCTTCGTATGCCGCTGACAGAAATGGATGATGCAAATAAAGCAGTTCTGGCACAGGCTATGAAGGACTTCGGTATCAAACTGGCATAAGGAACAGGACAACGGAATTTGAAAGGAAATTACAAATGGTAAAGATTATTATGCATGGCTGCAACGGCCACATGGGGCAGGTGATTTCCGGACTTGTAGCACAGGATCCGGATGCGGAGATCGTAGCTGGTATTGATGTAGCAGACCAGGGTAAGAACAGCTATCCTGTTTACACAAATATGAAAGAATGTCAGGTAGAAGCAGATGCTCTGATCGATTTTTCTTCTGCCAAAGCGACAGATGCACTTTTGGATTATTGTGCAGAACGTAAGCTTCCGGTAGTTTTATGTACTACGGGATTAAGCGAGGAGCAGCTTGCGAAGGTGGAAGAGACAGCGAAGAAAGTAGCTGTTCTGAAATCTGCCAATATGTCTCTGGGTATTAATACATTAATGAAACTGCTCCAGGATGCGGCAAAAGTTCTGGCTACAGCAGGTTTCGATATGGAGATCGTGGAGAAACATCATCGTCTGAAACTGGATGCACCCAGCGGAACAGCACTGGCTCTGGCAGACAGCCTGAATGAGGCTATGGATAACCAGTATCATTATACTTATGACCGCAGCCAGAGACGTCAGATGCGTGATGATAAAGAAATCGGTATTTCTGCTGTACGAGGCGGTACGATCGTGGGAGAGCATGAAGTGATCTTTGCAGGTCCCGATGAAGTGATCGAGTTTAAGCATACTGCATATTCCAAGGCCGTATTTGGCAAGGGAGCAGTTGAAGCAGCCAAGTTCCTGGCAGGTAAACCGGCAGGACGTTATGAAATGAGCGATGTGATCAGCGCTAAATAATACAAAAGAGGAAATACATTTATGTTATCTGTAAATGTATTTCCTCTTTTTTTATTAATTTTTATTTTTGGCAAGAGCACGAAAAAGTAAGTTTTTCCAGTATAGTACAAATTTTTTTGCACATATTAAACATACAAAGGTTACTGTTCACTCTGTGATCGGTAACGTACAATATTAATTCCGGAAGAATCTGTCCTGTCAGGGTGGAAGACCCGGAGAAAGGGAGAAAAATATGAGAAAAAATGCAAAAAAAATTTTAGTGGGCGCTGTGCTGATTCTGACTCTGGCCATTTTTACAGCCTGTGGGAGCAGTAATAATAATGCGGACGAGGTGGAAAAAGAGAATAACAAGACAACAGAGGAAAATATGGCAGAAAATGAGAGTGTAGATAAGAAGGATACAGACAGCAGTGAAAAAGATGAGAAGGGTACAGATGAGAAGCCTTCAGATGACAGGGAAACAGGTGAGAATGGGGAAGAACAAAAGAAAGAAGACAGCAACAATGATGGCACCGTATCCGGTGAGCTTGGAAACAGTGTAAAGGATCTGGGCGAAGGCGTGGGAAATGCTGTTGAGGATGTGGGAGATGCAGTGGGAAATGCCACGGAAGGAAGGTAAGCCCTAAGCTTTTTGGAACGGTAGTGCGGATTTATGGGATGGGATCGTTGCTGGGAACGAAGTGAACAGTAACACAATAAATCCGCACTGTAAGTCCCGGGTTGCGGTATTGAGATAATTTATGGTATTATCATGATAAAGTGTAAGGCGGCAGCCACTGCAGATAAAAATATACGGAGGTAGAAAAGAATATGAGATTTCGCCCATGTATTGATATACATAATGGAAAAGTAAAGCAAATAGTAGGAGGAAGCCTGACAGATGTGCAGGACCAGGCAGAGGAGAATTTTGTGTCAGAGCAAGATGGGGCATTTTATTCCAGGTTATACAGGGAAGCCGGCTTAAGCGGTGGGCATGTGATCCTTCTTAACAGCCAGGATTCCCCATATTATGAGGCAACCAGGGCACAGGCATTTCTGGCGCTGAAGGCTTATCCCGGAGGTCTGCAGCTTGGAGGTGGGGTGAATCCTCAAAATGCAGGTGTTTATCTGGATGCAGGAGCCAGCCATGTGATCGTTACCTCTTATGTATTCAGGGATGGCAGGATTTCCTGGGAAAAACTGGAGGAAATGGAGCAGGCTGCAGGACGGGAACATCTTGTCCTGGATCTAAGCTGCAGAAAAAAGGAAAACAGCTATTATATAGTTACAGACCGCTGGCAGAAATTCACAGATGTACCGGTAACTCTGGAGACTATGGAAGAGCTGGGTGAACACTGTGATGAGTTCCTGGTACATGCAGTGGATGTAGAAGGAAAAGCCCATGGAGTAGAGACGGAGCTGGCGGAGCTCCTCAGCGGATATACAAAGCGGCCGGTTACCTATGCCGGAGGTGTTGGTTCTATGGCTGATATTGAACTGCTGAGAAAATATGGGAAAAATAATCTGGATGTTACGGTAGGTAGTGCACTGGATCTTTTTGGAGGGAAAATCCCGTTCAGAGAGCTTGCAGAACTGCGCTAAAAGGTATACTGAATCTGCATGACCTTTATAATTGCGGCAGGAATTAGAGAATACATAGGAAAATAACAGAAAAAATGTGAAATTTTTATAAAATGATGTTAAAATTCGGAAAGGTGTGTTATAATAGGTTCATCAAACAGCAAAGGGGATGGAAGCATGAAATTTATCATCAGCGGAAAAAATATAGCAGTTACCGAGGGACTGAGAACGGCGGTAGAGGATAAGCTCGGCAAACTGGAAAGGTATTTCACTCCTGACACCGAGGTTGTAGTAACTTTAAGTGTTGAAAAAGAAAGACAGAAAATTGAAGTGACAATTCCTGTAAAAGGCAACATCATCCGTTCTGAGCAGATCAGCAATGATATGTATGTATCTATTGATCTTGTGGAAGAGGTCATTGAACGTCAGCTTCGCAAATACAAAAATAAACTGGTAGACAAACAGCAGGCAGCAGCCAATTTCCAGAAAGCATATCTGGACAAGGATTACGAGGAAGACGAAGAAGTTAAGATCATCCGTACCAAGAAATTCGGCATCAAGCCAATGTATCCGGAGGATGCATGTGTACAGATGGAGCTTCTGGGACATAATTTCTTTGTATTCTATAATGCAGAGACAGATCAGGTAAATGTAGTGTACAAACGTAAAGGTAATACTTACGGATTGATCGAGCCGGAATTCTAGAAATTTTACAAGATTATAAAAATTCAGCCAGGTTTGGAAAGGGAAATTTCCCAGGTTCCGGCCTGGCTGTTTTTATTTATCTGTGAGTTTTGACGTAGTATGGAAAATATGATAAAATGTAAGGAAATTGCAGCTGTGAAAATGGGTAGCTGCAAAAATCCTGAAAAGAAAAGAGGAACATAACATTATGAGAGAAGCCGGAGTATTAATGCCAGTTTCCGCACTCCCATCCCGTGTAGGTGCAGGAGAGCTTGGCGAAGCAGCATTTCATTTTATAGAATTGTTAAAGAGAAATCATGTCAGGATCTGGCAGATTCTTCCCTTGAACCCTGTAGGGTATGGAAATTCTCCCTATCAGCCATATTCTTCCTGCGCAGGAGATGATATTTATATCAGTCTGGATACTCTGGCAGAGGAGGGGTTGCTCAAAAAATCACCAATGCCTTTTTTGGAAAAGTGTAAAAAAGTGGATTATGAAAGAGTACGTCAGTACAGAGAGCCCTATCTGAGAGCGGCATTTATGGCTTTTGTGGAGCAAAAGGGCTATGAGAAACCAGAGTATAAAGAGTTTGCTGCTCAATCCTGGGTCTATGAATATGGTGTCTTCCGTGCATTAAAGGAAGCAAACAACGGAGCCTGCTGGAATGAATGGCCAGAGGAAGACCGTACCTGGCCTGAGAAGAGACACGTACTGGGTACAGAGGCAGAAGCAGAAGCAAGATACCAGATGTTCCTTCAGTATATTTTTTATACCCAGTGGATGAAAGTAAAGAAAGCTGCCAATGAAGCAGGAATCCAGATTATGGGAGATGTTCCTTTCTATGTGGGACAGGACTCTGTGGATGTGTGGGGCGGAAAGGATAATTTCCTTCTGGACACAGATGGACGTCCGATTTTTATTGCAGGGGTACCACCGGATTATTTCAGCGCAGTAGGACAGAGATGGGGAAATCCAATCTATGATTGGGAGCATATGAAAGAGCAAGGCTATCAGTTCTGGATAGACAGGATCGGATATAGTAATAAACTTTTTGATATTATCCGTATTGACCATTTCCGTGCATTTGACACATACTGGAAGATTCCTGCTTCCTGCCCTACTGCCATTGAAGGGGAGTGGATCGAGGCACCGGGTTATGAGGTTATTGATATTCTGCAGGAGAAGATTCCGGGACTGAACCTGGTGGCTGAGGATCTGGGAGATCTTCGCCCGGAAGTACTTACCCTGAAGGATCATTACCATCTGAAGGGAATGAAGGTCTTCCTTTTCTCTGTTGAAACAGGTGGAAAATATGCCCGAGATATTTTCCATGATGTGGAAAATATGATCTTCTATACAGGAACTCATGATAATGATACAGTGATGGAATGGTATGGCAGACTTAGCACAGCAGCCAAGAGAAAATTCCGCAAATTCCTGAAGCGCAACGGAGCAAAACAGGGATCTGTAAAGGACAGAGTGCTGGCTTATACTCTGGGTAATCAGGCAGAATATGCTATTATTCCGCTGGCGGATATTCTTGGACTTGGAAAAGAGGGCCATATTAATACACCTGGAACTATCGGTTCCCCTAACTGGGAATGGCACCTGCCGGATTTTGTACAGGCAGAGAAGGAACTGGCTTCTTATGGCCGTCTGATTGTAAAGACAGGCAGAAGTTAAGTCCCTGGCTTGTGGTTTTGTTCTTGGTTTGTTCATGAAATATTTATTGTGTTCCACCATGGAAAGTGTTAAAATGGTCATTGTTGTGTATTAAATGAGATAGTGTATGCTCTAAAAAAGATAAACAGGAGTTAAATTTATGAATATGTTTTCAAAAGTATTCGGGAGCCGCAGCCAGCGAGAGGTAAAGCGTATTATGCCGCTGGTGGACAAGATTGAAAGTCTGCGCCCGGAGATGCAGAAGTTAAGTGATGAGGAACTGAAAGGAAAGACCAGAGAGTTTAAGAAACGTCTGGAAGAGGGAGAGACATTGGATGATCTTCTTCCGGAGGCATTCGCAGTTGTCCGTGAGGCCGGCAAGCGTGTTCTGGGCATGGAGCATTTCCGTGTACAGCTTATCGGTGGTATTATTCTCCACCAGGGTCGTATCGCAGAGATGAGAACCGGTGAAGGTAAAACTCTGGTAGCTACTCTTCCCTCTTACCTGAATGCCCTGGAGGGCAAAGGTGTGCATGTCGTAACTGTCAATGATTACCTGGCAAAGCGTGATGCAGATGAGATGGGACAGATCCACAGATTCCTGGGACTGACAGTAGGCGTTGTACTGAATGATATGAAGCAGGACGAGCGTCGTGCTGCATATAACTGTGATATTACTTATGTCACCAATAATGAGCTTGGTTTCGATTATCTGCGTGACAACATGGTTATCTATAAAGAACAGCTGGTTCAGAGAGATCTGCACTACTGTATCATCGATGAGGTGGACTCTATTCTCATCGACGAGGCACGTACCCCGCTGATCATTTCCGGACAGAGCGGTAAGTCAACCAAGTTATACGAGGCTTGCGATATTCTTGCACAGCAGTTAGAGCGTGGTGAAGCCAGCCATGAGATGACCAAGATGGCAGCTATTATGGGCGAGGAGGTTATCGAGACCGGTGACTTCGTTGTAAATGAGAAGGATAAGATCGTCAATCTGACAGAGCAGGGTGTTCATAAGGTTGAGAATTTCTTCCATATTGAGAACCTGGCTGATCCGGAAAATCTGGAGATCCAGCACAATATCACTCTTGCACTTCGTGCACATAACCTGATGCACAAAGATCAGGATTATGTTGTAAAGGATGATGAGATCCTGATCGTTGATGAATTTACCGGACGTATCATGCCGGGCCGTCGTTATTCCGATGGACTTCATCAGGCGATTGAAGCAAAAGAGCATGTTAAGATTAAACGTGAGAGTAAGACTCTGGCAACTATTACCTTCCAGAACTTCTTTAATAAATATGACAAGAAGGGCGGTATGACAGGTACAGCTATCACAGAGGAGAAAGAGTTCCGTGATATCTATGCAATGGACGTTGTAGAGATCCCGACTAACAGACCGGTTATCCGTGTTGATCATGAAGATGCTGTTTATATGACAAAGAAAGAGAAATTCAATGCAGTTGTCAATGCTGTAGTGGAGGCTCATGCAAAACAGCAGCCTGTACTGGTTGGTACAATTACAATCGAAACTTCTGAATTACTCAGCCGCATGCTGAAGAGACAGGGAATCAAGCATAATGTATTGAATGCCAAGTTCCATGAACTGGAGGCAGAGATCGTAGCACAGGCAGGTCAGGCAGGGGCAGTTACCATCGCCACTAACATGGCTGGTCGTGGTACGGATATTAAGCTGGATGATGTGGCAAGAAATGCCGGTGGCCTGATGATCATCGGTACAGAGCGTCATGAATCCAGACGTATTGACAATCAGCTCCGTGGACGTTCCGGTCGACAGGGAGACCCGGGTGAATCCCGTTTCTATATCTCTCTGGAGGATGACCTGATGCGTCTGTTTGGTTCTGAGAGATTGATGAAGATCTTTACTTCTCTGGGCGTTGCCGAGAATGAGCAGATCGAGCATAAGATGCTTTCCAATGCTATTGAGAAAGCACAGGAGAAGATTGAGTTTAATAACTTTGGTATTCGTAAAAATCTTCTGGATTATGACCAGGTTAATAATGAACAGCGTGAGATCATTTACAAAGAGCGTCGTCAGGTGCTGGATGGTGAGAACATGCGGGATGCTATTTACAATATGATCCAGGATACAGTAGACAGCTATGTGGATATGTGCTTCTCTGATGATGTAGATTCTGAAGAGTGGGATCTGAATGAATTCAACGGAGCTATCAGCCCGATCATTCCTCTCAAACCTCTGACACCGGAGAGTGTAAAAGGCAAGAGAAGAAATGAGATCAAGCATGAACTGAAGGAAGAGGCTGTGAAGCTTTATGAAGCAAAAGAAGCTGAGTTCCCGGAACCGGAGCAGCTTCGTGAGCTGGAGCGTGTAGTTCTGCTGAAGAGCATTGACAGCAAATGGATGGATCATATTGATGATATGGAAATCCTTCGTCAGGGTATTGGACTGGCAGCTTATGGACAGAGAGATCCGGTTGTTGAGTACAAGATGAATGCCTTTGATATGTTTAATGAAATGATCAATTCTATCCAGGAGGATACTCTCCGTATGCTGTATCATGTACATGTAGAGCAGAAGATAGAGAGAGAGCAGGTTGCCAAGGTTACCGGAACCAATAAGGATGACAGTGGTGTGAAGAAGCCGGTTCAGAGAAAAGAAATCAAGGTATACCCAAATGATCCGTGTCCATGTGGAAGCGGAAAGAAATATAAACAGTGCTGCGGACGCAAGAAACCAGCCTGATGCTGATGTGTTAAATCATATCAACAGGGGGAAATTATTATGAAAAGAGAGTCTTTTGGCTCCCGCCTTGGCTTTATCCTGGTGTCTGCAGGATGTGCCATTGGTATAGGAAACGTGTGGAAGTTTCCATATATATGTGGAGCATATGGCGGAGCGGCCTTTATTCTGATCTACTTGTGTTTTCTGGTGATCCTGGGAATTCCGGTGTTGGTGTCAGAGTTCGCTGTAGGCCGTGGAAGCCATGTCAGTGTTGCAAAATGTTTTGACAGGCTGGCACCGGAGGGAACCTGCTGGAAACCTCTGAAATACATAGGCATTATCGGCTGCTATATGCTGATGATGTTTTACACTACTGTAGGCGGATGGATGTTGTATTACTGCTTTAAAAGCCTGCGGGGAGATTTTGTGGGAGCGGATACCGAGGCTGTTACAGGGGCTTTTTCCAATATGATGGGAGATGCACCTACCATGGTTCTGTGGATGGTGATCGTCTGTGTAATAGGCTTTATCGTCTGCTTCATGGGATTGCAGAATGGTATTGAGAAAATTACCAAGGTAATGATGAGCGCTCTGCTGATCATTATGCTGGTTCTGGCAGTTCATTCTGTAATGATGGACGGAGCCGGTGAGGGAATTAAATTCTACCTGATTCCTGATTTTCAGAAAATCAGAGATGCAGGATTGGGAAATGTGATCTTTGCGGCATTGAGCCAGTCGTTCTTTACTCTGTCCATAGGCATCGGTGCCATGCTGATCTTCGGAAGCTATCTGGATAAATCCAGAAGTCTGACAGGGGAGGCTGTAAGCATTACAGTGCTGGATACCTTTGTGGCACTGACAGCAGGATTTATTATTATCCCGGCATGCTTTTCTTATGGAATCCAGCCGGATGCAGGCCCAAGCCTGATCTTTATCACTTTGCCCAATATTTTTGCGAAAATGAGCGGAGGGGCGCTGTGGGGAAGCCTGTTTTTCCTTTTCCTCAGTTTTGCAGCGATTTCAACGATCATTGCTGTATTTGAGAATCTGATCGCATTTAATATGGAGCTGTTTGGATGGAATCGTAAGAAAAGTGTATTGGTGTGTGCGGTTCTGGTAATATTGTTAAGTCTTCCATGTGTGCTGGGATTCAATGTATGGTCTGGCATTCAGCCTTTGGGAGAGGGAAGCACCATTATGGATCTGGAGGATTTTATTGTCTCCAATAACCTTCTGCCACTGGGCAGTCTGGGATATCTTTTGTTCTGTACCAGAAAAAATGGCTGGGGATGGGATAATTTTATTGCAGAAGTCAATGCAGGTGAAGGAATGAAATTTCCCAAGAGCCTGAGAGGTTATGTAGCTTATGGCATTCCCGCTATTGTAATCGTCATTTATCTGAAGGGATATTATGATAAATTTGCAGGTATGGGAACAGGAGTGCTGACTGGCTGGATGATCGTAGCACTGGCACTGCTTGGTTTTGTGTTTTACTGTGCATTTGGTACAGGTAAAAGGAAAAGATAAGATAAATAAGTGTAAGAAAAAAGCAGCAGATCACTCTGGGATTACTCAGAGAGTCTGCTGCTTTTTAGATGCTCCGGGAGACTGCTGAAATTGTTTGCGATAGGCTCTGGAAAAAGTACTGTATTCTGCAAACCCGCTTTCCTGGGCAGCCTTGATCACAGGCATTCCCTGGTCAATAAGGGACCTGGCCATGAGAAGTCGTTTGTTTACGATGTAGTTGTGAAGGGTATATCCGGTTTCTTCTTTAAATTTGCGCATAAGATGATATTTACTCACATAATATCTGGCAGCAAGCTTTTCCACAGACAGGTCTGCCTGCAGATTGTGATTGATATACTGAAGAATGCTGGCAATCTGTGAGTCGTAGGAATAGGACTTCTTGTCATAAATATATTGTTTTTCCAGAAAAATCCGGTTGAGATATACCATAAATTCCTGAAATAGCGCCTGGGTCAGGATCTCCTGTCCGAAGGCCTGGGTTCTGGCAGAATCCTCAAGCTGGAAGAGAGTTTCCTTTAATTTTTCCTGGAGATCGGAGCTCAGGCGGATAAGGTTGTAGCTGCGGTCTCTGGCCTTCTGGAAGCAGCTGAGTAGTTCCTGATGGGGAAGATCATTCTGGATCCAGAGGATAAAGCGTTCATAAGGAACAGAAGAATCTATCTCCGGTCTGTGAATGGCATGTCTGTCTACAAGAAGAATATCCCAGGGCTTCAGAGGGTAAGACCTGCCTTCAATATGGTAGGTGGCTTTGCCGGAGAGAAAGATCACTACTTTATGAAAATCATGATAATGCCAGGAAAACTCTCGGCTGGTCTGATCCCTGAGATGAAAAAGGCGGAAGGCTTCGTTGAGATATCCTGTTTTTTCGGATGGTTCATTTTGATCTGTGAAAAACATTTATCAATCCTCCTTTCCATATCATATCATTTGCCCTTGTAATACTGCAAGAGTAAGATGAAAAAATATGCTATAAAAATATTGACATTAGATAAAGATAATAGTATCATAAAAACACAAAGTTAATAGAAAAGCTTTGTAACTATTTCGAATGGGTAAAGAAATAGAAAACTGAATAGGCAGGTGATGCGTATGGGAAAGACTGTGATATCAGGAAGTTGGTATGGCAGTCTTTTTTTGTGCTATTACAGCACTATTTGCAATATAAAGCGCAGTTTAATCTATATACATAGTAAAAAATTAAATATATAATAATAGAAAATAAAACTGGATGCAAAATATTTTTTGACTTTTTTTTCATTGTTAAGGCAAAGGGGAATAAAATTATGAATCATACAATTATTATGAGTAAATATCAAGGACTTGGAAATGATTATCTGATCCTGGATCCAAAGAAAAATAAAGTAGAGCTTCAGGGGAAAAAAGTGGCACTTCTCTGCCAGAGAGGTTTCGGACTTGGCGCAGATGGTGTGTTGTATGGACCGGTGGAGATGGAAGGAAAGCTGGGTGTCCGCATTTATAATGCAGATGGAAGTGAATCTGCGATCAGTGGCAACGGAGTCCGCATTTTTGCCAAATATCTGATGGATCAGGGATATGTGACAGAGAAAAAATTTGATATTGAAACTCTGTCAGGAACCATTCATGTTGAATGTCTGAATGGCCGTGCCACGGAATTCAGGGTAAATATGGGAAAGGCTTCCTTTGTTTCCAGGGAAATTCCTGTAACAGGGGAAATGCGAGAAGTGATTAATGAATCCTTTATTTTTAATAAGAAGGAATATAAGGCTACCTGCCTGACAGTAGGAAATCCCCACTGTATTATTTTTACAGATCAGGTCAGTAAAGATCAGGTAAAGAACCTGGGACCTTATGTAGAAAATGCAGATGAATTTCCGGAGAGAATGAATCTGCAGATCTGCCATCAGATTGATAAAGGAAATCTGGATATTGAGATCTGGGAGAGGGGCTCCGGATATACCAAGGCATCCGGTACCGGAAGCTGTGCGGCGGCAATGGCAGCCTATAAGCTGGGACTGGTAGAATCCAGGATTAATGTAAACCAGCCTGGCGGTATGATACAGATCGACATTGCAGAGGATGAGACCATCTATATGACAGGAACTGTAGGGTACATTGCAGATGTCAGTGTGGCAGAAAGCTTTTTCTCATAAGGATTGATATTTTCCATACAGATTTCATTTGTATTTTTTTCAATGGTATGCTATTATCTTTGGAGAGTTACCACCAGAGAGTGAGTAAATTGAAATAAAATAAGAAAGTGGGTGAAGCTGTGGTTGAATTAGATCAGTTCAAGAGCATTCTTGCAACATACACAGAACCATTAGTGGAAGTGAGGGATTCACTTTGACCTGGCTAATAAAGAGCAGAAGGTCGAAGAATTAGAGCGTGAGATGGAAGCGCCGGATTTCTGGGATGATGCAGAAGTTTCCCAGAAGAAGATGAAAGAATTAAAAGATATGAAGGATGACATGGAGACCTATCAGAGTCTGGTAACGCAGATGGAGGATATGGAAACCATGATTGAAATGGGTTATGAGGAGAACGATCCGGAATTGATTCCTGAGATCCAGGAAATGCTGGATGAATTCCAGAGGAACTTTGACAGTATCCGGATCAAGACGCTTCTTTCCGGAGAGTATGACAGTGAGAATGCCATTATCAAGCTGAATGCCGGAGCAGGTGGTACAGAGGCCTGTGACTGGTGTAGTATGCTTTACCGTATGTATTGCCGTTGGGCAGATAAGAAGGGATTTTCTATGGAGGTACTGGATTATCTGGACGGAGATGAGGCTGGTATTAAGTCAGTAACCTTCCAGGTGAACGGAACCAATGCCTATGGATATCTGAAATCTGAGAAGGGTGTACATCGTCTGGTACGTATTTCTCCTTTTAATGCTGCAGGTAAGCGTCAGACTTCTTTTGTATCCTGTGATGTTATGCCGGATATTGAGAAGGATCTGGATGTGGAGATCAATGATGAGGATATCCGTATTGATACCTACCGAAGCAGTGGCGCCGGCGGTCAGCATATCAACAAAACGTCTTCTGCTATCCGTATTACACATTTTCCTACAGGAATTGTGGTACAGTGTCAGAATGAACGTTCCCAGCATATGAATAAGGACAAAGCCATGCAGATGCTGAAAGCCAAACTGTATCTTCTCAAACAGCAGGAAGCGGAAGCAAAGCTTTCCGGTATCCGTGGAGAAGTGACAGATATCGGCTGGGGCAACCAGATCCGTTCTTACGTTATGCAGCCATATACTATGGTCAAGGATCATCGTACCAACGAGGAAACCGGAAACGTGGATGCAGTGCTGGATGGAGGCATTGATCTTTTCATCAATGCATATCTGAAATGGATCGCACTGAAAAAATAAGCGCATTTAGAGATTGAGTGTCTGAAGCTGCTGTCAATGTGTCTGTTGCGGCAGCTTCTTTTATTTATAAAATGATTGCAGATTTAAGTTGTGTATGGTAACATATCCAGTGTATAAAAACAAATGTCTTTAAGAAACAGACAGGAGAGAGATATGTCAAAAACTCCAGCAGAAAAGAAGAAATATTATGTAGTGAGGGAGCGGGCAGTGCCTGAAGTCCTTCTGAAAGTAGTAGAGGCGAAAAAGCTTCTGGATTCCGGCAAAGTCAGCACAGTTCAGGACGCAGCAGAGCAGACCGATATCAGCAGGAGCTCCTTTTACAAATATAAGGATGATATATTCCCTTTCCATGAGGAAACCAAGGGAAAAACCATCACATTTATCATCCAGATGGATGATGAGCCCGGACTTTTGTCCGTTGTCCTGCAGACAATTGCCCGGTTTCATGGAAATATCCTTACCATTCATCAGAGTATTCCCATTAATGGAGTGGCAACACTTACGTTGAGTGTGGATATTCTTCCGGGCGAGGGAGATGCAGAGGGAATGGTGGATACCATTGAGCATAGTGAGGGAATTCACTATCTGAAAATATTAGGCAGGGAGTAAAAAAATGATCAATGTAGCAGTTTTGGGATACGGCACAGTAGGTAGCGGTGTGGTAGAGGTTATCAATACAAACCACGAGAGTATTAACAAACGTGCCGGACAGGAAATCAATGTTAAATATGTTCTTGATCTGAGGGATTTTCCGGGAGACCCGGTGGAGAAAATCCTGGTTCACGATTACGAACAGATTGTTAATGATCCGGAAGTGGATATTGTTGTGGAAGTAATGGGAGGCGTGGAGCCTGCGTATACTTTTGTCAAAAAAGCACTTCTGGCAGGGAAAAATGTCTGCACCTCCAATAAGGCACTGGTTGCAGACAAGGGACGGGAGTTGATGGAGATTGCCAGAGAGAAGAGCATTAACTTCTTATTTGAGGCAAGCTGCGGCGGCGGTATTCCGATTATCCGTGTGATCAATTCTTCTCTTACCGGAGATGAGATCGATGAGGTAACAGGTATCCTTAATGGTACTACGAATTATATGCTTTATAAAATGAGTACAGAGGGATGCGAGTTTGATACTGTTTTGAAGGAAGCACAGCAGAAGGGCTACGCGGAGGCAGATCCTACAGCAGATGTGGAGGGCTATGATGCATGCCGCAAAATAGCAATCCTGTCTTCTCTGGCATACAGTGAATATTTTGATTATAAGGATATTTACACAGAGGGCATCACTAAAATTACACCTGAGGATATGGAGTATGCTGCAAAGCTGGGCAGAACCATTAAGCTTCTGGGTACAAGCCGCAGAAATGAGGATGATACCTGCTATGCAATGGTAGCTCCTTTCCTGATTGGCAGGGACAGTCCTCTTTACAGTGTGAATGATGTATTTAATGCAGTCTTTGTACATGGAAATATGCTGGGAGATGCCATGTTCTATGGAAGTGGTGCAGGTAAGCTTCCTACTGCAAGCGCAGTAGTGGGAGATATTGTAGACGCTGCCAAGCATCTCCATACTAATATTTTTACCAACTGGAACAGTACTCCTGCAAAGCTGAGACCACTGGATCAGGTATCCGGAAGATTTTTTGTAAGAGTCAAAAGAGAAGCTGCAGAGGAAGCGAAGGAAGTATTTGAAAATGCAGAGATGATCTGTCTGGATCAGCTGCCGGAGGAATGTGCTTTTATTACAACGGACATGACACAGGGAGAATTTTGTGCGAAGGCTGAAAAGCTGGGGGATAAAGTCCTTGCAAAAATCAGAGTGAAAGACTGATATAGGGATAATGGAGGAAGTAAGAAATAATGTTGATTGTCAAGAAATTTGGCGGAACTTCTGTTGCAAATAAAGAACGTATTTTCAATGTGGCTGCCCGCTGCGTGGAAGAGTACAGGAAGGGAAACGATGTGGTGGTAGTTCTGTCTGCAATGGGAAAATATACAGATGAACTGATCACTATGGCAAAGGATGTAAATGAGAAACCTCCTAAAAGAGAGATGGATATGCTTTTTACCATCGGAGAGCAGATGTCTGTGGCATTGATGGCTATGGCACTGGACAAACTGGGAATTCCCGCTGTATCCCTGAATGCTTTTCAGGTTTCCATGCATACTACCAGTACCCATGGGAATGCAAGACTGAAAAGAATTGATACAGAACGTATTAAAAGAGAACTGGAAAACAGGAAAATTGTAGTTGTCACCGGTTTTCAGGGAGTCAATAAATATGATGACTATACTACTCTGGGAAGAGGCGGTTCCGATACAACAGCAGTAGCTCTGGCAGCAGCACTCCATGCAGATGCCTGCGAGATCTATACGGATGTGGATGGTGTATACACTGCAGACCCGCGTAAGGTTCCAAAGGCGAGAAAGCTTAAGGAGATCACTTATGATGAGATGCTGGATCTGGCAACTCTTGGTGCAGGGGTACTTCATAACCGTTCCGTGGAAATGGCCAAAAAATATGGAGTGCCGCTGGTTGTGCGCTCCAGCCTGAATAACAGCGAGGGAACTGTAGTAAAGGAGGAAGTTACAGTGGAAAGAATGTTGATCAGCGGTGTGGCGCTGGATACAGATGCAGTGCGGATCGCAGTAATCGGATTGAAGGACACCCCCGGTGTTGCTTTTAAATTATTTGATACACTTGCAAAAAAGAATATCAATGTAGATGTAATCCTGCAGTCTATCGGACGTGCGGGTACCAAGGATATCTCCTTTACGGTCAATGAGAATGATCTGGATGATGCCATGGCAGTGCTGGAAGCAAATCAGGCACGTCTGGGATATGTGGAGCTCCATGCAGAGAGAAATATCGCCAAGCTTTCTATCGTAGGTGCGGGGATGATGAGTAATCCCGGTGTTGCCGCAAAAATGTTTGAAAGCCTTTATAATGAGGGCGTGAATATTAATATGATCTCCACCTCTGAGATCCGTGTAACTGTGCTGATCAGTGAGAAGGATGGAGTACGTGCCATGAATGCTGTACATGATGCATTTAATCTGGCAGACTGACAGAACTGAATCAGGCAAATAGCGAAGCGGATGATTTTATCCGCTGATGATAAGAATCCTGCAAAACCTGCGGCGTTATAAAGATTATGACATCGCAGGTTAGTTATTGAAGAGGAGTTTTTCATGACACCAACAAAAGAATTAAAGAAACGTGCCCGGGAGGCATTGGCGGAAAAGATGGGAACCGTGATCCTGGCATTTGTTGTATTGATCATTTTAAGTTTTGGAAGCGGATGGATTTCCAGCGTATTATTTCCGGAAAATTCTAAGCTGAATGTAGCTTTGGGATATGTATTCAGTTTTATTATCAGTATTCTGATCAATGTGATTTCGGCAGGAATGATCTATATGTACTTGAACATTGCCAGAAACAAAGAGTATTCACTGAATGATCTGTTTTATTTCTTTAAGAAATATCCGGACAGAGTGATCACAGCAACCTTTGTGCTGGCATTTATCAATGTGCTGACCATGCTTCCGTATACGATTTATGAATATTCACTTCCTACAGATATCCCAGATATGAATCTGCTGATGGAGATGGCTGCGAAAAGTGGGGTGCTGATGATCATCGGAACTGTTGTTTATGAGATCATTACGATTCCGCTGGAAATGACCTATTATATTCTGGCCGATAATCCTCAGACAAAGGGGATGGATGCACTGAAGGAAAGCATAGAGATGATGAGAGGAAATTTCTGGAGATATTTTCTGCTGAAGCTTAGCTTTGTTCCACTTATGTTCCTTTCTGTTTTTACATTTTATATTGCACTTTTATGGATCCTGCCTTATATGACTATGACAGAGACCATGTTCTACCGTGATCTGAAAGGGGAATTGAAGAAACCGGGAGAAACTGAGTCTTCGACTTATGGTTATCAGCCGGAACCATACTTTAAATCCGTGGATACAGAGGCAGATGCAGTTGTAAATTCAGAGGCAGACCAGGACAACAGAGCTGAGAAGGCAGACTTATGGAATATACAGCCGGATCCTGAACCTCAGGAAAGTGCGGATAACGAAAGCACAGAACAGCCACAGGCAGCAGAGAAAATTCAGGAGGAAAAGAAACCTCAGGAAGAACAACCGGAGGAAGAGGACAACGAGCCAAAACCCTGGGATGAATACTTTAACCGAATCAAGTAAGCATTATACAGTAAACCGATAAGAGGAGAATAGAAGAAACTATATGGATATTATTCAGGTAATTACACAGGAATTAAAAGTAGAAAAATGGCAGGTGGAAGCTGCAGTTAAGCTGATTGACGAGGGAAACACGATCCCCTTTATTTCACGATATAGAAAAGAGGCCACAGGTTCTCTGAATGATGAGCAGCTCCGTACCCTTTATGAGAGGCTGTCTTATCTGAGAAATCTGGAGGATAAGAAGAATCAGGTATTAAAGAGCATTGAGGATCAGGGTAAACTGACAGCTGAGCTGAAGAAACAGATTTTGGATGCCCAGACCCTGGTAGTGGTAGAGGATCTTTATCGTCCATACCGTCCGAAACGCCGCACCCGTGCTACCATTGCAAAAGAGAAGGGACTGGAGCCTCTGGCTGATATTATCCTGCAGCAGATGACAGACAAGACAGTGGAAGAGGAAGCAGAAGCCTATGTTTCTGAAGAAAAGGGCGTTAAGAATGTAAAAGAGGCTTTAAACGGCGCAAAAGATATTATTGCAGAGCGTATTTCCGATGAGGCAGATTACCGTATTTATATCCGTAATCTGACAGCGAAAAACGGAAGCATTTCCTCCACAGCCAAGGATCCGGAAGCGCAATCTGTATATGAAATGTATTATGATTTCGAAGAGCCGGTGAAAAAGCTTGCAGGTCACAGAATTCTGGCATTAAACAGAGGAGAAAAGGAAAAATTTATCACTGTAAAGGTGAACGCACCGGAGGAGGATATTCTCCGCTATCTGAACAAAAGAGTGATCACCGGTGATAATCCTAATACTACCCCGATTCTGAAGGAAGTGACAGAGGACAGCTATAAGCGTCTTATTGGTCCGGCAATTGAGAGAGAAATCCGCAGTGATCTTACAGACAAGGCAGAGGATGGTGCTATCCATGTATTTGGCAAAAATCTGGAGCAGCTTCTCATGCAGCCTCCAATTGCAGGGAAAGTTGTGCTGGGCTGGGACCCTGCATTCCGTACAGGCTGCAAGCTGGCTGTTGTAGATGCAACCGGAAAGGTTCTGGATACTACAGTGGTATATCCTACAGCGCCTACCACAGAGAAGAAAATCCGCGCTGCCAAAGATACGGTAGAGAAAATGATTGATAAATATGGGGTTTCCCTGATCTCTGTAGGTAACGGAACTGCCTGCCGTGAATCTGAGCAGGTGATCGTAGATATGCTCAAGGAGATTCCGGAGAAGAAGGTACAGTATGTGATCACTAACGAGGCAGGGGCTTCTGTATATTCTGCAAGTAAGCTTGCCACAGAGG
The DNA here is from genome assembly GCF_014297245.1 of Blautia difficilis. Lineage (NCBI taxonomy): Bacteria > Bacillati > Bacillota > Clostridia > Lachnospirales > Lachnospiraceae > Blautia > Blautia difficilis. The sequence continues at coordinate 26,497 of NZ_JACOQG010000024.1, read as the reverse complement.
AATTCCCTAACTTTGATGTGGGACAGAGAAGTGCAGCTTCCATTGCCAGACGAGTACAGGATCCGCTGGCTGAGCTGGTAAAGATCGACCCAAAATCCATTGGTGTAGGCCAGTATCAGCATGATATGAACCAGAAAAAGCTGGATGAGGCTTTGAGCGGTGTGGTAGAAGACAGCGTAAATAAGGTTGGCGTTGATTTGAATACAGCGTCTGCTTCCCTGCTGGAGTATATTTCAGGTATCAGTAAGGTGATCGCAAAGAATATTGTAGCTTACAGAGAGGAAAATGGACAGTTTACAGACCGAAAAGAGCTTCTCAAGGTTGCTAAATTAGGACCAAAGGCATATGAACAGTGTGCCGGTTTCATGCGTATTTCAGGAGGAAAGAATCCGCTGGATGCTACCAGCGTACATCCTGAAAGCTATGCGGCTGCAGGTGCACTTCTGGATAAGCTGGGCTACAAGACAAAGGATGTTGCAGCAGGAAATCTGCTGGGGCTTTCACTTCTGGTAAGGGATTATAAGAAGATGGCCAAAGAACTTGGAATCGGTGAGATCACCCTCAGGGATATTGTGAAGGAGCTGGAGAAGCCGGCCCGTGACCCTCGTGAGGATATGCCCAAGCCAATTCTCCGCTCTGATGTGCTGGAAATGAAAGACCTGAAGGAAGGAATGATTCTGAAGGGAACCGTCCGTAATGTTATTGATTTCGGTGCTTTCGTAGATATTGGCGTACATCAGGACGGTTTGGTACATATTTCCCAGATGACAGAGAGATTCATCAAGCACCCACTGGAAGCAGTGAGCGTGGGAGATGTTGTGGATGTAAAGGTAATTGGCGTGGACCTGAAGAAGAAACGTATCAGCCTGTCTATGAAGGGGCTGAATGAATAAAAGCTTTGCTACCTGTGTATTTGTTATTCTGCCTTTTCACGGTGTGAGGTAAGGTGCTCTTCCAGGCAGCGGGCAGCAATACTCTGGGGACGTTTTACATTGCGGATCAGACAGATTTTTCGTTCGGGCAGAGCTTCCAGAAGTGGAATCTGCACAACTTTTCCCATGGCAATATGTTCGGCAGCCAGAGCCTCCGGAAAAAAGCCAATGCCCAGGTTGTGCTGGATCAGGGGGAATACCTGATCCGTGGTGGCAACCTCCATATCCGGTGAAAAAGGCAGATTGTGACGCATAAAAAATTGAGTATAGAGCTCATGAGTGCTGGTACCGGGACCGATTCCCACCAGAGGGATATCCTGGAGATCTGCCAGGTGATGAGGAGTGGAGGCTATATCTGCAAATTCCGGTCCTCCCAGCAGAACCTCGCGGAAAGAAAAGAGGGGGATTCTCTGCAGTGGCTTTTTCAATGCGATAGGTGTGGTGATCACTGCAAAATCCACCAGACCATTTTCCAAAGCCTGTATTGCCTGTGGGGTAGAGTGGTTGGAGATGCGCAGCTTTACATGGGGATACTGGTGATGAAAGGATTCCAGCTCTGTCAGCAGGATCAGGCGGAGGGCAGTTTCGCTGGCTCCGATATTTACCAGACCGCTTTCCAGCCCCTTTTCTTTCAGAAGTTCATTTTCTCCGGCCACAAGCTGCTCCATGGCGATGGACACATGGTTATGAAGGCGTTCTCCTTCTACTGTAAGCTGGACACCTCTGTTGGAGCGGATGAACAGTTTGCAGCCCAGCTCATTTTCCAGAATGTTCATACAGCGGGTAATATTGGGCTGATTATTTCCCATTACCTCCGCAGCTTTGGAAAAGCTTTTATACTGAGCAACATAGTAAAAAATACGATAATAATCAAGGATCATGCGTGATAAACTCCTTCTTAAATATATAAATTTGCGATAACTGATATAGAAATTTTATGTTGGTATTCAGATGTGGTAACAAGTATAATACCACGTGGACGAAAAAGCAACAAAAAAGTATAAGATCAGGAGATTATGAAATATGAAAGAGACAAACAAAATGATCAGGATCAATGATGTGGAAGAAGCAAAGAAGCTGGTAAGTGCGGCAATGAAATGTCCCTTTGATATTGATATTGTAGCAAAAGGAAAGTTTTTTATTGATGCCAAGTCTATCCTGGGCGTGTTAAGTCTGGGTGTGGAAGAGCCTCTGGAACTGAAATACGACGGTTTTGACGAGAATTTTGAGGCAGTTGTCCTGAGCCTGCAGAGCTGACGGAAACTGTTCGGACAGGAGGGATTATGACAGGAATAACAGTAGCACAGCCAATCTGGGTGTATCTGATCGCTGTTAATATCTGTACGTTTTTGGTCTATGGTATAGATAAGCAGAGGGCGAGATCGGGCAGATGGCGCATTCCTGAATCCCGGCTACTGCTTCTGGCAGCAGTAGGAGGTTCCCTGGGAGCCTGGATGGGAATGTATATTTTTCACCACAAAACAAGAAAAGCAAAATTTTATCTGGGTATCCCCCTGATACTGGTTATCCAATGTGCATTAACATTTATATTGGAGAGATAGAGAGTGAATCCCCCGCCGGGCTGGCGGGGATTTTCTCTCTTCAGATTATTTCAGTACAGGTTCCCGAACAGAAATAAATTCTTGTTACATAGTATGGTCCGTGTTATGCTATCATATTGGAATCAAAAGTTGGCTGATTTTGAAGAACAGGAAAGGGGAGTAGATCGTTTGGAACAGGAAGTGCAGCAGGCAGTTAATACATTAGATAATTACAGACAATATTTTACGGATTATATGCCTGAGCTTACGAAATTTGGACTGAAGGTTGTAGCTGCGATCCTAATTTTTATAGGAGGCAGGAAAGTGATCCAATGGATCATCTATCTGATCAAGGCCTCTATGGAAAAGGCTTCTGTAGACAAAGGAGTTGTGCAGTTTATCGGCTCTCTGCTGAGGGTTTGCCTCTATATTCTGTTGGTATTTACCATTGCTACGCATTTTGGAGTGAAAGAGTCCTCAGTGGCGGCCCTTCTGGGTACTGCCGGTGTAACTGTAGGTCTGGCTTTGCAGGGTGGACTGGCAAATATTGCAGGCGGTATCCTTCTTCTTACGTTTAAGCCATTTCAGATAGGAGATTATATTATCATTGCCCAGCAGAATGGATGTGAGGGTACCGTATATAAAATTGAAATCTGTTATACTACTCTGATTTCTATTGATAATAAGCATATTGTGATCCCAAATGGAACCCTGTCAAGCAGTATTATTACCAATGTGACTGCCAGGGATCTGCGAAAGCTGGAGATTAAGGTTGGAATTTCCTATGATGCAGATATCCATAAAGCAAAAGAGCTTCTGGAGGATATTCTCCACAATGATGAAGATACTAAGGATGACAAAGGAATGGTGGTATTTGTGGATGAGCTGGGAGAAAGTGCTGTGATCATGGGATTACGGGTGTGGGTGGCCACAGATAAATACTGGCCGGCAAAATGGCGCCTGAATGAGCTGATCAAGGAATCCTTTGACGCAAATGGTATTGAGATTCCCTATAATCAGCTGCAGATTCATGTTAAAAAACAGAAAACAGAAGAATAAGATGATGGATAATCATTAACAACGGTTTCTTTTATTTACAAAGTAGTTCAGGATGCCTCCGCCTATTATGATCACCAATGCCACTGCAACCACTCTCTTGGCTGCTTCCTGGGGCATCTGGCTTTTGGAGCCGATGGAGGCAGAGTAGAAGGTAAGAGTATACTGGATTTCCCTGGGAGCACCCATAGCTACAGTGTCTGCAATCACCGGCATTTCCTCATCTACAGCCAGGATCGGTATTTCAAAAACAGAATTTCCGCCATCCTCATTGACAGGCAGATATTTCTCACCGTCTACGATCATATAATCATAATTAGAGCTGCTCCACTGGATTCTGGCGGTGGCAGCTTTATTTTTTACAGTAATAAGAGTGGGAGAGGTGACGCTGGCCTTGCCACTGCCGCCCTCCAGCTCCACTTCTATAGAATATTCACCATCATCCTTGTCGAATTCTATTCCCTTTGCTTCGGAAGCGCCAAAGCACAGGCTCGATGAGATCAGAATATAAAAAAATATGGAAGCCATACACAGTATGGAGTAGAATTTATGGGATCTTTTGATCATTTTTTAATTCCTCTTTTCTTTGTATTTCAGATTTTCAGATTCCGGACTGTAAGAAAATTGCCGGAAGCCGTGGTGCTTTCTACTATAACATACCTGAATGGTTATGTAAATGTTACTGTGAACGGAGTGAACAGCAATATATTTGGAAATATATAGAGAAAAACGGGTGCCTTATTGAAAAAAAACTGCTGTTTTAGTATAATGGAGAATACGTGCGAATATGAAAACTGAAAACACAGGAGGAAAAGATAGATGAGAGGAATTTTATATGGTGTAGGAGTTGGCCCTGGAGATCCGGAACTTATGACATTGAAGGCAGTCCGTATGATCAGGGAAAATGAGGTGATTGCAGTTCCGGGTGCAGATGTGAAGGAAACAGTGGCATACAAGATCGCAGTCCAGGCAGTACCGGAGCTTGCAGACAAGGAACTTCTGCCCATTTATATGCCAATGACTCATGACAGACAGGAGCTTGAAATCAATCATGAGAAGGGAGCCAAAGCTCTGGAGGCTGTTCTGGATACAGGAAAGAATGTGGTATTTCTGACTCTTGGGGATCCTACCATTTATTCCACATTTACTTATGTACAGAAGAGAGTAGAAGCTGATGGCTATGAGACCGGACTTGTGAGCGGCATTACTTCTTTCTGTGCCACAGCAGCCAGACTGAATATTCCTCTCACAGAGTGGAATCAGCCATTACATGTACAGCCGGCAGTACACCGTCTGGATAGTGAGCTGGATCAGCCGGGTACCTATGTGCTGATGAAATCAGGTAAAAAGATGAATCAGGTAAAGGAAATTCTGGCAAAAAGCGGACGCAATATCCGTATGGTGGAGAACTGTGGAATGCCGGATGAGCATATTTACAACAGTGTAGAAGAAATTCCGGATGATGCAGGCTATTATTCCCTGATCATTGCAAAGGAACAGGATGGAGGATTATGATCGAGACCAGAGATCTGACAAAAACCTTTGACAATTTTACAGCCGTGGATTCTTTGAACCTGAAAATTGAAAAAGGGGAGTTTTTTGGTCTTCTCGGGCCGAACGGAGCAGGCAAGACAACGACCATCAGCCTGCTGTCAACCCTTCTTCTTCCGACAAAGGGAGAAATCCTTATAGACGGTCAGCAGCTTACAAGAAAACGTCCTGATCTGAAGAGAAAGATCAGTGTGATCACCCAGGAATATTCCATGCGTCAGGATATGAATATGGATGAGATCATGGAATACCAGGGACGGCTCTATTTTATGCCGCGGAAGCAGATAAAAGAAAGAACAGAAGAACTTCTGGAGTTCTGCGATCTTCTGAAGTTCCGCAAACGTACAGTCCGCAAGCTTTCCGGTGGAATGAAGCGTAAGCTGATGGTCTGCCGGGCATTACTGACAGATCCGGAGATCCTGCTTCTGGATGAACCCACAGCAGGTATGGATGCTCTTTCCAGAAGACAGATGTGGAATCTTCTGCGAAAACTGAATGAGAAAAACCTGACCATTCTGCTGACTACGCATTACATGGAAGAAGCACAGAGTCTCTGCAATCGTGTGGCACTGATGGATCATGGTAAGCTGGAGGAGGTAAGTACTCCGTCAGCACTGATCGAGAGTCTTGGTGCTTATGCAGTGGACGAAATGACAGCGGATGGAACACAGAATCACTATTTCCATACACGACAGGATGCTATCCGGTATTTGGAGGGACTTACAGGGCAGGCTTCTCTTCGTGAGACCACATTGGAAGACGTCTTTGTAGAAAGAGCCGGGAAGCATTTGAATACAAAATAACCGGAGAGAAAGAACATGGGAATTATAACAATATTATGGGAGAAGTGGGTAGAATTCCGCCGGGATTTCTATAAGATCACACTGGCGGCAATGATCGCACCGTTAATGTATCTGATCGTATTCGGAATGGGAATCCAGACCACTTCTCATGGACAGCCATACCTGAACTTTCTGATTCCGGGTGTGGTATCTCTGACAACTATGAATGGAAGCTTTAATGCCATTGCGCAGAACCTGAATGTGCAGAGACTGTATGAGAAGGCTTTTGATCAGGTGATGATCTCCCCCACACCCTTATGGCAGTTTATCGCAGGCCAGATTATCGGAGGAAGTCTGCGTGGACTGTATGCAGGAGGAATTATCCTGCTCCTTACAGCACCAATCGAGACAGGCCTGATCTTCAACGGCTGGTCATTTCTTGTGATGTTCCTGAACGGAGCAGTATTCTCAGCCGTTGGTGTGGTGGTGTCCTTTCTGGCAAAAAACCACGCAGATGTGCCGAGATTTTCCAACTATATCATTATGCCTATGGCATATTTATGTAACACCTTTTTCTCAACAGAGAAACTTCCAGGATTTGTAGGCAAGTTTGTATCAGCCTTGCCATTATCCCAGACCAGCCATCTGATGAGAAGCATTTCATCAGGTGAGGCGGTGAATTACACCGGTATTGGGATTCTGCTTCTTTATCTGCTGGTGTTTACTGTAGCAGCATCATGGTTTATTTATAAGAAGAAAAACCTGTAATAAGAAGAAAAAAATCTGTAACTGACTGACAAGGAGGAGCCTGTGCTCCTCCTTGATCTGGTTATGCATTATATATCAATGTGAATGCATATATAGATAAAGCGACATTGGCAGGTGAACTGGAGGACAGCGGACATATTTCCGAACTGGATCTGGATATTCTTCCTTTGGAATGCTCCAGAATTACAATTTTGATATTATGAAAATTGATATGAGTTTTGTGCGGCAGATAACAGTTACATATAATAGTCTCGCGCAAACTGCACAAATTGCTTTACATAGGGTTTCAGAATCCTGTTTTTGCTGTAGACAATATAGAAACTGCGCTTATGAGCAGATTCCTCCAGCGGAAAGACAAGAATCTGCTTTGTCCTCTGCAGGTCAGTGACAGAGCGTGATGAAAGAATAGAGATTCCCAGACCATTAACAATGGACTTTTTGATGCTTTCCAGGTCATTCATGCGGGCGATCACATTCAGATTGCCTGTTGTGATGCCTATGCGATCCAGAAAAAGGTCCATTTCTTTTTTTGTGCCGGAGCCTTTTTCCCTGAGGATAATAGGATCTTTCAGGAAATCATGAAAAATAGAGGGTGTTTCCCTGTCCTTGAGTGCAAGATAGTGATCTGTTACAGGAGTTGCAATGACCAGCTCATCATGGCAGAAAGGAATAAACACGCAGCTCTCATCACGTGTATTCTGGCCTACCAGAGCCAGATCTACAGTTCCGTCCAGTACCCGGCTGATGGATTCTGAACTGTCTGACTGTATGGAGTGAAAATAAACATCAGGATGCGTTTTTCCGAAAGCAGCAAGCAATTCCGGCAAAAGATAAGAAGAAGGAATGGTAGATGCAGCCAGATCTATCATATGTTTGTGGGCACCTGTAAAATTCTCAAGCAGATTATTTCTGATCTCCAGCATACGGACTGCACTGTCATAAAGCTGGTAGCCTTTGGCTGTAATCGTTGTTTTCTTTGTAGTGCGGATGATCAGTTTCATATGCAGTTCATCTTCCAGAGAACGTATATGAGCACTGATCGTAGGCTGAGTCAGATAGAGGCGGCGGGCCGCCTCTGAGAAGCTGCCGTAATCCACGACAGCGACGAATGCTTCTAACTGTTTAAATTCCATTGTGAAAATCTCCTTTTATGTACGAAAACGATGTACGAGGATTGCTATAGTAATGCGGATAATGCATCTAAAGCAATATCCAGTTCCTGCTTTGTATTCTCAGGTCCGAAAGAAAAACGGAGAGTACCCTCCGGGTATGTTCCAAGAGTTTTATGTGCGTTTGGTGCACAGTGAAGGCCGACTCTTGTCATAATTCCATAAGTACTGTCCAGCTCAAAGGCGGCCTGAGCCATGTCCATATGTAAGGTCTGGACGGATACAACTGCACAACGGTTTTCAATATTTTTTTTACCGATAATACGCAGGAATTTTTCCTCAGGATCCAAATTCAGGATACCATCTATAAAGTATTGTGTCAGCATTAATTCATGTTGGCGGATTTCTTCCATGGACTGTTTCTCCAGATCACAGAGTGCGGCATGAAGTCCCAGAATCCCCGGGATATTGGGAGTTCCGGGTTCGAAACGATCCGGAAGAAATGCCGGTACTTCCTCAGAATGAGAGGCGCTTCCTGTTCCGCCGCTGATAAGAGGATCGATCTGCGCTGCCAGTTCATTGCGGATCAGAAAGCCACCTGTTCCCTGTGGCCCTCTGAGTCCCTTGTGACCTGTAAATGCCAGTGCGTCTATGTGATATTTCTCCATATCAATGTCAATGGTTCCTGCCGTCTGTGCAGTGTCCAGAATAAAAAGAAGTTCATGTTCTTTGCAGAAATTCCCGATTTCCTGTGCAGGCATGACAGTTCCGCATACATTGGAAGCATGAAGACAGACCACAAGCTTAGTCTCAGGACGAAGGAGTGCAGCTGCTCTATCAAGCAGAAGACTGCCGTCAGAAGCGCATGGGATCCTGTCAAAAGAAATTCCGTGTTTCTCCAGCTGTACAAGAGGACGCATCACTGCATTATGCTCCATGGCAGTTACAAGTACATGATCGCCGGGGTTCAGAAGTCCTTTCAGAAGAACATTCAGACTGGCAGTGATATTTTCTGTAAAAATAACATTCTTACCCTTTCCGGAAGTAAAGTGAAAGAGCTTCAGAAGCTGTTCTCTTGTCTCAAAAATCTGCTCCTCCACAGAATAAGCTGCCCGGTATCCTCCCCGATTCACATTCACAGCAGAGCCTGACAGGTAATCATAAACTGCCTGTGCAACAGATGGTGCCTTGGGAAAAGACGTACTTGCCTGATCCAGATATATTTTATTCATAGTAACAAATCCCCCGATTTTTATATATAGCAATTTGTGGATATCAAGTTAGGAAAAAAATACTTTTTGACCCTAACATCATATCATATCTTATCTGTAGTATAGCACAACTTATAAAAGATTTCTATAAATAACTATAAAATATGGCTATAATGAATTAGTGATTTCAGCATAAAAATGATAAAATAGATACAAAGAAATTGTGCTGACAACAAAAAAAGTCAGTGTAAAAGGAGGAAAGAAATAAATGAAAAACGAAAAGGGAACCATAGTTCTGGCAGGAGGCGTGATCGGTCTGATTGCTGCAATTCTGGTGTTTTTTGGAAATCCGGCAAATATGGGCTTCTGTATTGCCTGTTTCCTGAGAGATACCACAGGTGCGCTGGGACTTCATTCAGCGGCAGCAGTTCAGTATATCCGCCCGGAGATCATTGGTCTGGTGCTTGGAGCATGTATCATTTCACTTGCTAAGAAAGAATTTCGTCCAAGAGGCGGCTCTGCACCTGTGACCAGATTTACACTTGGCGCATTTGTTATGATCGGATGTCTGATGTTTCTTGGATGTCCATTCCGTATGATTCTGCGTCTGGCAGGCGGAGACGGAAATGCTCTGTTTGGACTTGTTGGATTTGTAGCCGGTATTCTTACAGGAACTGTTTTCCTGAAGAAAGGTTACACACTGAAACGTTCTTATAAGATGCCGAAGCTGGAAGGTGGTATTTATCCTGCATTCCAGATCGTGATGCTTCTGTTGCTGGTAGCTGCACCTGCATTTATCCATTTCACAGAGCCGGAAGGCGGACCTGGAGCAAAACATGCTGCAATCATTATCGCACTGGCAGCAGGAATTATTGTTGGTATCCTGGCTCAGAGAACCCGTCTGTGTATGGTCGGCGGTATCCGTGATGCGGTACTTTTCAAAGAATATAAATTACTGTTCGGCTTTGCTGCAATTCTTGTGACAGCATTGGTAATGAATCTGATTCTCGGTGCAGTTACAGGAACATCCTATTTCAATCCGGGATTTGCGGGACAGCCGATTGCACACACAGATGGACTGTGGAACGCACTGGGAATGTATCTGGCAGGCTTTGGATGTATTCTCCTCGGTGGATGTCCGCTTCGTCAGCTTATTCTTGCAGGCGAGGGAAATACAGACTCCGCTGTGACTGTTCTCGGTCTGATGGCAGGTGCCGCTTTTGCCCATAACTTCGGACTGGCATCTTCCGGTGAAGGTCCTACAGCAAACGGAAAGATTGCAGTTATTATTGGGATTGTGGTAGTTGCTGTAATTGCGACAGTGAACTCCATGAGAAAAGAAGAAGCCTGATTGTCGGAATGCAGACATCATTTCCGCAATTAATACGCTCATTTTGCGGAAAGTATTTTTTTAGACACACTCTAAAAGGAGAGAGACGAATGAAGAAAGTAGATGCAAGAGGTTTATCCTGTCCGGAACCAGTGATCCGTGCAAAGAATGCAATGGAATCCGGAGACAAAGAATATGAGATTCTGGTTGATAACGTAGTTGCAAAAGAGAATGTATCCAGATTTGCAACACATCAGGGATATCAGGTACAGGCAACAGAGCAGGGAGATGATATCCTGCTGAAACTTAAAAAATGATCACATATATAGCAACCTTCTATTCCCATTATGGAGCTATCCAGTTTCGAAGAAACTGCCAGGCAATGAATCTGAGTGCAGAAGTCATGCCGGTCCCAAGAGATTTAAGCTCCTCCTGCGGAACCTGTGTGAGATTTCATACAGAAGCGGACTTCCCAGAGAAAACGGAGGAAGTCGAGCAGATTGTCAGAGTAGAACCGCAGGGCTATGTGGGGATTTATCATGCGGATGAAGAATAAAAATATCATTCAGTTCATCCTTTGAATAACTGCGCGTCGCATTCTCGTTATTTTCCAATGATGAGAGTCAGACGCGCAATTTTGTTTCAATGTGGGAAATAACTATACCATTCGCTTGTCTGCAAATCCGACTACACAGGTATAAAAGCCTCAGTTAGGGTCATTGATATCTACGAATTGCTCCGCTGCAAAGCAGCTCCCGCAATTCTTATATCATAATATAAAAACGGAAGTTTACTTAAAAACATATATATGGTATAAACATTTTATAGAAAAGGATATCTTTAACACTATTGTATGAATCTATAAAATATCGTAAAGCAGGAGGCGTTTAAATGATCAGACTTCAGGATATTGCAGATATGGCGGGGGTGAGCCGGACTACGGTTTCCAATGTAATCAATGGAAATACCAAGAGAGTGTCTCAGGAAACCATAGATAAGATTACCCGTATTCTGAAAGAACAGAATTATGTTCCACATATGGGATCTGTGATGTTGTCAGGTCATGGCTCCAGAATCATCGGAGTAGTTCTTGGATTTGCCACTGCCCATGGAATGCAGTCTCTGCAGGATTCCTTTGTGGGAGAGCTGATCGGAACCATACAGACAGAAGCAGAACGGAAAGGTTATTTCGTCATGCTTATCGGCGGGGAAAAAATTGAAGATGTAGTAGACATGGCTTCCAGGTGGAATGTTGAGGGTCTGATCATTCTGGGATATGATGAGGAACGATACAGACAGCTGTCCAGAAAACTGAACAAGAAGATGATATTGATCGATGCATATCCGGAAGGGGAATACACCTTCCAGAATGTAGGAATTGACGATTATTCCGGTGGATATCAGGTTGGAGAATACCTGTATTCATGTGGATACCACAGGGCATTGTTTATCGCAGAGACAGATAAGGACAGTGATTCCCGCAGATGGAACGGATTCAAACAGGCTATGGAAAAGCAGGGCGGTTTCTGCAGCAAATCCCGTCTGATCGTAGTTCCGGGGGAGAAGAGACAGCGCCTCAGCAGGTATGAAGAATTGCTTCCCCGTTTCCTTGAAGTAAAGGCGCTGGCGTTTTCTTCGGATTACGGAGCGATTGAGGCTATGAACTATTTCTTTGACCATGGGATTAAGGTTCCGGATCAGATTTCCATAGTAGGTTATGATGACAGTATTTATGCGGAGTTTGTCCGTCCCAGGCTGACTACGGTTCATCAGGATATCCACCAGAAGGGCGTGATCTCCCTGCGTCGTCTGCACCGGATGATAGAGGGAGAAACTTTAAAAGAAATGAATATCAAGAGCCCGGTGCGGCTGATAAAAAGAGAGTCTGTGAAAGAATAGAAGGCTCTCTTTTACAATTTACAGAACTTATCCAGTTGGGTTAACAGTGTAAAAACATACTGATTATTGTATGATATGCACAAAAATGGATCGTGAATTTTGTGTGAAATTTAAGTTTCCCGAGAAACCTGTTGATTTTTACAGGCAGGCTGCGTTATGATAAAGTCACCAAGGGAAAACAGAGGTTGCGCAGCCTTCGTAGTTAATGAAATGAAAAGAAAATTAAATTATGGAGGAGAAAAAATGTATAAAAAAATAATAAGCACATTGGTAATTGGTACTTTGCTTGCCGGCACATTAACAGGATGCGGCGGTTCGTCTGACGCAGGTTCCTCAGCGAAAAGCTCAGGTAAAACAGAACTGGAGCTTTTTTCCACAAAACCTGAGAACAAGGATACGATTCAGAAACTGGTAGACAAATATAATGAAAGCCATGACGATGTGACAGTAAAGGTTACTGCTCCGCCGGATGCAGGAACAGTATTAAAGACCAGAATGGCAAAGAATGATATGCCTGACATTGTAGCAATGGGCGGCGATAACAACTACACTGAGGTTGAAGGTGCAGGTATGCTGCTTGATCTGGGTGATCAGGATTATATCAAGGATGTACAGGAAGCCTATATTGACATGGTTTACGATGTAAATAAGGACAAAGAAGAGACAATATATGGTGTTCCATTTGCTACAAATGCTTCCGGTGTCATCTACAATACAGAGAAATTCGAAGAGCTTGGGCTGGAAGTTCCGAAGACCTGGGATGAGTTTATAGATACTCTTCAGAAAATCCAGGATGCAGGCGAGCAGCCATTACTGATGACTTACAAAGATGCATGGACAGCAAATGCACCATGGAATTCCATAGCAGCAGACCTTGCACCGGAGAGCTTCGCAGATGACCGCAAAGCAGGCAAGACAACATTTGTGGGAACTCATGAGGAGATTACAGAGAAATATCTGACACTTCTTGATTATGCACAGGATGATTTCATGGGACTTAGCTATGATGACGGAAACAAGAAATTTGCCAACGGTGACGCTGTAATGATCATCAACGGAAACTGGGCAATCAGCCAGTACCGTAATGCTAACCCGGATGTAAAAATAAACATGTTTGCATTTCCGTCTTCCAATGATGAATCCCAGAATAAGGTTACCTCAGGTGTGGATGTGCTTCTGGGCGTAAGCAAGAGCAGTTCCAATGTAGATGCAGCTAAAGATTTCGTTTCCTTTATGATGGAAAAAGAAAATGTACAGACTTATATTGATGAGCAGTTCTCATTCTCCGCATTAAAGGGTGTAGAGCAGAGTGATGAAGCAGTATCAGGTGTACAGGAAGACATCAGCAATGGTAAAGTTGCCAACTTTGAAGACCACTACTACCCATCAGGATTTAATATGTCTGTACTGCTTACTGAACTTAGTTTAAATCGTGCAAATGGAATGGATGATAAGGAAAACATCGAACAGTTCCTGAAACAGTGTGACGAAAAATATGATGTTGCGAATGTAGATTAAGTGAGGGGATGAGCCTATGAAGAAAGCAGCGAATCGTAAAAGACCTGCTGTCAATAAAGTTTACTATATTTATGTTGGTATTCTTGCAGTATTATTTTTCATCTTCCATACAATTCCTTTCCTGAAAGGTGTATTCTACAGCTTTACTGACTGGAGAGGATATGGAGACTGGAATTTCGTAGGGCTGCGTAATTACCTGCATATGTTTGTAGATGCAGATACAGGAAATGCTTACATTTTCACCTTTAAATTTGCTGTGATCACTACGATCCTGGTTAATGTGATCAGCCTTGTGCTCGCATGCGCATTAAATGCAAAGATTAAATTCAAAAATACCATTAAAGCATTTTATTTCCTGCCGTATATGCTGGGAAGTCTGATCGTGGGATTTATCTTCAACTATATTTTTGCAAACCTGGTTCCGGAGCTTGGAAAAGCTCTGGGAATCAAGGCTCTCAGTGTGAATATTCTGGGTACTAACAATGCGATGTGGGGAATCATTGCAGTATCTCTGTGGATCGGATGTGCATTCAATACACTGATCTATATTGCAGGACTCCAGTCTATTGATACAGATGTATATGAAGCTGCTGATCTGGACGGAGCTACAGGATTTAAGAGGTTCAGTAAGATCACATTCCCTCTTCTGGCACCTTCCTTTACCATTAATATGGTGCTCTCGGCCAAAGGTTACCTGATGGTTTACGATCAGATCATGGCCATGACAGATGGTGGACCCGGAACCGCAACTACTTCCATTGCAGTCCTGATTTATAAGAAGGGATTCGGCGGAGGACAGTTTGCCTACCAGTCAGCCAATGCAGTTGTGCTTTTCATCGTAGTTGTGCTGATTTCTGTATTCCAGCTGCGTATACTTGAGAAGAGAGAGGAGAAGTTAGGATGAAACAGGGTGTAGCGAAGGTAAAAGAACGTTACAACTGGCCTGTAACGATTCTTCTTATCATAGGAATTGTGCTGATCATTCTTCTGCCTCTGTATATGGCACTGATGATCGCAATTAAGGATCCATCTGACATGAATAACGTACTGGCACTGCCCAGAAAGCTGCGTCTGCAGAACTTCGTAGATGCCTGGGTAATGACCGATTTTCCGCGGAAATTTTTTAACACTGCATTTATTACAGTGATCAACCTGTTCTTTACATTGATCACAAACTCCTTTGCAGCGTATGCCATAACCAGAAACAGGAAAAAGAGTAAATTCTTTTCCATTATGTATTACTACTTTATCAGTGCCATGTTTATTCCGTTCCAGGTAATCATGCTTCCATTGGTTGTACAGGCGAATGCCTTCCATCTGGATAATATTTACGGTATTACTTTTCTGTATGTTATCTTCGGTCTGCCCATGAACACTTTCCTTTATACAGGTGCGATCAAGGCGATACCGGAAGCACTGGATGAAGCAGCAATGATCGATGGTGCCAACCCCATCCAGATTTTCAGCCGGGTCATTTTCCCGGTATTAAAACCAACTACTGCAACAGTAGCGATTCTTTCCTTTATGTGGACATGGAACGACTTCAGCATGCCACTGGTACTCTTAAGTGATGAGAGCCAGCAGACCTTACAGCTTGCACAGTATGTATTCAAGAGCCAGTTCTCTGTAGATTATAACCTGGCATTTGCCTCTTATCTGCTTGTACTGGCACCTGTACTGATCGTATATATCTTCTGTCAGAAATGGATCATGAACGGTGTTGTTGCCGGTGCAGTAAAATAACACAACAATAAACTTGAAATGCAAACAGGAGGCTTAAGTTATGAAAAAAACCTGGTGGAAAGAAAGTGTTGTATATCAGATCTACCCCAAAAGTTTTAAAGACAGTAACGGAGACGGCATCGGGGATATCAGAGGAATTATAGAAAAGCTTGATTATCTGAAAGAGCTGGGTGTAAATGTACTTTGGATCTCGCCTATGCTTGAGTCTCCGCAGGATGATAACGGCTATGATATTTCTGATTACAGAAAAATCTATAAAGATTACGGAACTATGGAGGATTATGAAACCCTCCTTGCAGAGGCACACAAAAGAGGAATCAAGATCCTTATGGATCTGGTTGTAAATCATACTTCCGACGAGCATTCCTGGTTTATTGAGAGTCGTAAATCCAAAGATAATCCTTACCGCGACTATTATATCTGGAGAAATCCGGTGAACGGTAAGGAGCCAAATAACTGGGGCGGAGTATTCGGCGGTTCAGCCTGGGAATATGACGCACAGACAGATATGTATTATCTTCACCTGTTCTCCAAGAAGCAGCCGGATCTGAACTGGGAGAACGAGAAGGTTCGTCGGGAAGTTTATGATATGATGAACTTCTGGTGTGAAAAAGGAATCGATGGTTTCCGTATGGACGTAATCAGTATGATCTCCAAGGATCAGGCATTTCCGGACGGAGAGACTCACGGAGGACTTTATGGGGATTTTGGACCTTACAGTGTCCATGGACCAAGAGTGCATGAATATCTTCAGGAGATGAACCGGGAGGTGCTTTCCAAATATGATGTAATGACTGTGGGAGAAACGTCAGGAGTTACCATTGAGGAAGCACAGAAATATGCAGGTGATGACCGAGAAGAACTGAATATGGTATTCCAGTTTGAGCATGTAGAAATCGGTGGTGGTGATTATGGCAAATGGACCACAGAACGGTATGATTTCAAAGAGTTCAAGAAGATCATGATCAAATGGCAGGAAGAACTGGCAGGAAAAGCATGGAACAGTCTTTTCCTTGGGAACCATGACCAGCCAAGAAGTGTATCCAGATTTGGAAATGATAATCCTGCTTACCGGGATATTTCAGCCAAGATGCTGGCGACCTGCATTCATATGATGCAGGGAACCCCCTATGTATATCAGGGTGAAGAGCTTGGAATGACTAACATCTATTTTGACAAGCTGGAGGATTACCGCGATATCGAAAGTCTTCATTATTTCACTGAGCTGACAGAATCAGGCAGACTGACACCGGAGTATATGATGAAATGCCTGATGCTCAGAAGCCGTGACAATGCCAGAACACCTATGCAGTGGGATACTTCCGCAGGTGCAGGTTTCACCACAGGGGAACCGTGGATTAAGGTAAATCCAAACTATCAGCAGATCAATGCCGCAGATCAGTTAAAAGATCCGGACTCTGTTTTCCATTATTATCAGAAGCTGATCCGTCTGCGTAAAGAAATGGATATCATCGTATACGGAGAATTTGAGGCTCTGTACCGTGACCATGACCAGATCTTCGCTTACACAAGAAAGCTTGGAGCAGAGAAGCTGCTCACAGTATGCAATTTCAGTGCGCAGGAAGCGGAAATGGAACTTCCGGAAACATTTGCAGAAGGAGCTCAGTGCCTGATCACAAATATGGGCAGAAAAATGTTTGACAGGAAAATTGTCCTGAATCCATATGAAGCATTTGTGCTTTATAAAAAAGACTGAAAAATTAATAAAATCTCTTGAAATGAGTATGCGTATATAGTATAATCGGTTTCAGTTAAAAGAAAATTCTTCGGGGTTGGGTGATCGCAGTTGCGAAATTCCCTACCGGCGGTATAGTCCGCGACCCGCTTCGGCGGCTGATTTGGTGAAATTCCAAAACCGACAGTAAAGTCTGGATGAGAGAAGAACACGCAGTATACAAAAGTACGTGCTCAGTGCCCCGGATGGATATCCGGGGCTTTTTATGTTGTTGTAACAGCATTCTTGTGGAATTTTCTTTTGCAGAAAGATGTGGGGCTTTTGTCTGACATCTGCAAAAAAATATTTCAAAGGAGAGAAACAGTATGAGTGAACAGGTATTGAGAAACGGCAATGTAGTGGCCAGGAGCAAGACGAGGACAATTACACAGATTGCTATGTTAGGAGCAATTGCAGGTGTATTGATGAATCTGGAGTTTCCACTTCCATTTCTGGCACCGTCTTTCTATCAGTTGGATTTTTCTGAGATTCCGGTGCTGGTAGGATCTTTTGCCATGGGACCTATTGCAGGCGTACTGATCGAACTGGTGAAGATTCTGGTTCATCTGGTGACCAAGGGTTCTATGACAGCAGGTGTAGGAGATTTGGCTAACTTTATTTTTGGATGTACCTTTGTGGTTCCGGCTGGTCTGATCTATCGCTTTCATTCTGTCAAGAACAGAAAGCATGCAGTAATAGGTATGGCTGCAGGTACAGTGCTGACAGCTGTTGTAGCTTGCTTTATGAATGCATTTGTGCTGCTGCCGGCTTATGGCAAAGCTTTTGGAATGCCGATTGAGGCATTTATTGAAATGGGAGGAGCTGTGCATAGCTCTGTGAACAGTCTGCTTAGCTTTGCAGCACTGATTATTTTCCCATTCAATATCTTTAAATATACACTGACATCTCTGATCGTATTCTTTATTTATAAGAGAATCCGTGTAGTGCTTAAAGGGGACTGATGGCAGACATGTCCGACGGAAGGGGAGCAGTGAAAGTCATCTTCTGTCCTGTGATGGGATGGGGGAATTCCATGTGGTAGGAATGTAGGGCCTGGCGGGTAATGTGTTCCATGTCAGGGTTGTAGAGGTAGTCTCCGATAAGGGGATAGCCCAGGTATTTCATATGGATACGGATCTGATGGGTGCGGCCGGTTTCCAGCTGAAGGGAGACCAGGCTGTGCCCATTTTCTTTTTTTACCAGTTTATAATGGGTGATGGCTTCTTCACCATGTTCAAAATCTACGGTGCGTTCAATAATGGAGCCTTCTTTGCGGGAAAGAGGGGCTGTGATGGTTCCTGCGGGTGGGGTGAGGTCACCTTTTACGATGGCCAGGTATTCCCTGTGTACCAGGCGTTTTTTGGTCATATCGGCCATGATGCTGGCGCTGACCAGGTGTTTGGAAATTACAGTGAGCCCGGAGGTATCCCGGTCCAGGCGGTTGCTGCAGCGGAAGATAAAAGGCTTTCCCTGATCCTGATAGTACCATGCCAGGGCATTGGCCAGAGAATTATAGTAGTTTTTCATGGAGGGATGGATGGGCATTCCTGCAGGCTTGTTGATCACCAGGATGTCTTCATCTTCATAAACAATGTTCAGGGGAAGCTTTACCGGCGGGATTTTCTCCGAGGATTCTGTCTCGCAGATACAGACCTGTAGATGGTCACCTGCAGCCAGGGTTTGACGCATATAGTAGTGGATTCCGTTTACCAGGATGCTCTGGGGCATCCGTTTGATTTCTGTGAGATTCTGCCGGGAGTATCCCTTTCTTCTGAGAAATTGTTCTACCCGGAGTCCGTTCTGGGATTCCGGGATTGTATATTCTATGGTTCGGTTCATTCGGGTTCTCCTATTGGGTGTGAAATATCAGATGTGAGATGATTCCCATCTCTGTAGGTGGCGGGTAACAAATTAGTATCAGGATTCAAGAGTTATACAAACAGCAGATCATGATTAATGGTTTTATAAAATAACCTTCTGCATTCCCGGAGATCCTGTGTCTGACCCAGCACCCACATCATTTTGGTAACAGAAGCTTCCAGAGTCATGTCATAGGATTCCAGTATGGGAAATTTCTCCTTGATCACTTTTCCAACCTGGTAGACTTCCATATCGCTGCCCTCATGGGTTACCTGAGTAGCCATGCATACCAGTTTACCGGCAGAGATCCAGTCTGAAAGTGCATTCAGAAAACTGTCATTGCCATAGTTTGGAAGACCGCCTACGCCAAAGGACTCGATGATAAGTCCGTCATAGGAGTCTGCCAGAGTGTCCAGAATCCGTCCGTCAGTTCCGGGAATCAGTTTCATGAGAAAGATGTTGGTATTCATCTGATGATAGAAAACCAGCGGACGGGTATTCTGATCTTTATCATCAATATAAAAGATAATTCTGTTATCGTGAACAGAAGCAATATCAGGGTAATTAATACTGGAGAAGGCATTGTAGCTTTTGGAAAATTCCTTCTTGGCTCTGGTACCGGCAATTACTTTGCCTCCAAATACAATGGAGATACCGTGAGCCCGGTCGTGGGAAGCAAAACGCAGGCTGTCCAACAGATTGGAGCGGGCGTCTGTGATGGCCAGATCAATTGGTTTCTGAGCGCCTGTGATCACGATAGGACGGCGATTATTCTGGATCAGATAGGACAGGGCTGCTGCAGTGTAAGCCATGGTATCAGTGCCGTGGCAGATCACAAATCCATCGTAGAATTCATATTTTTTCTCAATGAGCTGTGCCAGCTGCAGCCAGTGGTCAGCACATACATTGGTACTGTCCAGAGAAAAAGGCTGCAGGGTGTCGATGGTGCAGAACTCTCTGGCAGTGGGGATATATCCCAACAGTTCTTCTGCGGAAATCTGAGGGGAAAGTCCTTCTTTGGTATATTTGGAAGCGATTGTACCGCCGGTGGCGATCAGTAGGATTTTTTTCATAATAGTGTACTCCTGAGTTTTGATTATTATAAAAAATTTCAGAATCGTAATATTTCCTATTATACACAGAGGACGTAGAAAGGGCAAGATAAGGAATTTCTCTGTTTTGGGAGTTTCTTTTTGTGGTTATGAAAGATATTGACTTTTGGAAATTTTAAGTGTAAATTATCTGTTGTGTCAGGTGTCTTGTCAGGTGAAATGACAGATACAAATATAAAATGACCATATGCGTGCAAAGCTTCGCATAAGAGGAGAAAAAATGGGAAAAATTTTTAAAACAAAATTCACAACGGCTACGATTGTATTAATTCCAGCCTGTATTGGAATTAATTACCTGGGAAAACTATTTGCATCCCTGTTAAAGCTGCCACTTTGGCTGGACTGTATCGGAACCTGTATTGGTGCATGTCTGGGAGGACCTGTGATCGGAGCTGTCTGTGGAGCGGCCAATAACCTGATCTATGGGCTGACAACCGGTGATAATATTACTCTGGTTTATGCATTTACCAGTCTGTGTATTGGATTGGCGGTAGGTATTCTGGCCAGAATGGGATTTATGTCCACATTCCCCAAGTCCTTTGTCTGCGCACTTGGCGGCGGACTGGCTGCAGTACTTGTATCTACTCCACTGAATATTATATTCTGGGGCGGTACAACCGGTAATGTATGGGGAGATGCTGTATTTGCTGCTACACAGGCTGGTGGAATGTCAGTGGGAATTGGTTCTTTATTAGATGAGATTGTAGTAGATGTACCGGATAAGATCATTACAATTATTATTGTTTATTTTATCTTACAGGGACTTCCCAGAAAGCTTACTGCATTGTATGATGTAAATGCAAAAACAGAGAGACTTGACTAATGAACAGTATAAGTTTATATATAAATAAGGGATCATGGCTGAACCGGCTTCACCCTTATACAAAACTGCTGTACATTTTGACAGCAATCCTGGTTCCGCTGATCGGGGGAAAGCTCTGGCTTTTCCCTGTTATGATCACAGCCAGCTTATGTATCCTTGCCAGTGGCAGGATTCTTGGGAAAGCAATGCCGCTGGTGTTGTTTTCTTTTACTTTGATTCTTGTGATTTTTCTGATCCAGGGTCTGTTTAATCATGATAACAGAACGGTTATGTTTTCCATAGGAGTAATTACCTTTTACAGAGAAGGAGTTCTGTTTGCAGTCAGAATCGGATGTAATATTCTGAACATGCTCCTTTCTTTTGGAATTTTTGTGCTTACCACCTCTCCACAGGAACTGGTGGATGAGCTGGAAAAAAGTGGCTTTTCTCCAAGGTTTGGTTATATTATCAATTCTGTATTTCAGATATTGCCACAGATGCTGGCTGCCAGGGATGTAATTGCCGATGCACAGCGAAGCCGCGGTATGGAAACAGAAGGAAATATGCTGGTGAGGATAAAAGCATTCCTGCCATTGATTTCTCCGGTGGTGATGAGTTCGCTGATCAATACCAGGGAACGTGCGATTGCACTGGAGGTACGCGGATTTGGTAGAAAGCAGAAAAAAACCTGGCTCTATGACCGGCCAAAATGCAAATGGGATCCGGTAGTCAGAGGAATTCTGGTATTTTTACTGGTACTGGTTATAGTCTGGAGGATATGGTAATGCCCATGATAAATATTGAAAACCTGAAATATAAATACCCGGATACGGACAGATTGGCACTGGATGGGATTTCCCTTTCTGTTGCTCCCGGAGAGTTTATCGGAATTGTGGGACCTAACGGAGCAGGGAAAAGTACTCTGTGTCAGGCAATGGTAGGGTTAGTCCCTCAGTTCTATCATGGAGCCTACGGTGGAACTCTAAGGGTGGCAGATTGTCTGGCGGATCAGGTGCCTGTCCAGAACCTGTGTGAAAAGGTTGGGCTGATTTTCCAGAATCCTTTTAATCAGCTGTCAGGTGCCAGAGATACTGTCTATGGCGAGGTGGCATATGGATTGCAGAACCTGGGTATAGAGCGGGAAGAAATGAAGACCCGGATTGAGAAAGTGCTGCGACAGCTTGATATCTGGCAATACCGGGATCGTAACCCCTTTGATCTGTCAGGCGGCCAGATGCAGAGAGTGGCTATTGCCAGTATTTTGGTAATGGAGCCGGAGGTGGTTATTCTGGATGAACCTACTTCTCAGCTGGACCCTGAGGGAACCGAGGAAGTATTCAAGGTAGTGGATGACCTGGCACGTACAGGCAGGACTATTATTATGGTAGAGCAGAAGCTGGAAAAAATGGCAAAATACTGTGACAAGCTGGTGCTGATGCAGAAGGGAAAGGTGGTTGCCTTTGATATTCCGGAGAAAATTTTTGCCAGAGAGGATTTGGAGGAGATAGGGATGGAACCTCCGGTGTTTGTAAAAATCTGTAAAATGTGTGGACTGACAAATTCGGACGGTACCTATCCTGTGACTCTGGAGGCAACCGTCAGATTATTTGAACAGCAGGAAAGACAGATGAAACCGGACATAAGCTTCAAAGGCAACAGGAATCCGCACATATCTGCAGAGAAGAGCGGAAAAGTATTTCAGATGAGAGAGGTTTCTTTTGCTTATGGGAAGAAGGTACCTGTGTTTGAAAACCTGAATCTGTTGCTGGATCACAGGACAACCGCGATCATTGGTCAGAATGGTGCCGGAAAAACTACTTTGGTACGTTTGCTGAAGGGACTTCTGAAGCCTATTTCCGGAAGTATTTATTTTGGAGAAGAGGATATTTCCCAAAAAACGGTTGCTATGCTTGCCGGAAAAGTGGGATATGTATTTCAGAATCCGGATGATCAGATTTTTAAATACAATGTTCTGGATGAGGTTATGTTTGGACCGCTTAATATTGGGATGAACCCGGAGACTGCAAAAGAAAAGGCTCTTAAGGCTTTGGAGCTTATGGGACTTTTCGGAAAGGAAAAAGAAAATCCCTATGATCT
This sequence comes from Blautia difficilis, assembly GCF_014297245.1. Taxonomy (NCBI): domain Bacteria; kingdom Bacillati; phylum Bacillota; class Clostridia; order Lachnospirales; family Lachnospiraceae; genus Blautia; species Blautia difficilis. The sequence goes on along the minus strand of NZ_JACOQG010000024.1, from coordinate 3,451 downwards.
GGACCTGCATGAGCGGAAAATGGTAGCCATTGCCTCTGTGCTTGCAATGGATACAGAGGTGATCATTCTGGATGAGCCTACCATTGCACAGGATGATACCGGCAAAAAGAGGATTGCCAGCATGATCAAGCAGCTTTCAGATCGTGGAAAGCTGGTGATCGCGATTCTGCATGATATGGATTTTGTAGCTGAAAATTTTGAACGTGTGATTGTTATGGCGCATGGAACAGTTCTGGCAGATGGAGTGCCTGAGGAGATTTTTGGCCAGGATGAAGTCCTGAAGAAAGCCAGACTGCAAAAACCATCTATGACACAGCTGCTTGAAAGGTTGGGTATGGAATGAATGGAAAAGAGAGAAGAAATAAAATAGTCCGGATGTTGTCAGACAGTGAAGTACCTATTTCAGGGAAAGAACTGGCAGGGATCCTGGATGTGAGCAGGCAGGTAATTGTGCAGGATATGGCCCTGCTGCGTGCCCAGGATTATAAGATCATTTCGACTAATCAGGGCTACCTTCTTTCAGGGGAAAAGAAAGCCAGCCGTGTGTTTAAGGTCTTTCACAGTGACAGCGAGGTAGAGGAAGAGCTGAAGCTGATCACTGATTGTGGAGGATATGTGGAGGATGTATTTGTATATCATAAGGTATATGGAATTGTCCGGGCAGAACTGAACATCGGCAGCAGGAAGGATATCAGCGAATTTCTGGATGAACTGAAAAAAGGACATTCTACATTGCTGAAGAATATAACATCGGAATACCATTATCATACCGTAAGTGCCCCTTCTGCGGAACGTCTGGATTTTATACAGACAGAACTGCAGAAGAGGGGGTTTTTGGCTAAGCTGAAGGAATATGAGCCTATTGATTTTGGTGAGGGGGAGAAAAATTAGGGGAATTCAGGATTTGCCCAGTAGGTAGTGATCAATACCATTAGCGATTCCGTATACCATTTTTTTCTGGTAGGAGTCCTGCTGCATTTTTCTGTCTTCTGTGGGGTTGCTCATATATCCCATTTTAATGAGGGTGGTAGGAGCCTGACTCCAGTTATTGCCGGTCATGGTGTCTGTCTCCCAGATGCCGAGTAATTCACATAACAGATACCCATATAAAATGGACATAGGCGTGCAAAGCGCAGTTTATTTTTACAATTGTATATATTACACAAAAACACCTATCTATAATTGTAAAATATATATAAATTATCTCTTGATATTTTATAAAAAAAAGAGTAAAACTTTAGATAAATAAAAAAGAGAAATGCATAGAACAGGACAGGTCACAGAAGGAACCGGATTACAGAGAGTCGCAGGCAGGTGAGATGCGGCAGATGGTGTTTTGTGATATCACCCGGGAGCATCCCGCTGAAATCTATAGTAAGCCGGGACGTGGTCTTCACGTTACAGGAGAAGCTGTTTGGTTTAGACAGTGTTAAGAGATTGTATCTGGTGACAGGTATAATAATACAAAGTGGTACCACGGAATATTCCGCCTTTGTTATCCAATTGGAAATTGGATAGCAGGGGCGTTTTTTTATATATAAATATAAAAGAAAGAAGAGGGAAGACATTATGAGTGGAATAGTAATGATGATAATAGCTATCGTAGTGCTTGGTGGAGCATATCTTCTGTATGGTCGTTATCTTCAGAACAAATGGGGCATTGATCCAAAAGCAAAAACACCGGCATATGAGATGGAGGATGGAGTGGATTATGTACCGGCTGATACCAATGTGGTATTTGGTCATCAGTTTGCATCTATAGCAGGTGCAGGTCCTATCAACGGACCGATCCAGGCAGCAATTTTCGGCTGGCTTCCGGTTATGCTCTGGATCCTGATCGGTGGTGTATTTTTCGGAGCAGTTCAGGATTTTGCATCTATGTATGCCTCTGTAAAGAACAAAGGCCGTACAATCGGATATATCATTGAAGCTTATATCGGAAAACTGGGAAAGAAATTATTCCTTTTATTCTGCTGGCTGTTCTGTATTCTGGTTGTTGCAGCATTTGCAGATGTTGTGGCAGGAACCTTTAACGGATTTGTGACAGATAACGCAGGAACCGTTACCAAGGTAGCAGCAAACGGAGCAGTTGCAACAACTTCCATGTTATTTATCATCGAGGCAGTGGGACTGGGATTTTTCCTTAAATATTCCAAGTTTAATAAATGGATCAATACTGCAGTGGCTATTTTATTATTAGTGCTCGCAATTGTGCTGGGACTTAAATTCCCGGTATATGTAAGTCTTGGTACCTGGCATATTATTATCTTTGCATATATTCTGGTAGCCAGTGTTGCCCCTGTATGGGCATTGCTCCAGCCCCGTGATTATCTGAACAGTTATCTGCTGATCTTTATGATCGTTGGTGCGGTTATCGGTGTATTTGCAGCCAACCCATCCTGTAATCTTAAGGCATTTACAAGCTTTAATGTGGACGGACAGTATATGTTCCCTATTCTTTTCGTGACAATTGCCTGCGGTGCAGTTTCAGGCTTCCATTCACTGGTATCCTCCGGCACTGCGTCAAAACAGATCAAAAATGAAAAGAACATGCTTCCGGTTTCCTTTGGTGCAATGCTTATGGAAAGTATGCTGGCAATTATTGCACTGATCGCTGTTGCATCCTTTGCAGATGGTGAGGCAGCAGCACAGGGACTTACCACTCAGCCACAGATATTTGCAGGTGCTATTGCAAACTTCCTTTCTGTGATCGGTTTGCCACATTCACTTGTATTTACACTGATCAATCTGGCTGTATCAGCCTTTGCACTGACCTCTCTTGATTCAGTGGCCAGAGTAGGACGTCTGTCATTCCAGGAATTTTTCCTTGATTCTGATACAGACGAGGAAAATATGAGCCCGTTCTTAAAAGTAGTAACCAATAAATATTTTGCAACAATCATTACACTGGTACTTGCCTATCTGCTTACAAAGGTTGGATATGCAGAAATCTGGCCGCTGTTTGGTTCTGCCAATCAGCTGTTATCTGTACTTGCCCTTGTAGCCTGCGCAGTATTTCTTAAGAAAACAAAACGCCAGGGCTGCATGCTCTGGATCCCTATGGTATTTATGATGGCAGTTACCTTTACTGCACTGGGTATGACCATCAGCAAGCTTACAAAAGCATTATTTACCACAGGCCTTGATCTTGGAAATACCTTACAGCTTATCTTTGCAGTGTTACTGCTGATCCTTGGTGTGCTGGTAGCAATCCAGGGAGTGAAGAAGCTTTTTGAAAAAAATGATGAAAAACAGACTGCATAATCTAAGAAGGATAGCGGTTGATATTCTTACATAAAAATAAAAATCTGAAAAAAGACACTTTGGGAGTTTGATCTGCCCCTTGTCAAGTAGACAAGCAAAATATTCAAAATGAATTTCTAAATGTATCCGCCATGTCTGATTTGATGTGGCGGGTATTTATGTTTATGAAACATTTATTCCACGGCCA
>NZ_JACOQG010000023.1:0-54078 GCF_014297245.1 Blautia difficilis | reverse complement strand
GATAGGCACCTGTGCCGCAAGGGGAAACAGCCCCTTGTACGAAATCTCTGATTTCGCTGTATTTCCCATTTTGAGATTTTTCAAAACTGGGAATGGCACCGCAGGTCGCACGATACAGGTAGATGGAATTGCCTGTATAGAAGTGCGCCCTTTAGTTCCTAAAGGGATTTTTCCTTAATACTTTTTCATCAGCTTATTAAAAATGACAATTCCTGCGATAACTTGAAACAGTAAATATCCGCTGAGATAGAGTACAATCATGCGAGCATTATCAATGACTTCCAATGCTCCGAGAATACCGAAAACCAAAATGGAGAAACAAACAACCAGCAGTCCTAAGCTGTAAGTATATCTTCCGGCTCTATCTCTGATTTTTGTTTTCAACTCGTCATGCTGTTCAATTCGTTCGTTCTCCAAACGCTCTTCGTATCGCTCTTTATTTTCGGGGGAACTCCAATAAAAATATTTGCATATCATCATAATTCCGGGGAAGATACCTGCGCCAGCAAAGCCCCATAAAATGCCCTCTAACTTTGTTTCAATCAACAGCGCAACAATCAAACAAGCCACACCGAAAAGAACATATAGTATCCCGGTTATCAAATTACTCTTTTTCATTTTCTGCACCTCTTTCATAGAAAAAGATTTCTTCAATCCGTTTGCCAAAAAAGTCTGAAATTGCAAAAGCTAATTCCAATGATGGATTATACTTTCCTGTTTCGATTGAACTAATGGTTTGTCTTGAAACACGAAGCATTTTTGCAAAATCATCTTGATTTAATCCTCGCTCCTTTCGTAACTGCTCAACTTTATTCTTCAAAAAACGCCTCCTTGTATGACAAGTTTCCTTTACAAACTTACTATAGCATGACACGCATCTCTTGTCAAGTTTCCTTTACAACATTTACTTCTTTATCATGGGAAAATTGCAATTTATTCATACAGTAAGAGCACCCAAACATTTTTCGTCCGGGCGCTCTCAGTATCAGTCATAAATCAGCTCAAACTTCACAATCTCCTCTGCCTGTGCCTTGCAAGCGTTCATCTGCCGCACCCATTCCATTTGATTTTCAGCTTTCAGTTGCTCTGTCACGCCGTTGCGCTTCGCCAGCTCCGGCACGATCAGCTCCATGCGGTTTCGTGTCGCTTCGTCAATCTTGGCGCAATGTTCAAAGAGCAGGACTTCCAGCCCGGAAGCCCTCTGTCTGGCGGCAGCAAGGCGTGTGCGCTGTTTCTTAACCTCTGTTGTCTGCTGGCTGGACTGCACTTCCTGTACCACTCGGACAAACTCGGCTCGGTCATACTTTGCATACTCGGCAATGGCTTTGAGCATTTCGGAAACAAGGGACAGTACCACATCTTCATTGATACGGTGCTGGGTCTTGCAGAGCGTTCCGCAAGGAACTTTGATGTACTGTGAGCAGGTGTATTGAGAAATGCGCTTGCCGTTGTTGGTGCGGTGGACATACATCTTGCCGCCGCAATCGGCGCAATAGAGCAAGCCCGTGAGGGGAGCTGCTTCGCCCCAGCCGTCCGGGTAGCGTCTGACATTCCCACGGATTTTCTGCACAAGGTCAAAGGTCTGCTGGGCGCGGCCATCACCCTCCACGCCATCTATAATCTGCTCATCGCCTATGGCGGCGCGGCGCAATATATCGCCTATGCCCTGCCGGTGCTGCCGGTGGCGGTGGGAAGGTTGTCTGCTTTCCGCTTATCGCAGAGGAAATAACCGAATATCTACTCCCTGAGAGCTGCTTTTTGGCGGCTCTCAAATTTTTTGAAAAATTTTTCGTTTTGGGTGAGAGTTTTTTCGATTTTTTGTACCTATATAAGTGAAAGGGTTTTTATCACAATTCCAGACAAACCGGAAAGGGGGGCAAACGATATGTACGATACCTGCAAGACGGGTCGCACTCGTCAAGCAGCGGGTGCGGGAAAACACCCGCCGGAGGCAGCGGCGCGAGGCAATAAGCCTCTCCGCTTTCTGCCTGATGTTATTCACGGCACTTGCCGGGGCGGCGGACGCACTTATAGTGCGGGGACAGACCGCCGCATGGGGCGTGTTCGGCACGAGGCTGCTGCGGGAGGACGCAGGCGGCTATGTGCTGGTGGCCGTCGTCTCCTTTGCCGCGGCGGCGGCGATCACCGCGCTGTGCATTCGGCTCAGAAACAGGAAAAATCAGAAAAAAGGCGGGACAAACAAGCCCGCCCGATACGAACAGGAGGAGAAAAGCCAATGAAGAAACGAATACTCAGCATACTGCTCGTCTGCTGCATGGTGCTGACGCTGCTGCCGGCGACCGCGTTTGCGGCGGAGGTAGAGACCGGCGCACGTGCATCGAACCCGGGCGGTCTGTGCGAACACCACCCGGAGCATGACGAGGCCTGCGGCTATACCGAAGGGACAGCGGAAATTCCCTGTTCCCATGAACACACGGAGGAATGTCATAGTCTAATAACCCGGTGCGTCCATGCGCATACGGCGGAATGCTACACGGCGGAAAGCGTGTCGGAGAATGCCGACGGCTTATCGGAGGCAGAGAACGCAGCACCGACGGAATGCGTTCACGCGTGCACCGAGGAAAGCGGCTGTATCCTTCAAACATCAGACTGCAAGCACGCGCATGACAAGGATTGCGGCTATGCACCGGCTTCCATGGGGAAGCCCTGCACCTATGTATGTGAGATTTGCGATTCCAAGGACGGAAAAACGCCAATGCCTCTGCTCGGGGCAGCCCGTCCCGCTGCCACCCAATACACCTATACGCTGCATTACGATGCCAACGGCGGCAGCGGTGCGCCGCCAAGTCAAAGCGAGACCAGCTCGGAATTATCTGTATGGATTCCCATATCAGAAAAAATTCCAACCCGTGACGGGTATACCTTCAAGGGTTGGGCGGATAGCCCGAATGAGAATCCGAGATATCTTCGCGAAGAGGGATATTATTGGAATTACCTGATGGTACATCCGTCTTTGAACGAAACCATCTACGCCATATGGGAGGTGCACAATCATAACTGGGGCGAATGGATCTCCAACGGCAACGGAACGCACACACGCACCTGCATCACGGACAGCAGCCATACCGAAACAGGCAACTGCTCCGGCGGCAAGGCCACCAGCACGGAGAAGGCCATTTGCGAAACCTGTCATACGGCCTACGGAGAACTTTTGCAGCTCACCAAAACGGTCATCACCACCCCGCCCACGCTGCCCTCTGAGGGGTATGTCGGCGATCAGTACCTTGATGGAGATCTTGAAGGCGGCGAAGCAAAGGTCGAGGGGACGGACATCGTTGTTCCCGGCTCGTTCCGCTTCAAGCACAATTGGGGCGGCGTAGTAGACCCGGGCGAAAACCGCATGGAAATCCTCTTTACCCCCAACGATACGGAGACATACGCCACGGCGGAATGTATCGTCACCGTGACGGGGATTAAGCACACGATCACAAGTGTCACAGAGGAAGTCCTCCCCGACAAGCCGTTGGGCACGGCGTTTGAGGATCTGTGGCTTCCTCACTTCGTCGAGGTAAAGACCAACACCGGCGCGACCTTCGGTCACATCCCCGTGACATGGGACGGCTCCTCCTATGACCCGAACGCTCTTGGCGAGCAGATCATTACCGGCCAGCTGCATGTTGAAATGAGCTTCTACGCGGAGGAGCTGGAGCCGACAAGCACGGTCAAGGCCATTGCCAGAATCACGCTCATTGGCGACGAGCCCATTGTGCCAACGCTGGATCCGCCCACCTACTCCAGGCAGATATACAGCGGCGATTTTTGCCAGCTCGCCTTTTCCGACGAGTATCTTTCCGGCGGAAAAGCCACGGCAGATGGCGAAACGGTTCCCGGCGTGTTCACTCTGAACGAGGAGCAGGAATTATACGGCTACTGGCGGAGAGATGGCGGGCTTGTTCAGGTGGGACCGCTAGCGCTCAAGGTCACCTTCACACCCGATGACCTGCAGAAGTACACCACGGCGGAATGTACCGTCAACGTGGACGTCATTCCCCGCAAATTCAGGCAAGCCAATACATCGTATATTGACAATAAAAAGATTGGAACAGCCTTTGAGGATCTCGGTCTGCCGAACGCGTTCTATTTCTTCGCGGAGGCCGATGAACCAAACCACGAGGGAAGCGGGCTGAACGGCAATGTGCCCGGCATCATCAAGTGGGACGATTCAAACTACGACCCCAATTCTTATGAGGAGCAGACCATCTACGGCGAGGTTAACCGCGCCGAATTTGAGAAGTATTACATCGTACCCGAGGGCGCCGACCTCAGAGGAGTAATCAAGGTCACGCTGCAGGCAGACCCGGCCGAGACGGAGATAACGCAGCCGCCCGTATTCCGGTGGAGGAACGGCGATTTTGCGCAGCCCGACAATACCATGTTCGTCGACAGGAGCTTCCAGATGGGAGCCACAGGCGGGGAAACCGCCGATCTTGTGGACGGCATGGCAAAGGTCAAGGGAACGGATACCGTCGTCCCCGGCACGTTCTCCTTCAAGGAGGGTACGCCCAGATGGTTTGACGAGCTGGGCGAGAACGTTGTGACGGTGGTATTCACGCCGACTGACCAGCACGGCTACAGGACGGCGGAGACCACGATCAAGGTCAACGTCATCAAAAATACCTTCAAGCGTTGCGAGGAGCCGGATCCCATTACGGAGAAAAAACTCGGCACGACCTTTGCAGGGCTTAACCTGCCAGAAATTGTGGTCGTCGAGGCTATCGACGGGCTCAGGGTTGGCATGGAGGTTTCGTGGGAGGAATCGTCCTATGACGCGCAGTCCACGGCTTGGCAGACCATCCCCGGTACGCTGGTATTCGACGCTAACGACGAGCACAAGTATCAGCAGCCGGAGCCTGCGGTAACAGCCGCGATCCGGGTGAAGCTCCTAGGTTCGGAGGATGCGCCGGCGATTACTACCACGACGCTGCCCGGCGGCACGGTCGGCTCGCCGTACCACCATCAGCTTCAGGCAACCGGGGGAGGCTTCATTCTGTGGGAGCTTTTCAGTGGCGAGCTACCCGATGGCTTGACGCTGAAACAAACCACCGGCGAGATCAGCGGCACGCCCACTGCGGAACAGACCGCCCAATTTACCGTTCGAGCTCTCAACAGCGTGGGCAACGATAAGAAGGAACTGTCTATTACGATAACCAACGCCCCCGCCGCCGAGCACACCATCACCGTCACCACAGCGGGCGGCGGAACGGCTTCCGCATCTCCTGCAAAGACTGCGGCCGGCACAGAAATCACCCTGACTGCCACGCCAAACACCGGCTATCACTTCAAGGAGTGGCAGGTCGAATCTCTGGCAGGACTTGTAATCACCAACAACAAGTTCACCATGCCGGACAGCAATGTGGCGATCAAAGCTATCTTCGAGGAGGATTCACCTTTTGCACCCACCAAGCATACCGTCACCGTGAAAACGGACGGCAACGGAATAGCTTTCGCATCTCCCTTATTGGCCGTGGCTGGTACGGAGATCACCCTGACCGCCATGCCCAAAGAGGGCTACCACTTCAAGGAGTGGCAAGTCATCAGTGGCGGCGTGGCCATCGAGAACAATAAGTTTCTCATGCCGGACACCAATGTGGAGGTCAAGGCATTCTTCGAGGAGGGCGCGCCTCCTGCACCCACCAAGTATACCGTCACCGTGACCACAGAGGGTGGCGGAACGGCTTCCGCATCTCCTGCAAAGACTGCGGCCGGCACAGAAATCACCCTGACTGCCACGCCAAACACCGGCTATCACTTCAAGGAGTGGCAGGTCGAATCTCTGGCAGGACTTGTAATCACCAACAACAAGTTCACCATGCCGGACAGCAATGTGGCGATCAAAGCTATCTTCGAGGAGGATTCACCTTTTGCACCCACCAAGCATACCGTCACCGTGAAAACAGACGGCAACGGAATAGCTTTCGCATCTCCCTTATTGGCCGTGGCTGGTACGGAGATTACCCTGACCGCCATGCCCAAAAAGGGCTACCACTTCAAGGAGTGGCAAGTCATCAGCGGCGGCGTGGCCATCGAGAACAATAAGTTCCTCATGCCGGACAGCAATGTGGAGGTCAATGCTGTCTTCGAGAAGGACGCGCCGCCTGCACCCACCGATCCCGGCAAGCCCAGCATCAGCGTCACCGGAGCCTACACCTACAATGGCTCCGAGCATACCGCAACCGTGAGCGGTTATAATCCCGCCACAATGGACATCGCAGGCAACACCGCCACAGACGCAGGCGATTACACCGTTCGCGTCACATCCAAGACCGGCAGATGGGCGGACGGCAGCACTGGGGCCGTGACCGCAGCGTGGAGCATCGGCAAAGCCACGCAGGAAGCGCCTAACGGCTTGATCGGTGTCGCGCCCACTACCGAGGGCGGCAGCGACGGCAAGATCACCGGCGTGGATGCAACGATGGAATACCGTGTGGAGAGCGAGACTATCTACACCACCTGCACCGGTATCGAGATTGAAAACCTGCCTGCCGGCAATTATTTCGTCCGCTATGCGGAGGATCACAACCACTTTGCCAGCCCCGATGCGGATGTCACAGTGGGTGAGGGTACGCCGCTTGCGGATTGTACGATCACCTTCAACGCAAGCGGCGGCAGCGGCAGCATGGATTCCGTGACCGTCAATGCAGGGACAATTTACATCCTGCCCGCCTGCGGCTTCACTGCTCCCGCCGATCAGGAGTTCAAGGCTTGGGAAATCGGCGGCACGGAGTACAAGGTGGGAGATTCCTACACCGTGCTCGTGGATACCGAAATCAAGGCGCTGTGGGAAAACAGCGTTATTACCCCCACCACCTACACCGTCACCGTCAGTAATGACGGAAACGGCACGGCTTCCGCCTCTCATGCAAAGGCTGCGGCCGGCACGGAAATCACCCTGACCGCTACGCCCAACACCGGCTACCACTTCAAGGAGTGGGAGGTCATCAACGGTGGCGTGACCATCAAAGACGACAAGTTCCTCATGCCGAACGACAACGTGGAGATCAAAGCAATTTTTGAGGAGGACGCACCTCCTGCTCCCACCGAGTTCACCATCACCGTGAAAACGGATGAAAACGGCACAGCTTCCGCCTCTTATGCAAAAGCTATTGTCGGCACAGAGATCATCCTGACCGCTACGCCCAACACCGGCTACCACTTTAAGGAGTGGCAGGTCATCAACGGCGGCGTGACCATCAAAGACGACAAGTTCCTCATGCCGGACACCAATGTGGAGATCAAGGCCATCTTCGAGGAGGACGCACCTCCTGCTCCCACCGAGTTCACCATCACCGTGAAAACGGATGAAAACGGCACAGCTTCCGCCTCTTATGCAAAAGCTATTGTCGGCACAGAGATCATCCTGACCGCTACGCCCAACACCGGCTACCACTTTAAGGAGTGGCAGGTCATGAGCGGCGGCATGACCATCAAGGACAATAAGTTCATCATGCCGGACACCAATGTGGAGATCAAGGCCATCTTCGAGGAGGACGCACCTCCTGCTCCCACCGAGTTCATCGTCACCTTTGACGGCAACGGCGGTACGCCCTCTGTCGGCAGCATGACCACCACCGATCGGAAGCTGACCTCTCTGCCCAGCGCCTCCCGAAGCGGCAGTTACAGCTTCTACGGCTGGTACACCGAAAAGAGCGGCGGAACAAAGATCACGACGGATACCGTATTCCATGCAAATGCCACCGTCTACGCCCACTGGACCTACACCGGCGGCGGTGGCGGCGGCTACAATCCACCCGTCACCTACTACACGCTGCGCTTTGAAACAGGCGGCGGCAGTGATATTCCCAGCGTGCAGGGAACGTACAATACCTACATTGACCTGACAAAGTACGTCCCGACCTGGCGTGGACATGCCTTTATCGGCTGGTACAGCGAACGCAGCCTGACGAACAAGGTTTCCGGTGTTTATCTGACGAAGGATATGACCGTGTATGCAGGCTGGCGCGTGGACGAAAATCCGGGCACAGACGTGAATCCCTTTACCGATATTTCTGAAAAGGACTGGTTCTACGGCGATGTGATGTTCGTCTACGAAAACGGATTGATGCTCGGTACGAGCAAGACCCTGTTCAGTCCGCATGGGACGGTGATGCGCGGCATGATGGCGACCATTCTCTGGCGCATGGAGGGCAGCCCCGTACCGAAGGGCAAAAACAGCTTTACCGATGTGGAGGCCGGAAAGTGGTACGCTGACGCGATCACATGGACGGCGGAGAACGGCATTTTCGCGGGCTACGGCAAAGACAAGTTTGGCCCGGACGATCCCATCACCCGCGAACAGCTTACAGCCATCTTCTACCGCTACGTAGACTACAAGGGCTACGATCTGACCGTCAAGGGAGATCTGGACAAGTTCAAGGACGCGGACAAGATCACGGATTACGCAAAGACGGCGATGCAATGGGCGGTCGGCAGCGGCCTTGTGAAGGGAAAATCCGGCAATCTGCTTGACCCGCAGGGCACGGCGACCCGCGCTGAGATCGCCGCCATGCTCCACCGCTTCATTGAGAAGTATAAGCTGGTGCAGGGCAAGGCTCCCGGCGGTCTGATGGGCTGGATCGACCCGAAGCGGCTGCAAATCCCAAAGACCGGCGACAGCAGCGTGTAAGGCTTGTGGGAGATCTCCCTCTGTACATCTCTTGCCGGATGCCTTGCGCTGACCACATGGCAGATCAGGCGGCGGCGTGAGGAAGAAGCGCTGCAAATCATCGAAAAGTAAACAGGCTCACCTTTAGGGGCGCGGGCAAATAGCCCCGCGCCCCTTTTCGGTTTCATTCGTCAGGAAAGGCGGTTGCTCTTTTGAACAACCGCCTTTCGCCATTTCTATCCGATTTGAGCAGAAAGGAAATCAGTCTATGACAAAAGAGTACGGGAGGTGTCGCTGTTGCGGCTTGCCGCCGCACTTCTTCGCCGTGGGCTGCCGCTCCCCGCCGCTCTCCGTTTGGATTCGACCGCAACACCGAACAAAAACATCCAAAGAGCCGGTCGCCTCTTATAAGGAGGTCAGGATCGGCAAGACCCTCTATCGCGTGACAAGCGTGTTTTCCGGCGAAAAGGACCTTGGCAGGACGCTGGAGCAGCTTGCGGTGCGCCGCGCCATGACAGAGCTGGACGCTCCCGCGACCGCGCAGCCCTGTCACGCATCGTAACTGTACTCTTACAGCACCAGCCATACATACAAAAAGGTCTTTTTTATAATTAAACACACACTAATTCATCTGACATTTCTCTATGAGCGTATCATAGATTCTCTTTGTTTCTGAGTCATCTGCGCCATTTACCACCAATATTTTTCCGCCTATATCCATAACTACATATGAGTGGCAGGATGCATTGGTGTAGCGGATATAATCTCCATAAATATCATTTCTGAAATTTCCCATACCATACTTCAGGTTTCCCATACCATTTGTTCTGCGATCATTCCCATTTTGAAATAAATTTTCTTTGTATGAGATACTGTCAATCTGCTCATAATCCACTGTATAATCACTCCATCCCTGTGCCTCAACAGTAAAATCATTATCATGGAAACTGATATCAATACCACCCCAGAACAAAGTCCATATAGTAAATATTACGACAAAAACTGATACGATTACATATATCACGATTGTCTTCTTGTTATACTGGATTTTTAATTTTTCTCCGGCTGCCATTTTTTTCTTATAAAAAAGATAAGAATAAAGAATGCTGACAATTGCAGCAGCCATAATGCTCACAATATACAAAACCAAAGCAGCAATGCTTTCTCCAAAAAGGCCGCAAAGCATACATAAGACACCTGATGCCACCCATAATTTTCCACTGAATCTATGAGTTGCACTCCAGTTTTCTTCATCCTGCAGTGTCCATACAACCCTGATCCCTATAGTGTTATTCTGTTTCACCTTCGGCAAATAATTTCCTATGATCATAAACAGTAATCCTGTTCCAAAGTAAATTACTGCCATAAACAAATTCTCACTATCCGCATCCATACTGATCAGTCTTGCCATACCATTATAGATTAATGTGGTAACAGGTATTATCCATATGACCATCCCTATAACCTTGCTGCTCTGCTGTCTGTTCCTGTTATCATAAAAGATGATTGTCACCAACATACAATCTGTCACTACAAAAAACACGTTTATCCATATGCTCTGCGCCATCGTAAAACCCACCAAAATTCCTGCAAGCATTACCAGTACAGAACAGATCAATGTACCTTTATATTTTTTAATCATTTCCTTCATGATTCGATACCCCCTTTAAGTCTGTGATCCACAACATAACATCTTCCAATACAGAAGTATTTATTTCATAATAAATAAATTTTCCTTCCCTTTTGCTCCTGATCAGCTCAGCATCCTTTAATATTGCCAGATGTCTGGATATGGACGCCCCCGTCACCGAAAAATGTTCACATATCTCTCCTGCTGAAAGCCGTCCGCCCTTTAACAAATTTAGAATCTCACGTCGTATTGGATCCGCCAGTGCTTTCAATGTATCCTGTAATCCCAATAGTTCATCACAGCCTTTCATTTAACATTTAACCTAATTGTTAAATATAATATAGTATAAGAACCTTCATATGTCAAGTGCAGTCTCCTACTGCTTATTACTTTTGCAGCCTTCGCAGAAAACCACTTCCTTGATTCGGCAAAAAAATAAGCAGCCACGCACGGTAAGGTGCATGACTGCTGTAGTTTTCAGACAAATTCAAAAGCCAAAAACAGAATTTTTCTATTCTGTATCACGGTGAATATTTTCTCACTCTTAACGGAATCCCATTCTGAGCAGCCAGGATTTTACTCTGCTCTACTTTTTCCTCGCCGATCACATCTACAACTGTGAAGCGTACATCATCAAGATACTGCTTACAGTCTCTTGCAAATTTCAGCATGGCGTCAAAGGACTTCTCGCCGTATTCAGGACGGACTACTTCATTGTAGGAAGCTGCGTCCGGCATATTCAGGCTGATGGATATACTGTCTACAGCCTGACAGATTTCTTTTGCAGTCGAACGTTTGTGGATCAGATCAGATAAACCGTTGGTATTCAGCCTGATCCGGAATGTGTATCTTTCCCTGATATATTTGCTCACTGCTATAAGATTTTCAAGAGCCATGGTCGGTTCTCCGTATCCGCAAAAAACCACTTCATTACAGTCTGAAAAATCAAACTCATCAATGGCTTTGTAAATCTCTTCCAATGCAGGTTCCTGTTCAAACCAGAGATTGGATGCCTCACCGATGGCATCCTCTGTATTTCGGATGCAGAAAGTGCATCTGCATGGACATTTATTGGTAATGTTAAAATATACCTGGTTTTTATATCTGTATATGATATCTGTTGTCATTTTACATTTTCCTCATTTTAACTTCAGTTATTTTTCGTATTATTTTGCAATGTTAGTCTTAAATCCGATTTTATCAAGCGCAGTACCGATGATCACAAACATAATGGCACTTCCACCTGACTGTACAACACTTCCGCTGACAGAAGTAAAGAAGGATGCTGTAAATCCAAACATAATTCCTTCTGCAATATAGTATCCTGTTGCTGAGATAGCGAATGCAAGGAATAATGCAACTACATTTCTCTTTGTGACCAGCTTTGTTCCTTTAGAAGAAAACGGAAGGCAGATCAGCATTTTGATAATTATAGTTGCAGGCGCCCATACAGGCGCTGTCAGAAGATCTGCCAGGCCACCTCCGATCGCTCCTGCCGCACATGCGTAAGGTAGTGGCAGAAATGCTGCTGCCAGATAGATCATAGTGTCACCCAGATGTACATATCCTCCGTTCACTCCTACCGGAATATGGAAGATATAAGCTGTCATTAAAGTAGTCAACGCTGCCATTACCGCTGTGGCTGTGATCCTTTTCACTGTATCGGCTGCTTTGATGTTTTCTTTTGCTGTTAATTCAGACATAATATGGTCCCTCCTGTTATATATTTTACTTAACTGTCCGGCATTTGGTATCTAGTACATCGAATATTAAGTAACTGCTATATTGACTTGTCTGATTTTTCATCTGCGGCGTTGTCGTCAATCGCCGTAGCCACCGCTACGCCTCATTCCTCCGCCTTGCAGATGAAGAAATCATCCTGCGTCAATATAGCAGAAACTTAATTTTCGATGTACTATGATTTCCTGTCTTATATCTGTGTCAGTATCCCCAGATATTTTTCAAAGCAGACTCCGTCATTTCTGTCAGTTCCTTCTTCCACTGCATCGTGAATAGCTCCGCCCAGAAATTCAACAGCCTTCTCCACACATGCTTTCATGGGAATCCCTCTCACCATTCCCGCACTCAGTACAGATGCCAGAAGATCTCCTGTTCCGGAATAACTGCCGCCCTCTTTTACAGAAAAACACCAGTCTGCTTTTTCTTTCTCCAGAACCAGATTTCCCATTCGTGCTCTGCCGTCACTGCCGGACCCCTCCACTCCTGTGATCACAATTGCTTCCAACCCAAAACGCTGAGTCAGATCTCTTCCAGATTTTTCAATTTCCTTAAGCAGCTGTGTTTCTTCCATATCAGAAAGTGCTTTCATTCTTTCTTTCATCCCCTCTTCTCCATACAGAAGAAGAAGTGCCTCTGTCAGGTTCGGCGTAATCACTGTAGCTTCTCTGACCAGAGTCCGCATTTTTTCACAGAGAGTCTCTGAATAGGTTTTGTATGTTTCCCCTCTGTCTCCCATAACCGGATCAACCAGGATATGTGTTCCCTCTGTACAGAACATATCTACAAATTTCAGGATCAGATCCACCTGTCTGGCGTCTCCCAGAAATCCTGTATAAACACCATCCGGTGTAAATCCCGTTTTTTTCCACTCATCCATGATCAGCTCCATCCGGTCTGTATAATCATCCCAGAAATAAGATCCATATCCTGTCTGATTACTCAGTATTGCGGTGGGCAGCGGACAAGCCTGGACTCCCATGGCGGAAATTACAGGAATCGCTGCTGTAAGAGAGCATTTCCCCAGACCGGACAGATCATGAATTACTGCAATTTTTTTCAATTTTTTATTCCTCTTGCTTTCTTTTATGCTTTGTATTAATATAGCATCACAGTGGATATATGAATATAGCCAGATTTAATGTTTTTTTAAGGGTCAGTTTATTTTTAACCCTATAGCAATTCAAGAATGCCATCAGCATGTTTGAAGGATCGGAGTTTTACATATGGAATTGATTTTAGATAAGAATAAAAAAAAGGAGCACCTGTATCTGGAGGTGTTCCACTATTACAGGGAACTGATCATGGAGAAAAAGCTCCCGCCCGGAAGCAGGATGCCCTCCCTCCGAAAATGTTCACAGGAACTGAAGCTGAGCCGCACTACCATTGAAAATGCCTATCTGCAGCTGGCTGCGGAGGGATATATTATTTCCAAAGCCCAGAGCGGATACTATGTGACAGATATAGCTGACAGACAACACACATCTGTCAGAAAAACAGAGAAACATGCTCAAACACCTTGCCGGTTTGATTTTGCTTCTTCAGGAGTAGATCGGGAGAGTTTCCGTTTTGACCTGTGGAGACGTTATATCAAAAGCGCTCTCCGCCAGGATGAAAGATTACTGTCTTATGGAGAGCCTCAGGGTGAGGCTGACCTGAGAGATACACTTGCCGATTATGTGAGAGAACGTCGAAACGTGCTGTGCAGTAGGGAGGATATTGTGATCGGTGCAGGTATCCAAAGTCTTTTGCACATCCTCTGCCCGCTCCTTGGACAACGTCGGACCGTTTCTTTCCCCAATCCTTCTTTTGTACAAGGAAGCACTGTATTTCATGACTATGGATTTCAGGTAGATTACAGGAATAAGGACTGTGATATTATTTATGTTTCCCCTGCACATATGACAAAATGGGGTGATATTATGCCTGTTTCCAGACGCCTGGAGCTGGTGAATTACTCTGCTGCACATGGCAGTCTGGTCATTGAGGATGATTTTGAAAATGAATTTGTGTATCTGCAGAAGCCTACCCCTTCTCTTTTTGGTCTGGCAGGCGGTCAGAATGTGGTGTATCTGGGAACCTTTTCCAGACTTCTGCTGCCCTCCATCCGTATCAGCTTTATGGTCCTTCCTCCGGAGCTGTCTGTATTGTACAGAAAAAAGGCAGACCAATATAATCAGACAGCATCAAAGGCAGAGCAGATTGCTCTGTGCCAGTTTATCCGGGATGGTCACCTGGCAGCACAGACCCGTAAGCTGAAACGTCTGTATTCTGTGAAGCTGAAAGCACTCCGCAGTGCTGTGCGGGAAGTATTTGGAAAAGATGCACAGATCCAGACCGGAGCCGCAGGTACCAGCCTGGCCCTGACTCTGTCCACAACTCTTACCTGGCAGGAGCTTCAAAAAAAGGCACAGACCAATGGTCTGCGCCTGCAGCTTCTGAGAGAGGCTCCCGGTAAGATTACCCTGATTCTCTCCTGCTCCTCCATGTCTGTGGCAGATTTCGTCCCGGCATGCAAGCTGTTAAAAGATATCAGTCAGATACAGAATTAATTAGTATCCTCTGTTATTATCAATCATATAAAGCAATGCATTACAGATACATGCGGCAACATTGCTTCCGCCCTTTCTTCCTCTGGCTACAATATAAGGTACGTCTGCCTGCATGATCAGTTCCTTGGACTGGACCACATTTACAAAGCCTACCGGCACACCGATGATCAGCTCAGGATCCAGCTTGCCATCCTCAATCAGTTCATAGAGACGTACCAACGCAGTGGGGGCATTTCCGATGGCAAAGATCAGCTTCCTTCCCATGGCAGCAGCCTTATCCATGCTGGCTGTAGCTCTTGTGGTTCCGTTGGCTTTGGCTGTGGCAGCTACGTCCTCGTCAGAGATAAAGCAGAATACTTCTCCGCCGTAGCGGGAAAGGACTCTCTTGTTGATCCCGGACTCTGCCATGTGTGTATCTGTCACAATGCAGGCACCGTCTTTGATAGCAGCAATTGCTTTCTCAACTGCATTCTCAGAGAAACAGAGATTCTCTGCATAATCAAAGTCTGCGCTTGTGTGAATACATCTTTTTACGATCAGCTCTGTTCCGGGAACCAGCTTTTTATCTCCAAGTTCCTCTGTGATGATCTCAAAGCTGCGTTTCTCTATATCCATTGGTTTTACATTTTCCAGTTCTACTTTCATTCCTTATCTCCCAAATTCCATAAATTCCCGTATACAATAGTTACATCTATCACTCATTGGTTTATCTGGATTTTCACCATACAGTTTCGGATCAGATTCCCTGCTCCAGAATTTCATAGATTTTCTTCATATCCAGATGCTTCCTCAGTTCTGCTGCCAGGATATCATACTGGGTTTCTTTAAATGCTGCAAAATCAATTCCTGTCATCTGAGATACATCGATTCCCTTTTTTTCACCCAGAACACGTACAACAGCCTCTGCCACATCTTCCCTGTCAAAAACTCCATGGACATAGGTTCCGCAGACATTTTTACAGTATGCACCGTCTTCCTTACGCTCTCCTGATACCTGATCTTCAATGGATACACTGTGTCCGGCTTCACTTTTTAACACAGTTTCTCCCATATGGATCTCGTAACCCTCCAGTTCTGCGCCGGAAAGTGCCTGCAGCTCTCCCTCCAGTTCCATGAATCTGCCGAAAACTCTGGTTCTGGTTTTCTTTTCTGCAAAAACAGTATCCATAGGAAGCAGTCCCATTCCTTTGATGGTTCCTCCGGCTTCTACATGATGAGGGTCACTTAAGGTCTCACCCAGCATCTGATAACCGCCACAGATTCCAAAGATAATCTTACCCTTTGCAGCTTCCTTCAAAACTGCAGCTTCCAGACCATTAGCCCGCATCCACAGCAGATCTTCCATTGTATTTTTTGTTCCTGGAAGGATGATCATATCCGGATTTTTCAGTTCACTGACATGCTGTACATATCTCAGGGAAACGCCCGGAATACTTTCCAGTGGATTAAAATCTGTGAAATTGGAGATCCTTGGCACCCGAATCACCGCAATATCAATAAGATCCACTTCCTGTTTTCTGTCAAATCTTTCTGTGAGGCTGTCCTCATCCTCCACCTGAATATCCAGATACGGAGCCACTCCCACTACAGGGATATGGCTTCTCTCCTCCAGCATCTGCACTCCCGGATCAAGGATCGTCTTGTCGCCGCGGAATTTGTTGATGATCAGACCCTTTACCATCTCTCTTTCATCCTCTTCCAGAAGCTCCACTGTACCGATCAGCTGTGCAAAAACACCACCTCTGTCAATATCTCCCACCAGAAGCACCGGTGCCTTTGCCATCTTTGCCATTCCCATATTTACGATATCTTCTGTTTTCAGATTAATCTCCGCCGGGCTTCCGGCCCCCTCGATCACAATGATATCATTTTCTGATGCCAGTTTATCATAAGCTTTCATAATATCCGGCACCAGCTTTTTCTTATATTTAAAATAGTCTCTGGCACTCATGGTTCCCAGGACTTCTCCGTTTACGATCACCTGGGAACCTACATCATTGGTAGGCTTCAGAAGAATGGGGTTCATCAGCACAGAAGGCTTAATTCCGGCTGCCTCCGCCTGCATCACCTGAGCTCTGCCCATCTCCAGCCCCTCTTCTGTAATAAAAGAGTTCAGTGCCATATTCTGGGATTTAAAGGGTGCCACCCTGTATCCATCCTGTTTAAAAATCCTGCAAAGCCCTGCTGCCAGAAGGCTTTTTCCTGCATTGGACATTGTCCCCTGCACCATAATCGCTTTTGCCATTCTTTGTTTCCCCTTTTCTCCTGATCAAGCGGATATTCGCAATCCGCTTCGCTACTTGCTCATAAACGAATAACTGCTCCGCAGTTTATCAGAAGGAGCTTGCACTCCTCCTGATACAAGCAAGTCCCCACCCACTGCTTATTGCTTTTCGCAATTGAAGCAGGGGACTTACTTGATTCGGTTAAATACTTATAAAAGCACTTCTTCCAGTACCTCTATTAGCTTTTTATTCTGTTCATGCAGCTTCACTGCCACACGGTAATATCCTTTTTTCAGCCCCGGATAGTTACTGCAGTCCCGGATCAGGATTCCCTTTGCAACGCATCTTTCAAAGAGATCCTCAGGTCCGTAAAAGAATATATAATTTGCTTCAGAAGGATATACCGTCAGCCCAACCTGTCTCATCTTTTCCTTCATCCATGCAGATTCCCGGAAAATGATCTGACGTCCTGCTTCCACATATTCTGCTTCCTTCAGTGCTGCCATTCCTGCCTGCTGTGCCATGGTAGACACATTCCAGGGCTGGGTGACTGCCTCCATCCGGTCAAGTACTTCCCTGTCCGAACAGAATCCATAGCCCAGCCGCACACCGGGAATCGCATATCTTTTAGTAAATGCCTTAAGAATAAAAAGTCCCGGATATTTTTCCAGTTTTTCCTTCAGCGTATGTTTATCCGGATCTTTTACAAAATCCAGGAAGCACTCATCTACTACCATAAATATTCCCTGTATGGAACAGGTTTCCAGGATTTTTTCCAGAAGATCCTGGGGTATGGTGATCCCTGTGGGATTATTGGGATTACACAGGAAAATAATATCCGGCTTTTCTTTTTTCAAAACATCCGGATAATCTTCCTGTATACAGAAATCATTTTCCTCTTTCAGATAATATCTGCTGATCTCACAGCCAACACTGACCAGTGCCTGTTCATACTCCGCAAAGGTAGGGGCAGGAAGAAGGGCCTTCTTTGGATTCAATGCCCTACTGAGGGAAAAAATAAGGTCTGCGGCTCCATTTCCGCAGATCAGATATTCTTTTTTTGTATGTTCATAAGCTGCGATTGCCTCTTTCAGAGGTCCGCATCCTACACGGGGATAATCACTCAGGTCCTCCACACTGTCTATGATCGCCTGCTTTACACTCTGCGGTGTTCCCAGAGGGTTACAGTTTGCAGAGAAATCCAGACAGTGATCATATTTATAAACATCACCGCCATGTATATGTTTTGTCATCAGTTGTCTCCTGTCTTACTATACATGTTTTATAGTCAAGCGGATATTCGCAATCCGCTATTGAACCAACAAGTTGTTATCCTGCAAGATTATTACAAAAATCAACTTATCAGCACACTGTTACCGGAATTATAAAAAGAAATAGATACGCACCGCGCTTCCGATCAGAAAGAATATCACAGCCCCCAGGATCGCTGTTGCATAAAGCAGGCGGTTGGATCGTCTGATATCCTCCACCTCCACAGATCGGATTCCATCTCCGATGGTTGGTTTCTCATAAAGCTTTCCGAAATAGTAAGCATTGCCTGCAAGCTGTATGTCCAGCGCACCTGCCATTGCTGCCTCTGTCTGTGCAGAATTGGGGCTGGCATGATTTCTTCTGTCTCTGCGGTAGATCTTTGCTGCATTTTTCACATCCATTTTTACAAATGCAGAGGCTGCCACCATCAGCCAGCCGGAAAGTCTGGCAGGAATATAATTAGCCACATCATCCAGCTTTGCAGCGCAACGGCCAAAATACAGATATTTATCATTCTTATAACCCAGCATGGAATCCATGGTATTGATTCCTTTGTAAAGGAACATCAGCCACACTCCGCCGATTGCCATATAAAGCATCGGTGCTATAACACCGTCTGAAGCATTCTCTGCCACAGTCTCTACTGCCGCCTTTGTAACACCTTCCTCTGTCAGTGACTGGGTATCACGGCCTACGATCATAGATACTGCATAACGGGCCTCATCCAGAGTTCCGTTTTTCAGTCTGTCATAGACTTTCATGCTCTCTGTTTTCAGAGATTTCGTTGCCAGAAGCTGATAGCACCAGAAGGTCTCCAGTGCGAATCCCGCCCATACTGAAATCCCGTAAAGAATATGCAGGATTAGAAAAGGGATTCCTCCGCTTAACAGACAGACAAGGATCACTTCCACTGTACCTGCAGCCAGTTCCCCCTTATCTGTTTTCGGAAAAATCTTCCGAAGTATTTTTTCCAGAAATGCGATCAGGTTTCCGATCAGACATACCGGATGATACAGCCATCTGGGATCTCCTATCATAAGATCAAGTATGAAGCCTGCAGCAAGGGCAGGCATACTGTAATATAACATATTTTTAAAACTCCTTGTTATGATATTCCAGACATTTCATGAGAAAAGCCCTGGGAATCTGGGGATTTCCATAATAATAGATATGAGGATATCCTGCCAGCAGGTTACTGCTGCTGTGCATACAGTCCCAGCCTCTTTTACTCATAGGCTTCGCTGCATGGAAATCACTTCCGCAGTTCTCAGAATCAAAATAGTGGAATTCATGAGCCGGAATCTCACCGATCTCCTCTGCACTTCTGCCAAAAACAGATTTCCCGGCGGTTAATGTGATATATCCAAATCTGGTCAGTCTGGGAGTGCGGAAACATTTTCCGGGGATCACTCCGCAGGTTTTGTGGAACACTCCATCCATATCCTCCATCTGCTCATGAAGATACATAAAGCCTCCGCATTCTGCCATACATGGCATACCCTGTTTAACTGCCTGTGCAATCTCCTCTTTCATGGAGGCATTGCGTTCCAGTGCCTCTCCATTTAATTCCGGATAACCGCCATAGAGAAGAATCCCATCCAGATCTGCAGGAAGATGTTCATCATGA
The DNA here is from genome assembly GCF_014297245.1 of Blautia difficilis. Taxonomy (NCBI): domain Bacteria; kingdom Bacillati; phylum Bacillota; class Clostridia; order Lachnospirales; family Lachnospiraceae; genus Blautia; species Blautia difficilis. The sequence continues at coordinate 34,412 of NZ_JACOQG010000023.1, read as the reverse complement.
ACTGGCGAGAAATCAACCAGCTCTGCTCCCATTTCCTGAAGGAGACGAAAATTGTCCTCATAAAAGAAACAAAAGGCTTCATCCTTTGCCACTCCGATACGCAGTTTCTGTGGCAGACAATATCCATATGTCCTGTCTTTCTGTATCAGAGATTCCGGCACTTGCAGCTCCTCTGCATTTTGGGCAAGTGCAAGAATCCTGTCAATCTCCAGTGTATCTTCCAATATTCCGGCCAGCTTCTGCAGGCGTTCCCTCAGATCAGAAATCTCCTCAGGAAGCACAAGGCCCAGATGACGGCTCTCGATCACACAGTCCTCCACCTTTGGCACATATCCAAGAACCTCCACCCCTAGCTGTTCTTCCACCAGCTTCTTCATTCTGGGATAAAGCATGGGAGACATCTGGTTAAAGATCACGCCTTTGATATGGCTGTTCTCTTTGTACTCCATAAAACCTTTGATGTAAGCTGCCAGGGAAATACTCATTCCTCTGCTGTTTACCACAAGTATGACCGGAGTATCTGTGGTATCTGCCAGGTCATAGGCGCTTGCTTTCGTGGATATTCCACCCACGCCGTCATAATAGCCCATAACACCTTCCATTACTGCAATATCACAGTCTGCTGCATTTTTTCCAAGCAGGTATCGGGTTGTCTCGGCATCTGTAAAAAAGGTATCCAGATTTCGGGATTTCGTCCCGATGACTCTGGAATGAAACATGGAATCTATATAATCCGGTCCGCATTTAAAAGATGCCACTTTCATTTTTCGATTGACCAGTGCCTGCAGAAGTCCGCAGGTAATCAGAGTTTTGCCACTGCCGCTGGCTCCTGCCGCAAGAAGTATTCTTGGAATATCCATCCCTGTTCTCCTCTGTTTCTGTCTTATATTTTTGCAACAATTTCAGGACATTTCTATCTATTAACTGTTAATCTGTATTCCCTGATATCTGCATAATTTGTTATTTTCCCGGATTCTGAAGTGTGATAATATAAATGGGATTCTCGCCCATCATCATATGATAACGTCCGATTGCCTTTGAACGTGCCGCACTTAGCTGCACGATCTCATTTTCTTCAAATCCAAACTCTTTCGCTGTTTCCAATGCTTCGGACACAGTTTCAAGAGTGATACAGTTGATTACGATCCGGACCTGAGGGTTCTTTTCAAGTAACAGCTTCACGATCTCTTTCAGATTTCCTGACGAGCCTCCGATAAAAGCATGGGTTGGTGCCGGAAGATCTTTCAGCGCCTCCGGTGCAAGTCCTTCCACAATCTCCAGATTGTCAGCTGCAAATTTCACCTTATTCCGGTGGATCAGTTCCACTGCGTCTTCCTTTTTCTCGATTGCCCATACCTGTCCCTGATGAGCACGAAGTGCCATCTCTATTGACAGTGAACCTGTTCCTGCGCCCACATCATAGCAGACAGAATCAGCGGTCAGACGCAGTTTGGAAAGGGATACCGTGCGCACCTCTTCCTTTGTCATGGGTGCTTTGCCTCTGATAAATTCCTCATCTCTGATTCCATGTGTCTCCAGCCGTGTTCCTGCATTTTCATTTACTGCACAGATGACAGATAAGGGATCCCCCTTATATTCTGTCAGTTCGCTGGCTGGTTTTACAAAAATCTTCTCATTTTCATAGGACAGATTCTCTCCCACATACAGGAGCACATCACCCATCCCGTATTTTACCAGTTTCTCTGCCAGAACTGCTACACCGTCTGAAGTCCCAAGTATGGAAAAAACTTTCTCTGCATAACAGATATGTGAGATAAGATTACATCCTCTTCCATGTGCACTGACAATTTTGGCATCATCCCAGGATAATCCTATTTGGGACATAAAATATACAACTGAGGAAATCCCGCACTGAATCTCTATCTCTGTATTATTTTGTGCTGAACTATCCCGTTCTTCCTCACTCTTCTCTAATCCGTTCTTTCTCTGTACTCTCAGATCCGCACTGTCCTGACACAGTACTTCCAGAAGTTTTCTGGCTCCGCTGTAGAAGCCCACATCTCCTGAAAGAACGATTACAATATTGTCATACTCCGGATGTGCATCAATGTAATCCCTGATCTCCTGGCTTCTGTATTCCACGAACACATCCTGTCCCGGACGTTTCACAGAATCCACCATCCTCCTGGCACCGATCAGAAGATCCGCCTGATCCAGGCTGTTCTTACCCTGGACAGTGAGAAGTTTTTGACTTCCCATTCCAATTCCCAGCAATGTAATATGCGGTCTGTGGGCTAAGCTGAAATGTTCTGTAAGAAATCTCTTACATTCTCTCACAGACATTCCTTCCTCCTTCAGAGGACGCCCGATGATCACAGGAACTGCATCACATTCCAGGGCAGCATCGATCTTATCCTGAAATCCACCTGCTTTTCCTGTATCCTTTGTGACCAGATATCTGCAGTCATACTGTCTGAGCATTGCAGCATTCAGTTCTCTGGAAAAAGGTCCCTGCATTCCTATCAGATGTTTACCCTCAAATCCCAGCTCTGCACAGGCTTTCATCACATTGGGCAGAGAAAGGACTCTTGCATAAAGACGGTTCTGATAATCCTTCATGCCTGTAAAGCCGGCCAGCTCCTTGCTTCCTGTTGTCAGCAATACATTTCCCTGGGTCTGATCCAGATAATCTGCAGCAGCCTGAACACTGTCCACATATACTGCCCTGTCCTCATGTTCTCCTGCTTCTCTCAGCACCCTGTAATATGCTGTCTGCGTATTCTCACAGGCTGTCCTGATATTTACAGTCACCTCAGCAGCATAAGGATGAGTGGCATCCAGCACCATTTCCGGTTTCTCCTGTAAAAAGGTCTCCTCCATGGCCGCTGCATCCAGTCTTCCGGTCTGCACAGTGAGGAATTCACTTTCTGTAAGAGATTTGCTGCCATATTCTGTGGCAACAAATCCCTTTGTCTCTATCTTATGATCTGCCAGAAACCGGCAGATCTCGTATCCTTCTGTTGTTCCCGCAAAAACAAGAACTTTATACATTCCTATATCCCCTCGGTGTTACCATCTTATTGTTGATTTCCTTTGTCTGAGAATTACCGATAAATACTGTGGTAAACATATCCACCTGTGTATCTCTCAGTTCTTTTAATGTCATTACATGAGCTTCCTGGCCGTCTCTTGCGATATTGGAAACTGTTCCGCAGATGGTATCCGGTGATTTGTATTTCATCATCAGATCACAGGCTTTCTGCAGGTAATCATGACGTTTTTTACTTGACGGATTGTAAAGGCATACAACAAAATCTGCCTGAGCTGCTGCCAGAAGTCTTGCCTCTATCTTTTCCCATGGTGTAAGAAGGTCACTTAAGCTGATCAGACAGAAGTCATGGATCAGAGGTGCACCCAGAACAGCAGCTCCGCCTGTTGCAGCTGTCACACCCGGAATGATCTCCAGTTCTGTTTCCGGATAATTGACACCAACCTCATACATCAGACCTGCCATACCGTAAACTCCTGCATCACCGCTGCAGATCATGGAAACAGTCTTACCTTTCTTTGCCTCTTCAAAAGCAAGTACACAACGGTCCACTTCCTTTTTCATTGGTGTAGTCATAAATTCTTTTCCCGGAAAATATTCCTTCACCAGGTCTACATATACGGTATATCCGATGATTGCATCACTTTCATTCATGGCGCGGATCGCTTTTCCTGTCATCTGGTCATAAGCTCCCGGTCCGATTCCGATTACATATATTTTACTCAAAATGTATCCTCCATTCCCTGGCAGCCACTGCTGTGGTCACACCATTTTCTCCTGTTTTTCTCTGCAGCAGCCTGCCATTTCCACTGGCAAGGACTGCACTTCTCTCACAGACATTGTCCACACCTGTGATCTTTTTTACAAAAGGTGAGGGAGTAAATTCTCCAGGCACCTGTTTTAATTCTTCTTCTGTATAAGTCACAAAAGGAATCTGCCAGTCCTGTGACAATGACAGGATTCCCTTTTCTTCTTTCTTCAGATCGATGCTTGCGATTTGCTCAAATGCTTCTTTATGAAATCCGGATCTGTCCAGCACCTTCTGCGCTGCCTCTGCGATTCCACGGGCATCCTTGTCTTTCCTGCAGCCCATACCCAGAGTCAGACATTTCGGAACTACCTGTGTGGTAGAAATAAAAGGATTACAGGAAGTATGTACAGTAACTGCAACTCCGCAGTCTATATTCGTACAGTCTGTCCCTGTTCCATCAAAATCAGAGCTTTTCTGTGTTTCCTCTTCTGATCTGTCATCCGTACTGTTGACAGGATTCCCATATTCGTCACACCGGATCAGCCCCTCTGGCAGTTCGCCGTCCGTCGGAAACTCACTGTAAAATCCAACTTTCTTTCCTGCCAGAAGTGCAGCAGAGACTTCCTTTGCTGCTTTCATGTTAAAAATATTGCAATTGTTTTTCTTTGCAAAAACATCTACTGCAAAACGACGATGCAGGTCTGTGGCTGTTGTGACCACTGGTATAGCATCCAGAATTTCTGCTGTTTTTAGCGCCAGTTCGTTGGCACCGCCCAGATGTCCTGACAGAAGGGAAATGACAAACTTTCCACACTCATCTACGACCAGCACCGCAGGGTCTGACTTCTTTGACGCTACATAAGGCGCAATGCTGCGGACGGCAATTCCGGTGGCACCGATAAAGATCAGTGCATCTGAAACAAGAAATTTCTCTCCTGCCCATGCAGAGGTGCTGATCTGAATAGAATCCGGAAGATATTTACTTTTTTTATCCAGTTCTGCTGTCAGCCCGGCCGCCTGCAGCCCCCTGCATAATCTCTCCCCGGTCTGCTGTCCGGTAAGGCTGAAGCATATAAGTGCAACCTTCACTGTTATATTCCTTCTCTTTCTCCTGTTTACAGTAATCTCATAAACGATAGCAATTCCTTAAGGTTACCAGATTCTATGAGTGATGTGTTTTTGATTTCACAGCCTCACGAAATTCTGTAGTAAACTCCGGATCATACAGCTTGGAGCGGTCATAGTGTGCTGCTGCAACTGTATCTCCGATGATCATCAGAGCAGTTTTTGTAATATTATTTTCTGCAGCCGTTTTTGCCAGTGTTCCCACTGTGCAGACGAAGGTCTTCTGTTCCGGCCAGGTTGCCTTATATACAATGGCTGCAGGTGTTTCTGCTGTGTAACCGCCTTCAATAAGACGTCTGCTCAGTTCTTCCAGCATTCCTGTACTTAAGAATACAACCATAGTTGCCTGATGAGCCGCAAATGACTGAATGCTTTCCTTGGACGGAACCGGAGTTCTGCCTTCCATTCGTGTAATGATCACACTCTGAGAAATATCCGGCAGAGTATATTCCAGATTCAGGGCACTTGCAGCACCGCAGAATGCACTGACACCCGGACAGTAATCATAAGTGATATTTTTCTTATCCAGAATATCCATCTGTTCACGGATTGCACCGTAAATACATGGATCTCCGGTATGAAGGCGGACAGTTGTCTTTCCCTCTGCTTCCGCCTTCTCGATCACATGGATCACTTCCTCCAGTGTCATTTTTGCACTGTTGTAGATGATGCAGATGTCCTTTGTATATTCCAGAAGCTTTGGATTTACCAGAGATCCTGCATAAATCACCACATCTGCTTCCTCCAGATACTGTTTTCCTCTTACTGTGATAAGATCCGGTGCTCCCGGACCTGCTCCTACGAAATGTACCATAATCTATCATTCTCCTTTATAAATTTATTGTAACTGTGCCTCATCATTCTGTGCATTAATCAGCTTTATCAGCTTCTCTGCATCTGCAGTTTGTCCCAGATATCCATAAGTATTATTAAAGATCACTGCCCCCAGAAGGATCTGTTCATAGGATCTGTGATTTAAATAAAACTGGATCCTGTCCAGGATCTCTTTCATGGTCTTCTGAAGTATCTGATATTTTTCCAGAATGTCTATTGCTTCATCTGTAGTAGATGCATTCAGGATTTCCTTTGCACACTCCAACGATGCTCCTGCCCGGATCGCATTGGATGCCAGCACTTCCATCCTGGCATCTGCACTGTGGGAATGGGTATTCATGATTCCTGCTGCAACTTTTACAAACTTTCCGATATGAGCAATGAAAAGGATTCCCTTAACTCCCATATCAATTGCCATGTCAATGGTCTCACCTACATAATTGCTGCATTTAATATTTTTTTCATAAGGGAGATCCATATGCTCCCGCAGATAATCTGCCCCGTAATTTCCCGGTGTTACCAGAAGATATTCTTCTCCCTGGGAAAAATGCTGCTTCATCTCTACATTGATACTCTGTACAAGAGCAGCTTCGCTCATAGGTTCTACAATCCCGGAAGTTCCCAGAATGGAGATTCCTCCCACAATTCCCAGACGTGGATTAAAAGTTTTCTTTGCAATTTCCACACCTTCAGGAACGGAAATGATGATTTTAAGACCACCCTCATAATCATATTTCTCAGCGATTTCTGTGGCTTCACGCAAAATCATGGCCTTTGGCACAGGATTAATAGCTGCTTCCCCGATTTTCTGGGAAAGTCCGGCTTTTGTTACCCTTCCCACGCCAACGCCTCCGTCAAGGATGATTCCCGGTTCTTTTGTTTTCTGCACTGTGGCATAGACCAGAATTCCATTGGTAGTATCCGGATCATCTCCTGCATCCTTCTGAATTGCACAGGTCACTCTATCCTCTTCAATTCGGATATCTTTCAGTTCCAGTGTAAGCAGGATTCCCTTAGGAGTCATCAAGGTGACAGCCTTCTGCATGACACCACCCAGCAGGATCTCTGCAGCACCCTTACATGCAGCTGCTGCGCAGGAGCCTGTTGTATAGCCAAACCTCATTTTTTTATTGCCACGTATCACGTAGTAATCTTCCAGTCCGTTTTTCATGACGCCTCCCTTGCTGCATTGTTGTCACATTCTGTCTGCAGATTACTCCACAGCATTGCTATAATGTCATTTACCTGACATTCAAATAAAAAGGAGGGATTTCTGTGTGCAACAAAATCCCTCCTGAAAGTTCTTTTCCCGAAATATCCTCTGGTTGCCGCAGATCATATTTCCTCTCTACAATGAAAAGCAGACAGTATCTGGCTGTTACAGTAACGGACTTGCGCAGGAATTTCACCTGACTTCCTGTAATGCTTTTCCAGAATTATTTCCGAGAATCATTATATAATTTTGAGCAGTAAAAGTCAACGCATTTCATGGTTATACCGCCTTGTTATACTACCTTATGCTTCAGCCATTTCCTGCCGTGGAAGCGAAGAGAAAATACGATTCCCCGCACTGTCCAGTCAGTAAACATTCCAATCCATACAGCCATTGGGCCGAAGCCTCTGAAACGGATCAGATATACACAAAGACAAAAACGGAATGTCCACATAGTGATACAGGATGTGATCATAGAAAATTTTACATCTCCGGCTGCTCTGAGGCCATAGGCAGGGATAAATGCCAGAGTCCATACAATAGGTTTGACAACCGTTATCCAGGATATCATATGGAAACACATTCTTGCACTTTCCGGTTCCATACCACCCAGCTTTGTGACCGGAATGGTTAAGGCAAACACCAAAAGACAGCTTGCAACAACAATGATTTCTGCAAGAACACTTAATTTCTTAATATAGTAAACTGCCTCATCCTTTCTGCCCGCTCCCAGACACTGTCCTACTACCGTCATCAGACCGATTCCTACACCGATAGCTGCAATACCGTTAAGGTTCTCAAGGATATTCGTCATTGCCTGAGCTGCAATGGCTACCGTCCCCAGTGTAGATACGGAAGACTGTATTGCCAGCTTTCCAAGCTGAAACATGCTGTTTTCTATGCCGGACGGGATTCCCAGAGCCAGAACTCTTCTGATCATTTTTCCATCGGGACGGATCTGTCTGTAATTTCTGACTACAATAGGCTGTCTGTCCATACGAAGCTGCCAGAGTACCACTACAGCACAGAAGACTCTGGATGCAAGAGTTGCGATGGCAGCTCCTGCCACTCCCATATTGAATCCCCAGATCAGCGCCGCATTTCCGCCGATATTAATCACATTTGAAATAACCGATACTGTCATTGGCCCTCTGGTATTTCCCTGGGACCGGAATATGGATGCTCCCGCATCATAAAGTGCTATAAATGGGAAGGATAATGCCGTATAGAAGAAATACACCTGAGAGGCAGTCATAACATCTGATTCTACTTTTCCGAATATCAGTTTTAACAGCGGCACACGAAACAGCAGGCACAGAGCAGTCACTGCTACGGATATGGCAGTAATGATAAATAATACCTGTCTTGCTGATTTATTTGCCATTTCATGATTTTTCTGACCTATGTACTGTGAACAGAGGATTGCACCGCCTGCTGCCAGCGCTGAGAACGCCTGGATCACCAATACATTGATGGAATCCACCAGAGATACCGCGGATATTGCAGCAGAGCCTACATTGCTGACCATCATGGTATCCACAGTTCCCATCAGGGAATTCAGTACCTGTTCAAAAATAACCGGTATCAACAGGGTTCGGAGCATTTTGTTTGTAAAAATATGTTGCTGTTCTTCCATTTTCGTCAATTCCTCTTTTTTACTTTACCCGAATTATTTATTTTTCCTGTAAATCAACATCAAGCCCTTGAGAAGCAGTTCTTCATCCAGGATGATTTCCTTTCTGCAGTGAGGTACAATCTTCTTTGCCAGACCGCCGGTAGCAATCACAGTTGTTTTTTCTCCAAGTTCCTCTTCTATACGGTCAATAATTCCGTCCAAAGCCGCCGCATTGCTATAAAGCACCCCACTTTTCATACACTCAATTGTATTTTTTCCGATAATATGTCTGGGTGCATCGATGCTGATTCCACTAAGCTGGGAAGCTCTGGCAGTGAGCGCATCCAGAGAAATTCTCACACCTGGCATGATCATACCACCTATATATTGTTTCTTGCTGTTCACCACTGATATTGTAGTAGCAGTGCCCATATCGATCACCACAAGAGGAACCGGATAGCTGGCCAGTCCTGCCACCGCATCAGCCACCAGATCAGCTCCCAGCTGTCCCGGATTATCCATCACAATATTCAAACCAGTCTTTACACCGGGTCCCAGCACCATAACCTCTTTTTTCAGAATTTTCTCTGCTGCCAGTTTTGCAATACCCGTAATCTGAGGCACAACTGAAGAAATAATGCACCCCTCAATGTCTGTCCGTTTAATATGATAAATATCCAGTACAGTTTTAAGATCTACCGCATACTCCAGCTCTGTCTTTGTGCGCACTGTCGAAAGCCGCTCTGTAAAATAAATCTTTTCTTCATCTATACATCCAACTACAATGTTCGTATTTCCTATATCAATTGCTAAAATCATTCTGTCATTTCCTTATCTTTTTTACAATTTACTATAAATTACATAACATGAAAAGAGACTGCCGCAAATCTCTTTTGTGCAACAGCCTCCCTTTCTATCCTTTTCTTTATTTGCTGCCCGCTGTCATAACCAGAATTTTATCCAGAAGTCTGTCGGCCGCACCTTCTTTTGTCATAAGAGGAAGTGAAATTTCCTCTTCCCGGGTGATCAATGTTAGTACATTTGTGTCTCCCTGGAATCCGGCACCCTCTACTTTTACATTGTTTGCTGCAACCATATCCAAGTTTTTCTTTACCAGCTTTGCTCTGGAATTCTCGATCACATTCTGGGTTTCCATGGAAAATCCACACAAAAACTGTCCCGTTGGCTTATGTTCTCCCAGATATTTCAGAATATCATCTGTTCTCTCCAATTCTATGGACATCTGTCCCTCGCTCTTCTTGACTTTCTCGTCGCTGACATTTGCAGGACGATAATCCGCAACTGCCGCTGCTTTAATGATAATGTCCTGTTCATCACTGATAGAAGTCACCGCTTCATACATATCCTTTGCAGTCACAACAGGTACCAGATTTACAAACATTGGCGGCTCGATAGCAGTGTGTCCACTCACCAGTGTAACATCTGCGCCACGAAGCATGGCAGTTTTCGCAATTGCGTATCCCATTTTTCCTGAAGAATGATTCGTGATATATCGCACAGGGTCAATTGCCTCCTGTGTCGGACCTGCTGTTACCAGAATTTTTTTACCCTTCAGATCCTTTTTACAGGCAGTTTCTCTTTCAATATAAGCAAGCAATGTCTCTGGTTCAGGCATCTTGCCCGCACCTGTATCGCCACATGCCAGATATCCGTTTGCCGGTGCGATCACTTCATATCCATAATGCTCCAGAATCTTAAGGTTATCCTGTACAACAGGGTTTTCAAACATATTTGTATTCATGGCTGGTGAAATGAATTTCTTACATTTACATGCCATGATCGTGGTGGTAAGCATATCATCTGCAATCCCATGAGCCAGCTTGCCAATCACATTTGCGCTCGCCGGTGCGATCATCACTACGTCAGCCTTCTTTGCAATGGATATATGCTCTACCTGAAACTGAAAATTCCGGTCAAAGGTGTCTACCAGGCATTTATTTCCTGTGAGAGTTTCAAAAGTAATGGGATTGATAAAATTTGTAGCGTTTTCTGTCATCAATACATGCACATCTGCATGACGCTTCTTTAATGCGCTGGCCAGACTGGCGATCTTATATGCCGCAATACTGCCCGTCACACCCAATAATACAGTTTTTCCCTCAAGCATTTTCAAATTCTCCATCAGTCTATGATCGTAACTTTCTCGATCACAGGCTGCTCCTCTTTTGAAATGGTTCCATTATCATCTGTAGGTTTTGCATCCTCACAAATCTTATCCACAATATCCATACCCTCTGTTACATGTCCGAATCCGGCGTAATCCCCATCCAGGAAGGTGCTGTCTGCCTGTACAATAAAGAACTGAGAGCTTCCACTGTCCGGGTCCTGGGCTCTTGCCATGGAAATAGTTCCTCTTGTATGGGAAATATTATTTTCCACGCCATTGTTGCTGAATTCTCCCTTGATGTTCTCATCAGATCCACCGGTTCCATCTCCATTAGGGTCTCCGCCCTGGATCATAAATCCCTCAATAATACGATGGAAAGTAAGTCCGTCATAAAATCCATCCTGAGCAAGCTTTACAAAATTTGTCACTGTAACAGGTGCGGAATCTGCATCCAGCTCTACCTCAATGGTACCGTAATCTTTAACCTCTATCTCTGCATGATGTGTTCCTGTAAGCTCTTTTGAGGTATCCAGAAGTACTCCCTGCGCAGCATCTGTGCTCTCCTTATCTGCATCCTTGCTTTCAGTATCTGAACTGTCTGCTGATTCGCTTTCTGAACCATCGGAGAAGCCTGCCTCTTCTGCTTCCTTCTCGCTTACAGCCTCATCACTGTCTGATGTCCCGGATTCTGTTTTTGTATCCGTTTTACTTTCCTGCTCAGAAGTATCTTCTGCAGATGTTTCCTGTGATTTTGATGTATCTTCTGCCTTTTCACTGCTTCCGCAGCCTGCAAGCAGTCCTGCTGACATAGCTGTAACACAAAGTGCTGCCAGTAATTTTCTCTTCATAAATCTATACCTCCGATTGTTACTATTTTTTCATACCCGGTTTTACTGTGATATCGCCAGGCTTCCTTATTGCATTATAACGTATCATTAAAAAAAAACAACTCTTTTCACATATTTTTCATGTGTATATAATGATGTCAGGGTCAAAAAGTAGACTCTTGAAATAAATCCCAGGGACTGTTACAATAAAAAACGACAAAACAGGCATATCGCCTGTGACCATCGCATCATATAGGAAAGTGAGGAATCCAAATGGAAAAAATAACAAGTTTCACCATAGATCATATTAAATTACAGCCCGGTATTTATGTCTCCCGCAAGGATAAAGCAGGTGACAGCGTGGTCACTACCTTTGATATCCGTATGACTTCCCCAAACGAAGAGCCTGTCATGAATACAGCAGAGCTTCATACCATCGAGCATCTGGCTGCCACATTTCTCAGGAACCACCCAAAATTCGGGTCAAAAATGCTTTACTGGGGACCAATGGGATGCCGCACCGGCAATTATCTCCTGCTGATCGGAGACTATGAATCCAGTGATATTGTACCCCTGATGACCGAAACCTTTGAGTTCATCCGTGATTTTGAGGGAGAAGTCCCCGGTGCCGCTGCAAAAGATTGCGGTAATTATCTGGATATGAATCTTCCAATGGCAAAATATCTGGCCGGAAAGTTTCTGAAGGAAGTACTTTACGATATCAAACCGGACAGGCTGGTTTACCCACAATAATCCAGTTGTTCCAAGTCAAGCGGATAAAATCATCCGCTTCGCTACGTAGCTCTACACTGAATAACTGCTCCGCAGTTTATTTTGGGTTAAAAAGAGGAAGCCGCATTCCGTCACAATGCGCTTCCTCTTTTTATTTTATAATTTTGTTTTTTACTGATTACTGCTCTGCCTATTCATCCTGGGATGCTGCCTGATCTGTATCTGCCTGGTCTGCTGATCCGTCCTGAGTTCCTTCAGGTGCTGTAGTTGTTACAAAATCACCGCTTGCATAACATACCTGTCCATTGTAATCTACACGAACCCATCCGTTCTCACATACACCCGTACTGTTTAAGGTTGTACCAGCTGCTACACTTGTCACCAGTTCTGCATCTGCACTTGCATCAGAGCGAAGATTCAATTCAGAAGCTGCATAATAGGTACCGTTTTTCACCTCTACCTTTACCCCACTGGCAGTCTGCTCTGTAGTCACCTCCGGTGTGGGAGTTGCCTCCGGTGTAGGAGTCACTTCCGGTGTTGGTGTCACCTCCGGTGTTGGGGTAACTTTTACGATCATAACACTGGAATCAATAGTAGGATCAAATCCACAGCCGGAAGCTGCAAAAGCCAGACCCAATACCAGAACCAGCAAAAGTGATTTTTTCATAAGTAAGTAATCCTCCTTTTGCATTTTTCAATGCTATACTATCCTTTAATATACACGATTTGGTAAAAACTTGCAAGTATCAATCAGTCATTGTAGATTTTTCGATTTCATATTATAATTGTCTTAAAAGGAGGTATTTTTATGAAAAAAAGCAAATTTTTATATAGTCTGCCATTTAAGCTTCTGGTTAGTGTAGCCTTGGGTATGGGATTCGGCCTGCTTTTAAATTTCAACTCTGAATCCGCCTTCACCACAGCTGCATTAAATGTTATCGTAACTCTGAAATATATTCTGGGGCAGTTGATCAATTTCTGTGTTCCTCTGATCATTATCGGTTTTATCGCCCCATCCATAACCCAGCTTGGTAACAATGCTTCCCGCATGTTGGGGATTGCTGTCTTTATCGCCTATTTTTCTTCCCTGGGGGCAGCTTTATTCTCTACAGCTGCAGGCTACCTGCTGATTCCACATTTATCTATCCGTTCCAGTGCAGATAGTCTGAGAAGTCTTCCTGATGTGATTTTTCAGCTTTCTATTCCACAGATCATGCCTGTCATGAGCGCTCTGGTTCTGGCTGTTATGCTGGGTCTGGCTTCTGCATGGACCAAAGCACAGCTGATGACTTCCCTGCTGAAGGAATTTCAGAATATTGTTCTTTCCCTGGTATCCCGGATCCTTATTCCGATCCTTCCTCTGTTCATTGGACTGACCTTCTGTTCTCTGGCTTACGAAGGAACTATTACCAGACAGCTTCCTGTATTCCTGAAAGTTATTGTCATTGTATTACTTGGTCATTTTATCTGGCTGTTTCTCCTGTATACTGCTGCCGGAATCTATGCCAGAGAAAATCCTCTGAAAGTTATACGCCACTATGGTCCCGCCTATCTTACTGCAATAGGCACCATGTCCTCAGCAGCCACCCTTGCCGTAGCACTTCAGTGTGCTGGAAAAGCTAAGCCCCTGAGAAAGGATATGGTTCAGTTTGGTATTCCTTTATTTGCCAACATTCATCTCTGTGGCTCTGTGCTGACAGAAGTTTTTTTCTGCATGACAATTTCCAAGATCCTGTATGGTGCTGTACCTGCGCCAGGGACTATGGCTCTTTTCTGTATTCTTCTGGGAGTTTTTGCCATAGGTGCACCCGGAGTTCCCGGTGGAACTGTCATGGCCTCTCTCGGACTTCTCACCGGTATACTGAAATTCGGAGATTACGCCACTGCTTTAATGCTCACGATCTTTGCACTTCAGGACAGCTTCGGAACTGCCTGCAATATTACCGGAGACGGCGCACTCACTCTGATTCTTACCGGCTATGCAAAGAAACATCATATTGAAGAGCAGCACATTTCTATCTAGTATATAGTTATTTCGAAATCGATGTACTAATCTACGGGCGGATAATTTTATCCGCCCCCATCATTCGTTCAGTAATGGTATACATATCCGTAACCTTCCCTACCAAAAGCTTCTCCATCAGGCCATAATGTTTCAGGCAGGTACCACAGGTCAGTATCTCTGTCCCTTCTGCTTCCATTTTCTTCAAATCTTCTATGCTGTCAGAACCTTCTGTAGTAAGCTTTGCTCCTCCGTTGTAAAAAAGGATTGTATCCACATGGGTCTCCATCTGTGATAAAGCATATAAAAAGCCCTTGATCAGAACTTTTCCCAGTTCATCATCTCCCTTTCCCATAACATCAGCGGAAATCACTGCTACCTTTACTTTCTTTCCCGGCATTTCACAGACAAACTCCTCTTCCTTCACTTCTGTGCCTGTCTGTTCGGTCTGAACCTTCATTTTTACCCTGTATTTTTTTACCTCCAGTTTTTCTGACACAAAGGTACAACCGGTTTTATTTGCCAATCTGCTGAGATTGTTTACCGCAGTCTCATTGTCAACCAGGATTTCTATTTCATCTCCTGTTCCCGACTGATCGATCACCTTTTTTGTCATTACCACCGGTATGGGACACTGTTTTCCCAATGCATTTACTTCATATTTCATTTCAGATCACCTCATTTAGTTTTTTTGCAGGCAGATACATAGCATCATTTCTGCTTTTATCGCTTTATACATAAAAACATACCATAATTCACAGACTACTTCAACAAATTTAACCAAATCAAGTAAGTCCCCTGTTTCCATTCCGAAAAACAATAAGCAGTTCACACTTCGTTCCTGTCAGATCCTGCGAATAAATGTATAGACTTGCGAATGAGTCTGTAATCTTTTATACTGAATATATAATGATGTTAGGGGCAAAAAAGTACTTTGCCCCTAACCTGATATCAGGAGGTTCTGTTATGTTCATACAGATTCTGTCTGCCATACACAATGCAGGCACTTTGCTTTTTGGAATTTACTGTTCCGCCTTTTTTCTTGGTGTAAAATCAAATAAGAAAAATATTTTATCCCTGTTCCTACTGTTTTGTGTTCAGGGTTCCCTGTACCTCATTAATTCAGCATTTTTCGGAGAAACACTTGCCCTGCAATCCTATCCTTTCATTGTACATTTACCCTTAATCCTGTTTTTATCCCTTTATTACAAGTTTCCTCTGATTTCTTCCTGTGTTTCGGTTTTCTCCGCATATCTTTGCTGTCAGCTAAGTAACTGGATCGGATTATTTGCACTAAATCTAACAGGTGCAGAATGGTGCTACTATTCTGCCAGAATACTGACCACGTTTGGAACATTTATCATTCTTTATAAATATGTTTTTCGTTCCACCCGTACCATTTTTGCAAAAGACACCCGGGAACTGAGTATCATCGGATTCTTGCCTTTTGTTTATTATATTTTTGATTATGCATCTACCAAATTCTCCAGTCTGCTGTATTCCGGAAACAAGGCAGTCGTTGAATTTATGGGATTCGCTTTCTGTATTGCATATCTGGTATTTCTTATGATCTATTTCAGAGAATATGAAAACAAACAGGAACTAAAGCAGTACAGTAACCTGATGGAAATCCAGCTTCAGTCCATGCAGAAAGAAATTGATCAGGTAAAAATCAGCAGTCAAAAACTGGCAATCCTGCGTCATGATATGCGTCACCATCTAAGTATCATCCTTATGCAGCTGCAAAATAATCATTTTGAAAAAGCACAGGAATATATCAAAGAGATCAGCTCAGCATACGCTGATACCATTATTTCCAATTACTCCCCAAATGAAATGCTGAACTCTGTAATCTCTATCTATGATTCCCGCTTCACAGACAGGGGATTTTCTCTTGACTGTAATATTTCTACCGGAAAAGATCTGTCCTGTTCTGACCTTGCATTCTGTACAATTTTGTCAAATGCACTGGAAAATTCCATGCATGCATTAGAACAGGCAGACAGACAATCCAGATGGGCCAGACTTACTATTTCTCAAAAAAAGAAACATCTTATGCTCCAGGTTGAAAACCCTGTAGCAAAAATGCCGGAATTTGTAGATGGTATTCCTGTTTCAGCAAAAGAAGGACATGGCATCGGAGTCAAAAGCATTATTTATTATGTTGAACAGTTAAACGGACAGTGCCAATTTTCTGTATCTGATCAACTCTTTATTTTAAAAATTTTCATATAACCTATTTGCATTCCAGTGCCTTTGCTTGTCTGTAAATCTCGCAGGCTCCTGTATTTACACACCTTTCATGGGCACAATCCATAAATGACAGTGTTTTTTCGTTATCTTGTATAGTATATTCACAGCATACTGTCTGCCCCATATTACAAGTACGACAAAAACCACTGATAAATTCCTCTTCTGTTTTCAAATTTTCCATCTCCTTCTTATCATCTCTTTCGTGGCAATGTCTGTTTCATCGGACACTGCCATTTGGTTATTTTACACAATTTCAATTTTAGTTGTCTTATTTTTTATTGCATTTTATACGATACCGACTTATAATAATATTAGTACATCCACTTATTATATTTCCTAAAAATCATATGATGTCAGTAACTCTATAATATCACAGCTCTAATTCTAAATCAAAATAATAAGAAAAGAGGGAACATTATGAACAAAGAACTTTATGATGAGGCCGTGAGATCAAATGTATTATCAAAAGCATTAATCAGTACACTTCTGGAGAGTATGAATTACAGTAGTATTTCCTTTATCAACTGGACTGTGGAGGTTTTGAAGGTAATCCGCACCCGCCTGGAACGTGGAGATAAGATCATTGATGAAGTATCCGGAATCACCTATGACCTGAATTCTTTTCATAAATTTGTTAAAACTAATTTTTCTTCTTATATAACCAGCCAGGTCTTTGATACACCTGACAAAGCTGAAAAAGTATACTTCTCTTTGGAAAAAGCCTCCCCGGATGGTCATGCTTACAATATGATCATGGCAGATTCCTCAAAGAACAAAACCTACAAATGGATTTCCAGTCTCAGTGAACGTTTCTCCCTGGTAGAAATGATCGCTACCGGTATTGTCTATCTAAAGGATATTAAGACCAATACTTACCAGCCATTTATATCCGGAAATGGAAAATATTGCAGATATGATTCTGAAAATGGACAAATAATAGAATTATAATTTTTCGCAACAAAACCCCTGTCAAAATTATGACAGGGGTTTCATACTTATTCTTTAATTAGTTATTAATAAGTTTGTCTTCGCCATTCCAGCTGTAAAGTTTACGGATCTCTTCGCCAACTTTTTCAGACTGATGCTCAGAAGCTTTCTTTCTCATAGCTTTGAAGTGAACCTGTGCACCTGCATCAGACATATCAAGTAAGAAGTCTTTTGCAAATGTACCATCCTGGATATCAGAAAGGACTTTCTTCATAGCTTTCTTTGTATCTTCTGTGATGATCTTAGGTCCTGTGATGTAATCGCCATATTCAGCAGTGTTGGAGATAGAATATCTCATTCCTGCGAATCCTGACTGATAGATCAGGTCTACGATCAGTTTCATTTCATGAATACATTCAAAATATGCATTTCTTGGGTCATAACCGGCTTCCACAAGTGTCTCGAAACCAGCCTGCATAAGTGCGCAAACACCACCGCAAAGTACAGCCTGCTCACCGAAGAGGTCTGTCTCTGTCTCTGTGCGGAATGTTGTCTCAAGAACACCTGCTCTTGCTCCGCCGATACCAAGTGCATATGCAAGTGCGATATCCTGAGCTTTACCTGTAGCATCCTGCTCTACAGCGATCAGACAAGGAACACCTTTTCCAGCCTGATATTCGCTTCTTACAGTATGTCCAGGTCCTTTAGGAGCGATCATTGTAACGTCAACATATTTCGGAGGTTTGATGCATCCAAAATGGATGTTGAAACCATGAGCAAACATTAACATGTTGCCTTCTTCAAGGTTCGGTTCGATAGATTCTTTGTAAAGCTTAGCCTGTTTCTCATCGTTGATAAGAATCATGATGATATCTGCCTGTTTAGCTGCTTCAGCTGCTGTATATACCTTAAAGCCCTGCTCTTCAGCTTTCTTCCAGGATTTGCTGCCTTCGTACAGACCGATAATGACATCACATCCGGAGTCCTTTAAGTTCAGAGCATGTGCATGTCCCTGGCTTCCGTATCCAATAATTGCAATTTTTTTACCATCCAGTAAGCTTAAATTACAATCTTCCTGATAAAAAATCTTGTTAGCCATTTTAATTTTCCTCCTGCTAATTTGTAAAAAATTTATCGTTAAGGGATTCTCCCCTAGCAAACTATGTAATAATCAAGCTATAAAAAAGTCACATCATCTGATCCTCTGGATAATCCGGTAACACCTGTACGGGCCATCTCCAAGATTTCATAGTCCTTCATCAGATCAATAAATGCTTCCAGCTTATTATGAGTACCTGTCATTTCCAGTATGAGGGATTCCTTACTCACATCCACAACCTTGGCATGGAATATATCTGCAATGGAAATAATCCCCTGTCTCTGTTCCGGTCTGGCTGATACCTTCACCATAAGTAACTCATGGCATACACTGTTATCCGGTTCCAGAATCTTGATATCTCTTACATCTACAAGCTTGGCAAGCTGATTTGTGATCTGTTCCAGAATCAATTCATCGCCGCTGCACACAACGGTAATCCTGGAAAACCGGTCATCTGCCGTTACACCGCCTGTAATGCTGTCAATATTATATCCTCTGCGGCTGAACAGACCAGATACCCGGGTAGTCACACCTGCAGTATTATCTACTAACAGGGATAATACTCTCTTCTGCATGTTTCACCTGCTTTCAACGCACTTCATCAACGCGTTAATATAATAAATAATTTGTATGGTTACCATTATATCAACAATCAACATTTTGTCAATGATATTTTTGGTCAAACCAATCGGTTTTTTTTACTGATTTTTGGCTATTTTGAAAAAAATCATCAGATCAGATACTTTTCCCGCAGTTCCTCAATCATTTTGGGTTTCAGATAGAGCGCATCCCTGAAAAATCTTTCCATAGTGCCATACTCTTCCAACACGGATTTATATGCAGTATCCAGGTAGTCCTCTCTGACCTGATACAATGCTGTCAATTTCTCTTCTGTATCTGCTCCTGCTTCCGGCCAGGTCTGGGACAGACGCAGCATATATTTAAGCTCCGGTGACAGATAACGATTTGTACGCAGATAATCCTGATAAATAATATCCTTCTTTACACCCAACAGTGCCAGAAGTAAGGCTGTAGCCAGCCCCGCTCTCCCTCTTCCTGTGTCGCTGTGCCAGAGAAGTGCTCCTTTTTCATGATGGTAAACCACATCCACAAACCTGGCAAACTGCTTAATGGCATAGAAATCCGTGCCTATCTGTGCATAGAAATTTCTCACATATTCCCAGGGATCAGCCGGAATTTTCTGCAAAAGTTCACGGATATCTCCAGTATCGCACAAGCCGGAAACCTCTTCCAGAATGGGAATGTGATAATATTCCACTCCTGCCATAATAAGATCCGGTTTTTTCCTGATTTCCGCGCCGGACCGCAGATCAATCACTGCTTTCAGATTATATGCTTCCATAAGAAGCTCCTTATCTGCCTGGCTGATATGATACAGGGCTCCGCTGCGCAGAAGCCTTTTAGGCAGAATATGTCTGCCATCTTCCGTGACAATCGCACCCAGATCCCTGGTATCCGACAGGCTCTGAAGAAGCACTCTTCCTCCTTTAGGAAAGCCTGTTGCCATATCCGGATTCAGTGCCCTGAGAAGGCGGATACAATCTTGTACCTCTCTCTGGCTCATATCAAATTTATACCGTTTTTTTCTCCTGGTAACGATTACAAGATAATTTATGCTCAGCTGCCTGTCGCCGCCTTCATCTGCGCCTTCTTTTCGCATATAAGCCCATACAATGTCTCTACATGGAAGACTGTTTATCATCATATGTCTGGTAAATACCAGAAACCCATCTTCAATTCGTATCTTTCCGTACTTCATGTTTCATCACTCCACTATCTACGGTTTTTCAAAATTTCTTTTTCAGAATAGCATAGAAATCCATATTTGACAATTCCTGACAAATGTTTATAATCATGGATGTTATTATTGTTTTTGAAAGGACATCTGTTATGGAAAATCTTGTTTTCTGTCTTAATGCCACCATTCCCATTTTCCTCACTCTGGTGCTGGGACTTTTTTTCAGGCGGATCGGCCTTTTTGATGACACCTTTGTAAGCCGCCTGAACAAATTTGTATTTAATGCCGCATTGCCTGCACTTTTGTTTCTGGATATTGCAGAGTCTGACTTTTACAGTGTTTGGAATACAAAATTCGTATTGTTCTGTTTCTTTGTAACACTGATCAGTATTGGAATTTCCACAGGACTTTCCTATTTATTGAAGCCACGCAATATTCAGGGTGAATTTATCCAGGCATCCTACCGCAGCAGTGCTGCCATCCTTGGAATTGCCATTATCCAGAATCTTTATGGAAATGCAGGAATGGCTCCCCTTATGATCATTGGAAGTGTGCCTCTGTATAATGTAATGGCAGTTACCACACTTTCCCTTTTCGCACCCGGAGGTGGAAAGCTGGATACCACAAAGCTTGTCAAAACCCTAAAGGGCATTGCCACTAATCCTATTATCCTTGGAATCCTTGCCGGTATGATATGGTCTCTTTTACGTCTTCCTCTGCCCGCAATCATAAGAATCTCTGTCAATAACCTGGGAAAAACCGCTACTCCTCTTGGTCTGATGGCTATGGGCGGTGCGCTGAAATTCGGCAAAGCCTTTTCAAGACCAAAGCCGCTGATCGCCTGTACCTTTCTGAAACTTGTAGGCTATGAAGCTGTATTTCTTCCCATTGCCGTATTATTTGGCTTCTCCCATGATATGCTGGTGGCTATCATTATCATGCTAGGCTCTGCCACTACTGTAAGCTGTTATATCATGGCCAAAAACATGAAGTATGACGGTGATTTTACTTCCGGTGTAGTTATGACTACCACTCTGTTAAGCTCCTTTACCATGACAATCTGGCTCTACATATGCAAAAGCCTGGGACTGATCTGAGCCCAGGCTTTTATGTTAGATCAGCTTCAGATATTCCAGGCCGTTTCTGATTCCATAATGAAACATATCCTGTGTAATATGATCAGCCAGAGCTTTTATTTTCTCTGAACCATTTCCCATGGCAACCTTCACTGCCGCATATTCAAACATGGCAAGATCATTATTGCTGTCTCCAAATACGATAGTATCCTCCCATGGAATGTCAAAGAGCCTGCACACTGCCGAGATTCCCACTGCCTTGTTAAAGCCCTTGGGAACAAGTTCAATAGTGGTTCCCGCAATTCCTGAACCGCTCTCATGACGGATAATATCATAATACTTACTCAGTTCTCTGCAGGCAGCCTCTGCATCACAACCCTTTATCATTTTTGCACTAATCTTATTAATGTGCATACAGTCTTCATTTCCCCTGATGGGACGCCATTTTGGTCCCAGAGATTCTGTGATCAGATCTGTATACCAATTCACATCTGTATTATATTCATCCTTATCATAATACATAAAATCTGCACCTTCCATAACCGGGACCAGACCATATCTGCGCAGAATTTCCACTGACTTTTTTGCAATTTCCGGAGTCATCTCTTTATTAAAAAGACGCTCTCCGTTCTTTTCAATGGTAGCCCCACAGGCACTGATCATACCTGTAAACGGAAGTTCTTCCAGATACCAGGAAACAAAAGCTCTGCTCCTGCCTGTACACAGCCATGCCTCATGACCGTTTTCTCTTAATTTTTTCAATGCCTCCTTCGTGCTCTGGGGTACACCCTTTTCCATATCGCAGAGTGTTCCGTCTGCATCAAAAAACACTGCTTTTCTGTTCACTTTCTTATCTCCTGATCCTTATATTTACTTTTATCTGCCAGTGTGCCCACAAGCTATGCAAAAAGCACTGACGCAGCCTTTATCAGGCTCTCTGTATCCTTGGCACCTGTAGTTTCATATACAGAATGCATAGCAAGCTGTGCCAGACCAATATCCACTGTTTTCATAGGAACCTGGGTATTGGAAATATTTCCCAGTGTGGAACCACCTGCCATATCTGAGCGGTTCACAAAAGTCTGGTACGGCACCTTTGCCCTGTGGCAGATGTCTTTGAAAATTGCAGCGGATACTCCGTCTGTACAATATTTCTGATTTGCATTGTACTTGATCACGATTCCCTCATTCAGCACCGGACGATTTACCGGATCTGTCTTATCTGTATGGTTTGGATGGAGGGCATGAGCATTATCTGCAGAAATCATAAAGCTGTC
Organism: Blautia difficilis; assembly: GCF_014297245.1. Taxonomy (NCBI): domain Bacteria; kingdom Bacillati; phylum Bacillota; class Clostridia; order Lachnospirales; family Lachnospiraceae; genus Blautia; species Blautia difficilis. The sequence continues at coordinate 11,784 of NZ_JACOQG010000023.1, read as the reverse complement.
TGCAAGTGCCATATAGTATTCCTCCTGGGTTCGTCCCAGTCCCATATTGATCCGCATCAGAGTATCCTTCAGGAATGTGGAGGCAGCCCCCTGTCTTGTGCTGCTTCCCACTTCTTCATTATCCAGCACACAATGGACAGCAATACTTTCCTTACGCTCTCCCTGCAGAAATCCTTCCAGAGAAGAGAATGCACACTGTAAGTCGTCCAGTCTGGGTGCAGAAACAAATTCCTCATTTATTCCCCACAGAGTACCCGGAGTCCTGTCATAAAGGAACAGATCATGTCCCAGAATATCTTCTGTCTTTACATCTGCAGCTTCAGCCACAGTTTCCATAAATCTGCCCTTTCCTTCCTTATCACTGAAAAGAGGCAGCATATCTTTCTGTACATTATATTTGTATCCCTCATTTACTTCCCTGTTCATGTGAATGGCAAGGTTGGGAATAACCAGAAGATCTCTGTCCACAGTCACCATCTTCTCTCTGACCTTTCCATCCTGACGAACGATCAGTCTTCCTGCCACTGACAGAGGTCTGTCAAACCATGGAGACAGAATCATTCCACCATAACGTTCTACATTCAGTTTGATATAAGCATTCTCCACCTCTATTTCCGGATTCTCTTTAATCTTAAGAGAAGGGGAATCACTGTGGCTTGCCATGATATGAAATTTCCATACAGGCTTTTCAGGAATAGAAAAAGCTATGATAGCAGAATGATTTCTGGTCACATAATAATTTCCACCTTGTTTAAGCTTCCAGTGTTTCTCTTCTTTCAGCTCTTCAAAGCCTTCCTTTTCAAGTCTTTTCATCATCTCTGCCACTGCCTGAAATGCAGTAGGGCTTTTCTCTATAAATTTCAATAATTTTTTTGCATTCTTCTTATACATATGTTTTTCTCCATTTGTGCAATTCTTATTTTATGGTAAATCTCAAATACCAAAGTCTGTATTTATTATAACCACCCGGCTTTGTCTTAGCAACAAAAAACAGCAGTCAGTTTTTCCTTTTGGAAAATATCTGCTGCTGTTTTTTAGCTATCAGTCTTTAATGATCAATGCCATGAATACCAAATCTGTGTTTCCTGTATTGGCAAGTCCATGTCCATGATTATCCGGAGTAAAAGTAATATCTCCTGACTTAACAGGACGATAAGTACCATTATCATTGTACTCTCCCTGTCCCTGTAAAATATAATAAGTTTCGCTTTCTCCATGATGCTCATGATATCCCAGTGAACATCCCGGTTCCAGAGTTACCTGTGCATACAGCCCACATTTACCGTTTAACTGCTCTGCATCCAGAAGCTCCTTGATAATTACATGTCCATTGCCGCCTGCCATATGCTCTTCACGTCTGATTCTCATTGCATTGTCCTCCTGTAAATTATACTTTGTCTCTTATAATACCACGATTCTATATAAAATACCATTTTTTTATTCTTCCGCTGTATCTTCTGTTTTCTCTTCTGTGATCAGGGTAATTCGTCCCTGTCCATGCGCCTGTGCATACTCATCACCGATCACATCATCAAGGGAAGCTATATAATCAATAACCAGATCATGATCAATGGTCCATTCTTCACCTTCAGCCGGTGATATAACCTTTGATCCCTTAAACATGGTCATTCCATCTCCATATCCTTCAGACTGCCGGTTGTACTCTCCGCTGCGATCTGGATTTCCGGTTTTGTTTCGCCTGCATATACTGTGGCAGACACCATTACTGCTGAAAGACTGAATAAATAAAGCATTGTTCTTTGTTTCATAAAAATACGCCTCCTTTCTTTAATACCTTAAGTATACTTGAGAAAGGGGGCATATTCAACAGCTTCTGCCATTCTTTTTATTATACTTTGTGAAGTCCCCACCCACTGCTTATTGCTTTTCGCAACCGACCCAGGGGACTTACTTGATTCGGTTAAAAACTACAGATTTTTGATTCTCTCAATGGCCTCTATGGTATTCTCATGGGTTCCAAACGCAGTGAGACGGAAGAATCCCTCACCATGAGCACCGAATCCTGAGCCCGGAGTTCCTACGATGTTGGCTTTTTCAAGAAGATAGTCAAAGAACTCCCAGGAAGTCATCTTATCCGGTGTTTTCAACCAGATATACGGAGCATTTACGCCACCGGATACAGAATAGCCTGCTGATGCCAGACCTTCGTAGATGGCTTTGGCGTTACTCATGTAGTAACCTACCTGTTCTTTCAGCTGTGCTTTTCCTTCCGGAGAGTATACAGCCTCTCCTGCACGCTGTACGATGTATGGAGCACCGTTGAATTTTGTGCCATGACGTCTTGCCCAGAGGCTGTGAAGATCTACGCCGTCACGAACCAGATCCTTTGGTACAACTGTAAAGCCGAGGCGGACACCTGTAAAACCTGCATTTTTGGAGAAGCTGCGCAGTTCGATTGCGCAGGTTCTTGCTCCTTCGCACTCATAGATGCTGTGCGGTACATTTTCTTCGGAAATGTATGCTTCGTATGCTGCATCATAGATAATGACGGAGCCATTTTTATTTGCATAATCTACCCATTCCTGAAGCTGTGGTTTGGTGATGGCACCACCGGTTGGGTTGTTCGGAAAGCAAAGGTAGATAAGATCCGGTACTTCTTCAGGGAATTCCGGAAGGAAGCCGTTGGCTTCTGTGCATGGCATGTAGATTACGTTATCAAAGTTGCCACGTTCTTTGTTGTATTCTCCTGTACGACCTGCCATTACGTTTGTATCTACATATACTGGGTATACAGGGTCGCACACTGCAATCTTGTTATCCAGTCCAAAGATTTCCTGGATATTTCCGGAATCGCTCTTTGCACCGTCAGAGACAAAGATTTCGTCTGCCTCAATGTCGCATCCTCTGTCTTTGTAGTCATTCTTTGCAATGGCAGATCTTAAGAATTCATAACCAAGATCCGGTGCATAGCCATGAAAAGTAGCTGCATCACCCATTTCATCTACAGATTTATGAAGTGCCTCAATGATTGCCGGAGCCAGAGGCTGAGTTACATCACCGATTCCCAGTGAGATCACGTTTGCCTGTGGATTGGCTTCTTTATATGCTTTTACTTTTTTTGCAATTGTGGAAAACAGATAGCTTCCCGGTAATTTCAGATAGTTGTGGTTTACTGTTACCATGTTTGATTTCCTCCCTGGCATGTTTCGCAGTTTTTATATACCTGTCTACAGCAGGCTGCTGCTTTGCTTTGCCTTTCCATTTCTGTTTGTGTCTTTTCTGCAAATATATTTTATTCGAGTTATATTATACTTAATTATTTAGCAATGTAAAGCCCCAAAGTATTTTCTGAGAATAATTTTTAATATTGACATTACTGTTCACTGGTAATATCCCGCGAGGTGTTTTTTGTGAGCGAAGGTCACAGAAAACCCGAGACATACTGCGCGAATTTATGCGATTAGCATAAATTAAGTTTGCGAAGCAAACGATACTCCTTGTGCTTTGTACAAAGAGGTTCATATTTTTTGCATCGCGAAGCGTGTTGCTGTGAACAGAGTGAACAGTAACATTTTTTACCCCGGCATAATGTCCGGGGTGATTTATTTTATTTACGCTTCTCTACTTCTTTCATAAGTGTCTCGCGAGCACTTGCAGGATTTACCTTGCCTTTCATCTCTTTCATGATCTGGCCTACAAAGAAGCCCATGACTTTATCTTTACCTCCCAGAAGTTCTGAAAGTGGTCCTGGGTTAGCATCCAGGATCCTGTTGATGGTTTCTTCCAGAAGTCCTGTGTCTTCTACAATCTTCAGACCATGTTCCTCAATGTAGGCTACAGGATCAATGTCTTCCGCAAAGACTTTCTCAAAAACTTTCTTGGCATTCTGGGGGCTGACTTCGGATTTTTCTACCATTACCAGAAGATCTGCAAGATGTTTCGGTGAGAAAGATACCTGTTCCGGATCCATTGCCTTGTCTTTTGTCAGGCGGAGTACCTCACCCATAAACCAGTTTGCTGTCTTCTTTGCATTTCCGTAGATTGCTGCTGTTTCTTCAAAAAGACCTGCAAGATGGCGGGATTCTGTAAGGATTCCCGCATCGTATGCCGGGAGTCCGTATTCTTCCTGATAGCGGGCCTGTTTTGCTTCGCGAAGCTCCGGCTGCTCTGCCTTGATTTTTTCGATCCATGCATCAGAAATATGAATCGGCGGAAGATCAGGATCAGGAAAATATCTGTAATCCTTGGCATCCTCTTTGGAACGCATCGCATAAGAATATTCTTTGTTGTCATCCCAGCGGCGTGTTTCCTGTGTAACCGCCTTGCCTTCTTCGATCAATTCGATCTGACGTTCTCTTTCGCCCTCAATTGCTCTGGCAATGGCCTTGAAAGAGTTCAGGTTTTTCATCTCTGTTCTGGTGCCGAATTCTTCTGCTCCCACTTCACGTACGGAAAGGTTAACGTCTGCACGCATGGAACCTTCCTGAAGCTTACAGTCTGATACACCCAAATATTGCATCATACAGCGGAGTTTTTCAAGATAGGCAATTACTTCCTCTGAGCTTCTCATATCCGGCTCAGATACGATCTCGATCAGCGGTACGCCGCTTCGGTTATAGTCTACCAGAGAGCAGTCTTCCCATTCATCATGGATCAGTTTACCTGCATCCTCTTCCATATGCATTTCATGGATACGAATTTTCTTTTTGCCTGCAGATGTTTCAATCTCTACCCATCCGTCATGACAGATTGGCAGATATAACTGAGAAATCTGATAGTTCTGGGGGTTATCCGGATAGAAATAGTTCTTACGGTCAAATTTGCAGTACTGATGGATCTGACAGTTTGCTGCAAGACCTGCTTTCAGGGCAAACTCTACTACTTTCTTGTTTAATACAGGCAGGGAACCCGGCATACCTGTGCAGACCGGGCATGTATGTGTATTGGGTGCTCCTCCGAACTCTGTGGAGCAGCCGCAGAAAATTTTTGTTTTTGTTGCAAGTTCTACATGGACCTCAAGTCCTATGACTGTTTCGTACTGTTTCATTATCTGGTTCCTCCTTCTCCTGGCACGGCAAAGGAACCGCGGCTGGTTTCATAGGCGTGTGCTGCACGCAGGATTTTCTTTTCCATGAAGCAGTCCCCGATCATCTGGATACCGATTGGGAGACCCTTGCTGTCTTTTCCGCATGGAACTGTGATTCCCGGAAGACCGCAGAGATTGACTGCTACTGTGTAGATATCTCCAAGATACATGGCAAGGGGATCCTTTAAGCTTTCACCGATCTTCGGCGCTGTAAATGGAGATGCAGGTGCAAGGAGCACATCATATTTGCCAAATGCCTGGTCAAATTCTTTCTTGATCAGAGCTTTTGTGCGGAGCGCCTTCAGATAGTATGCATCATAATAACCTGAGCTTAATACGAAGGAACCAAGCATGATACGGCGTTTTACTTCCTCGCCGAAGCCTGCTGTTCTGGTTTTTTTGTACATGTCGTGAAGACCTTCGTATTCTGTTGCACGGAAACCGTATTTCACTCCATCGAAACGTTCCAAGTTGGAACTTGCTTCTGCACTGGCAATAATATAGTAAGCCGGAATCATGTATTCCATAGTCTTGATAGAGAAGAATTCTACTTCTGCTCCCAGTTCTTTCAGCGTATCAAGAACGCCCATAAAAGATGCTTTTACTTCTGGATCAAGTCCTTCTGCCAGGTATTCTTCAGGAACTCCGAATTTCATCCCCTTGATATCGCCTGTCAGTTCTTTGGAGCACTGAAGGTCTTCTCTTTTCATGGATGTGCTGTCTTTTTCATCATGTCCTGCAATAATTTCCAGAAGGGCTGCGCAGTCAGCTACATCTTTGCCAACCGGACCGATCTGATCCAGAGAGGATGCGTAAGCTACCAAACCGTAACGGGATACCGTTCCATATGTTGGCTTGATTCCGGTCACGCCACAGTAAGAACTTGGCTGGCGGATAGATCCGCCTGTATCTGAACCAAGTGCCAGATAAGTTTCTCCTGCTGCTACGGCTGCACAGGAACCACCTGAAGAACCGCCTGGTACGTGTTCCAGATTCCATGGGTTTCTGGTGATGCCGTAAGCGGAGGTCTCTGTTGTACTTCCCATGGCAAATTCATCCATGTTTGTTTTTCCGATAATGACCAGTCCGGCTTTTTCCAGACGGTCAATGACTTCTGCATTATACTGCGGCACAAAGTTCTCAAGAATCTTCGATGCACAGGTTGTTTTCTTTCCGTTCATACAGATATTGTCTTTGATTGCGATGGGTACGCCTGCAAGAGGACCGGTATAAGTACCGTCCTCAATGCCTTTTTGTACTTCTTCTGCACGTTTATATGCTTCTTCTCTATATGTGTCAAGATAAGCGTGTACTTCTGAATCCTGTTTCTCAATCTGTTCAAAAACAGTTTTTACTCCATCCAGGACGCTGACCTGACGCTGTTTTATTTTTTCCCCAAGCTGCAGGGCTGTTAATTTCTCCAACTCCATTGTCCTGTCTCCTATCCTATGGTTTTCGGAACCTGATACTGTCCTTCTTTTGCTTTCGGTGCATTTGCCAGCATTGCTTCTTTGTTGTCTCCATTTGTGACAACATCCTCACGAAATACATTTTCGTCCTGGAAAATATGGGACATAGGCTCTACTTCCGATGTATCCAGTTCATCCAGTTTTTCTACATAATCAAGCATTTTCTGCATTTGGGCTTTTGCTTTTTCCTTTTCTTCTTCTGAGAGGGAAAGCTTGGCCAGGATGCAGACATTTTCCATTGTTTCATCATCTATGATCTTTGCCATGATTTTCTCCTTATATATGCTGTCTATAGCATTCTATATTGCTTTTATTTCTTTCTTCCCGGAATCAATCTGCCGCTTCCGGTCAATATATAGACAGCTTTCCAAATTTCTGACTCATTTACGGCTCCAGTCGGTTCATATCTCGCGGGAAGAGGCAGGTTTCACGAACATTCTCTTCGCCGATAAGCTGCATGGTCAGACGTTCCAGACCGATTCCCAGACCACCGTGAGGCGGCATGCCATGTTTAAAGGTATCCAGATACTGTTCCATACCTTCCTGTGTCATACCTCTGTCTTCAATCTTCTGTACCATCATGTTGTAATCATGGATACGCTGTCCGCCTGTTGTAATCTCAAGGCCTTTGAATAACAGGTCAAAGCTTAAGGTAAATCTTGCGTCTTCCGGATCATCCATTGCATAGAATGGACGTTTCTTTGACGGATAATGTGTGACAAATACGAAATCTGAGCCATATTCTTCTTTGAAATACTGTCCGATCAATGCTTCTTCTTCCGGCTCCAGGTCAAATGGGTTTCTGATCTTACGGTTGTATTTCTGTGACACCAGTTCTTTGGCTACGTCAAAACGGACTGCCGGGATTTTGGACACGTCCGGAATCTCAAGCTTCAGGATCTGTACTTCTTTTGCATATTCTGTTTTCAGAAGGTTCATGGCATACTGCAGGAATCCTGTTTCCATTGCCATGATTTCCTCAAAGCTGTCAATATATCCCATCTCGAAGTCCAGACTGGTATATTCGTTTAAGTGACGTTTGGTATTATGTTTCTCAGCACGGAATACAGGACCTGTCTCAAATACTCTGTCAAATACGCCAACCATCATCTGTTTATAGAACTGTGGGCTCTGCGCAAGTACTGCAGGTTTGTGGAAGTAGCTGAATTTGAAAAGGTTTGCCCCACCCTCTGCTCCTCTTGCCCCGATCTTCGGAGTATGGATTTCTGTGAATCCCTGTCCGTAGAGATAATCACGGAATGCTTTTGTCAGTGCCTCCTGGATTTTAAATTTGGAACGCTCCTGAATGTTTCTCAGGGAAATCGGTCTGTAGTTTAATTTTGCTTCCAGGGAAGTGTTCAGTTTCCATTTGTCGATTGCCATTGGAAGCGGCTCTGCAGGTGTTGATAAGATATCAATATGACGGATACGAAGTTCTCTTCCGTGGGGTGCTCTCTCTTCTTCATGCAGAATTCCCTTCACCCTGATCGTCATTGCTTCCTTCAATTCATGAATGGAAACATTTGCCATTTCATTTTCATAGACTGTCTGGAATAAACCTTCCCTTCTTCTAAGAATGATAAATGCCACATCACCCATATTACGGATGCTGTGAACAGCGCCTTCGATTACGGCTTCCTGGTTCAGGAGATTATTACCTACGAGTTCCTCCCAGGTATTGATTTCTTTTTTCCATGTTCCATCCATAAATTCCATTTCCTCATCCTCCATTTCTTCATTTCTGAAAACCTTTGTGATATCTCTATGAGTTTCATGTTCAAAAGTCTTTTCGTGCAGGCATGAACGACTTTCTGACCTTGAACCCCGGAATATCAAAAAGGCGTAATCAGAAAATCCGGAGACACTTATCCCCTGGACTCTCTGATTACGCCTTTGTAATCATTCTTCCCGTTATTATCTATTTTATGTTTGTTTGTATTCTTTCTATAATATGATGTCAGGGCCAAAATGTATTTTGCCTCTAACTTGATATGAACAAAAATATATTTTGTATATTACCACATATTCTGTCAAAATAATATCGTCATTTTTTACAAAATTTTCCTTATTATTTTCGGATATTTTATTTATAGCAATTCCACAAAATAATGCAATCAAGACAGTTCAGCAGAGTGCGAAGGACGCAGTATTTTACAGAGTTGCTATAGTACATACGATAAATCAAATCTCATCATACATCAGCATGAGCAGCATCTGTGCAGTTTCTACCATGTTAGTTCCGGAATCCATGCTGCATTTCTGGATATGTCTGTATGCTTCCTCTTCTGTCATCTGGTTTTTTTCCATCAGCAGGCGTTTGGCATTCGAGATATAATTCTGTTCTTTTTCTGATCTGGGCTTTGGTTTCTTTTTTTCTTTTTTTATCCGGCGTTCCAGATGATAGAGCATGTCATTGACCGTATCTACCAGTACGCTTGCTTTCATCGGCATCTGTACAGTGCTGACAGAATTCGGTGCTTCATCTATAATACGCTGAGAAGCCAGAAGCAGCATTTCAAAATACTGTGGCAAGTCATCCAGAGCGTCTTTATAATAGGCATCTGTTAGCTTATACCCGCATATCAGAACACCACTGTCAAGTTCCGAGATACTGGCCAGAGCATTAGAGACAGAGCTGCAGACAGAGGCTACTGTGAGCCCATGTCTGTTAAGTATTGTGCGGATTTTCTTTGCGTCTTCAATTTTCGGTAACGCAATCACAATGCTGCTGCTCATAATCTGCCACCACTCTTTCTGTTACAGCCTGGGTTCCCGTCCACTACTTATTGCTTTTCGCAACCGACCCAGGGGGCTTACTTGATTCGGGTCAAGCGGATAAAATCATCCGCTTCGCTACGCGGCTCTACACCAGATAACTGCTTTATCTGGTTAAATTCTGTATAAGTATTCCTCGATTTCCCAGGCTGAAATTTCTCTTGTATAACGAAGCCATTCTTTTTTCTTGGCCGCTGCGTATTCTTTACAAAATTCTGTTCCAAGTACTTCTTTGATCCAGTCACTCTGTTCAAAGTAATCAATTGCTTCGTTTAAATTTCCCGGAAGATTCTCAATCTTCATTGTTTTCTGGTCTGTTTCAGATAGCTCTCTGCTGGAGGACTTGGTCGGATAAATCTTCTTATGGATTCCATCCAGTCCTGCTGCCAGACATACTGCAAATACCAGATACGGATTTGCTGCTGCATCCGGACTTCTCAGCTCAATCCTTGTTTCCATACCTCTGGATCCCGGAATTCTTACCAGGGAATTCTGGTTATTCTTTGTCCATGTCAGTTCTGTCGGTGCTTCATATCCGGGAACCAGACGTTTATAGGAATTTACGATAGGATTGGTGATCAGTGCCATCTCTTTGCTGTGAGCCAGAAGACCACCTACAAAGTAATAAGCTTCTTCACTTAATTCCTGGGGATTTCCCGGATTGACGAATACATTTCTTCCATCTTTAAATAAGAAGAAATGAATATGCATTCCAGAGCCGTTTACTTCTGCCCGCGGTTTCGGCATAAATGTCGCATGAAGTCCATGGCGTTTAGCAATGGTACGGACTGTCATCTTGAATGACATGATCCGGTCTGCAATCGTACGAACTTCGCCGTATTTAAAATCTACTTCGTGCTGGGCAGGAGCAGTTTCATGGTGAGAAGATTCTACCTCAATCCCCATATCTTCCAGATTTAATACAATATCACGTCTTGCGTTTTCACCCAGATCCACAGGACTGACATCCAGATATCCTGCCTTCTCATGTGTTACAGTGGTCGGAACTCCGTTATCATCTGTATGAAAAAGGAAAAATTCACATTCCGGATCTACCAGACAGGTATATCCCTCCTTCTTTGCCTCCCGGGCGGTTTTCTTCAGAATATATCTCGGACTTCTCTCATGAGGTGTTCCGTCCGGACAATAGATGTCGCATAACAGTCTGGCAACTTTGCCCTGCTGTGGTCTCCACGGAAGGATTGCAAAAGTGTCAAGATCCGGTCTTAAGTACATATCCGGTTCGGATTCTCCTGCGATTCCTGCTATAAAGGAACCATCTACGATACATCGGTTATCCAGTGCACGGGGAAGTTCCCGGGCAGTTATGGCGATGTTTTTCAGCGTTCCGAACATATCTGTGAACTGGAGACGGATAAATTCCACGTCTTCCTCCTCAGCCATCTGTAATATTTCTTCTCTGGTATAATTCCCCATTTTCACTCACTCCTTGTCAGCATAATTTCTACTGTTTTTGCTTTCTTAATAATTCTTCGATACAGTTTTGTCCTGTCTGGAAGTTTTATAGCTTCTTTTGATATAATGATATAAAAAATGGCGCACTTTCTACAGTTACTTTTCTATAGAAAGAACGCCTTTGTTCATGTAGGCAATTATAACAATGTACCTGTTCTTTGTCAACTGCTTATTTTTTCATCGGCTCTTTCCATGTTACTGTGCATTCCGCTCTCAATAACATGCTTTGCTGCTTACTTATAATTGCTATTTTGAGAATACCGCATCATTCCTCGAAAGAAGATATACGCAATACTGATTCATACTGATTCCCTCTCTCTGAGAATGTTCTGCCAGTAGTCTATGCAGGCTTCTTGGAATTCTCAGCTTAAACTGTCCGGAATAATCTTCAAGGCTATCCGGTTCATGGATTTCTACCCCTTCTTCTAATGCAGCTTCAAGCCATGCTTTTTTTGCATCCAGAGCATTTGAAATTGCACTTTCCACTGTTTCTCCGCTGGTAATGCAACCAGGGAGATCTGGATACGAAACTACAAATCCTCCTTCGGTTTTATCTTCCACAACTTCCATACGATAGGACATTGACATATAATCATTCAGCGTCTTCATGATTCTTCGCCTCACTTTCTACTATTTCCCTTACCATTTCTACATATACTTTCTTTATCGGCTCATGTTTTGGTATTGTAATAGGCATGCACCCAGATTTTCTAAATGTATAATGACTGCTCCCACTTCTCGGAACATGCATATCATATCCATAACTTTCCAATACTTTTCGCAATTCATCAAACCGAAGATCTTTTGATAAATTACATATACGTGTTATCAGTTTATCCCATTTTGACATTCTTATATCTCCTATTTACATTATATGTGGTATCGTATATGGTGTCAATCAATTTTTCTCTGCAAAATTTGAAAAGGTTCCCGTATTCTCCGAAAGAGAAATACGCAAAATATAAATTCAAAAATACTGTCTTTTGTACTTAATCATAAGGGGAAATGGATGAGCCG